>DBXX01000070.1:71069-97792 GCA_002309675.1 Lachnospiraceae bacterium UBA1201
TGTTTCCGGCGTATATCTCATGTTTGCGATCATAAGGCGGGCATGAGAGCGAGCGGATGAAAAACCCTCGAAAGAAAAGGCGGAGCCGGGGCAAAAACCGGTGATCCGCGACCGGTTTTTGCTGTCGCTGAGGCCGTTTTCGCGCGGGTGGAAACCCGTGCTATCAAGAAAACGGCCGTAATCGTAAAGGTTCCCCGAGCTCCGCCTTTGATTTGAGAGGACCGTTTTTCACCGCGCAGTGAACTGTCCCGCCGATGATCGCAACATGGATTTATCCCCCACGCCGGAAACGTTAAACCATATAAAACCCCCGGGGTGTCTCAAAAAACACCCCGGGGGATCATTCTATTCTCAAGTTTCTTCGGATTTCGACGAGTCGGTATCCTCAATGATCGGGGCGGGAGTCCGTGCCGCCTGATCTTCATTGTATTTGTTGACGATGGCCTGGATGCGTACCGTAGGATCCATGATCTCGCCTATGGAGACATCGTGGTTCAGGTAGTCGATGATCGTGGCCAGGAATTTGCTCATATTGGCCTCGAGGTACCAAGGCTTGTTTAAGAGTTCTTCCGGGCGGTAGTTCAGGTTCGTCGTGATGACGTAATCGATAATGCCTTCCTGATAGAACTGGTCGAAGGTCTCGAAACCGTTGGTGAACAGTCCGAAGGTGCAGCAGATGATGACACGGGATGCACCGCGTTCCTTGAGTTCGCGGGCGGTGTCGAGCATGCTTTCACCGGAGGAAATGATGTCATCGACCACGATGACGGTCTTTCCCTTTACTTCAGGGCCTAAGAATTCGTGAGCCACGATGGGGTTGCGGCCGCCGACGACCTTGGAGTAGTCACGACGCTTATAGAACATACCCATGTCGACGCCGAGGTTGTTCGCAAAGTAGACGGAACGGTTCATGGCGCCTTCGTCGGGGCTTACGATGCAGAGATGATCTTTATCGATCTGCAAGGTCTTTTCCTTAGAGAGCAAAGCTTTGATGAACTGATAGGGCGGTGTAAAATTATCAAAACCATGGAGCGGGATCGCGTTTTGTACGCGCGGATCGTGCGCATCGAAGGTAATGATATTATTGACGCCCATATTGACCAGTTCTTCCAGAGCCAGGGCACAGTCGAGAGACTCACGGCGGCTGCGCTTATGCTGGCGGCTTTCGTATAAGAACGGCATGATGACCGTAACACGCTTAGCAGCACCGATGCAGGTCGCGATCATGCGCTTCATATCCTGAAAATGATCGTCGGGAGACATGTGATTTAAATGTCCGCAGACGGAATAGGTCAGGCTGTAATTCGTGATGTCACAGAGAATGTATACATCCGTACCGCGGGCGGATTCGTAAAGAACACCTTTTGCCTCACCGGTACCGAACCGGATACAAGCGGACTTCATCAAATAGCCGTCCTCCTGATAATCCACAAAGTTCAGAGCATCATGTGAGGATGCGATCGCATTCATCTGATCCTCCAAACGGAAGTCGCGAATGTAGGAGTCCACTTCCTGCGCGAGCGTCTTACAGCTTTCGAGCGCGAGGATCTTCAGCGGACCGACAGGAAGATTGCTGGAAAAATCACGGTTCGTATCTGCCATCGTAGTTATCCTTTCCTGTGTTGGATTCACGAAATGAAAACACATATTCGTGGAACTTAATTATACGCCCTAAATGAATCAGCGTCAAGGGTAAAAAAGTCCGAAACCCTTTACAAAAAGACGTTTTGTTGGTATCATGGATAGTGGCCTTAAAGGGCATTAAACACACCGGCATGAAAAGGATTTCCGACATGGCAGAGAAACAAATCGCGCATCTGATCTCAAAGATCGAAGAAAAAAGCATAGCTGCAAGACTCGGTATCTGCCCGGGTGATTCCCTCATATCCGTGAATGGTGAGAGTATAGAAGATGTCTTCGATTACCGCTACCGGATCATGACGACAAAACTGAATGTGGGGATCCGCAAGAAAGACGGAACGGAAGTAACCTACGATATAAAGAAAAACGAATTTGACGACCTCGGGATCGAGTTCGAGAACAGCTTCATGAGTGAGTACCGCTCCTGCAGCAATAAATGCATTTTCTGCTTCATTGACCAGATGCCGCCGGGCATGCGTCCGACCCTGTATTTCAAGGATGACGACAGCCGCCTGTCTTTTTTGCAGGGTAACTATATTACACTTACAAACATGCGTGAGAAGGATATCGAGCGCATCATCAAGTATCACCTGGCGCCGATCAATGTATCGGTCCACACGACGAATCCGGAACTGCGCGTAAAGATGCTTCATAATCGTTTCGCGGGCAATGCTTTATCGATCATTGACCGTTTCTATGAAGCCGGGATCGAGATGAACGCGCAGGTCGTTTTGTGTCCGGATATCAACGACGGGGATGAACTTAGGAGGACCATTTCGGATCTGTCGAAATATGTGCCGGTCATGCCCAGTCTGTCCATCGTTCCCTGCGGACTTACGAAATATCGCGACGGACTGTTTCCACTTAGGCCGGTAACGAAGGAAGATGCATGCGCAGTCATTGACATCGTAGAAGAATTCCAAAAGAAGATCTTCAAAGAGAAGGGGCTGCATTTCGTCCAGGCCAGCGATGAGTTTTACATCACGGCCGGCCGCAAGATTCCGGAGGAGGAGCGCTACGACGGCTACCTCCAGCTGGAGAACGGCGTCGGCATGATCCGTCTGATGGAAAATGAATTCAAGGAGGCTTTGCGCACGACCTTGCGTGCCTACGTGAAACGCCATCCGCTTTCTTTGAAAAAGCATAAAAATGCAAACGGAAAGACGACTTACACGGTCGATATGCCGAAGCGGGAGTATTCTTTTGCCACCGGAAAGCTGGCGGCTCCCTATATCCGCAAATACGCCGAATGGTTCATGCGATATGTGCCGAGCGCGAAGTTCCATGTGTACGAGGTTCGTAACGATTTCTTCGGGGAGATGATCACCGTGGCCGGACTGGTCACCGGAGGCGACCTGATGAAGCAGCTGAAAGGCCGCGAACTCGGGAGCCGCCTGGTGCTTCCGTCCGTTATGTTCCGCAGCGGAGAAGAAGTCTTTTTGGACGATGTGACCAAAAGCGAGGCAGAAAAGACTTTACAAGTTCCGATCCATATTGTAAAATCAGGCGGGCAGGATCTGGTCGACGTCTTTATGGGACGCGGCATTGAGGATACCAACCATTTCTTCCACAACCCTTATGAACTGGATCGATTAAATGCGAAGGAGACAGAAGATGAGTAAACCGATCGTCGCCATTGTAGGGCGGCCGAACGTGGGTAAATCCACGCTGTTTAATATATTGGCCGGTGATAATATCTCGATCGTTAAAGATACGCCTGGTGTTACGCGCGACCGTATCTATGCGGACTGCGAGTGGCTGAACCGAAAATTCACACTGATCGATACCGGAGGTATCGAACCCGAGAGTAAGGACGTTATCCTGGCGCAGATGCGTGAGCAGGCAGAGATCGCCATTGCGACCGCAGATGTGATCATTTTCCTGGTGGATGTACGCCAGGGCCTGGTAGATTCTGACGAAAAGGTTGCGACCATGCTGCGGAAGTCGAAGAAGCCTGTTGTTCTCGTTGTCAATAAAGTCGACAACTTCCAGAAGATGATGGCTGATGTCTACGAATTCTACAATCTGGGCATCGGCGAGCCGCATCCGGTCTCCGCAGTTTCGAAGCTGGGTCTGGGCGATATGCTGGACGCTGTCAGCGCGCATTTCCCCGAGTCGGAGGAAAGCGAAGAAGAAGACTCGATCCCGAAGATCGCGATCATCGGAAAACCGAATGTCGGAAAGTCTTCGATCATCAACCGCATCGCAGGTGAGGACCGAGTGATCGTTTCCGATATCGCGGGAACGACGCGTGATGCTATCGATACCGAAGTCGAAGTCAACGGACATAAATATATCTTCATCGATACGGCAGGACTACGTCGTAAGAGTAAGATCAAAGAAGACCTGGAACGTTTCAGCATTATCCGCACGGTTTCCGCGGTGGATCGCTGCGATATCGCCATTCTGGTCATCGACGCCGTAGAGGGCGTGACCGAGCAGGATGCGAAGGTGGCCGGAATCGCCCACGAAAGAGGCAAGGGCGTGATCATCGCGGTCAATAAGTGGGATGCTATTGAAAAAGATGATAAGACCATTTACCGTTTTACCGAGAAGGTTACGGAAGTACTTTCCTTCATGCCGTATGCGGAAGTTATGTACATTTCGGCGAAGACCGGACAGCGTTTTAACAAGTTGTTCGATACGATCGATGCCGTCATCCAGAACCAGCAACTGCGTATCACGACCGGTGTGCTCAACGAGATCCTGTCGGAAGCAGTTTCCATGCAGCAGCCGCCGTCGGATAAAGGAAAGCGCCTGAAACTGTTCTACATCACGCAGGTTTCGGTCAAACCGCCTTCGTTCGTCATCTTTGTAAACGACAAAGAGTTGATGCATTTCTCCTATACACGATATATCGAAAACAAGATCAGAGAAGCGTTCGGCTTTAAGGGGACGCCGCTTCGTTTTATGATCCGTGAGCGAAAGGAAAAAGAACAATGAATTATCAAAAGATCCTGATCCTTCTGGTGGGATATCTGTTCGGACTCATTCAAACCGGATACTTTTACGCGAAGATCATGCATGTAGATCTCCGCTCCAAAGGAAGCGGCAACACCGGCACGACCAACACCCTGCGTGTCATGGGTAAAAAAGCCGGAGCCATCGTATTTCTCGGCGACTTTCTGAAGGCCTTCATTCCCTGCATGGTCATGAAGTTTCTGATCGCAAAGCATCTGCCGGACGGCGACACCGATGCCATGATCTACACGTTTTACATCGGCCTCGGCGTCATTCTGGGACACAACTTCCCGTTCTTCCTGAAGTTTAAGGGTGGCAAAGGCATCGCATGTACCGGTGCGGTCGCGATCGCTTTAGACGGCTGGGTCGCACTTTTCGGTTTCTCCGCATTTGCGCTCCTGGTATTTCTGACCGGTTATGTTTCTCTTTCTTCGCTGTATTCCGTTACACAGACGTTTGTCTGGATCATTATAAAGCAGATCCTCGGCAGCTACGGGCTGACGAAGCATGGCGGGATCGAACTGATCGTGCTAAGTGTGATCACAGCGGTGCTTGCGTACTATCAGCACCGAAAGAACATTGTCCGTTTGCTTAACGGAACGGAAAATAAATTCAACACGAGAAAGCATAAAGAAGCAAAGCAGTGAGAAAGGAGAAGTCATGGCAAAGATCACTATTCTCGGAGGCGGCACCTGGGGCGTCGCTCTTTCCAGAGTTATTACGGATAACGGTCATGATCTGATCATCTGGTCGAAGATCGAAAGTGAGATCAATGAGCTTGCGACCACACGCAAATATAAAAACCTTCCGGGCTTTGAACTGCCCGAGCAGGTAAAACTGACACTTAATGAACAGGAAGCGGTCCGTGACCGCGATGTCCTGATCATGGCGGTCGCGTCACCCTATGTACGACAGACCGCGAAGCTTCTGGCTCCGTACATCCGCAAAGGCCAGTTGATCGTCAATGTAGCGAAAGGTATTGAGGCAGACAGCCTGCTTACGATGACCGGAATCATCCAAGAGGAGATTCCGCAGTGTGAGGTCGCCGTCCTTTCCGGACCGAGTCATGCAGAGGAAGTCTGCAAGGCCATGCCGACGACGACTGTTATCGGTGCGCATAAAAAAGAGACCGCAGAATACCTGCAGGGTATCTTCATGAATCCGAACTTCCGTACCTATATCAGTAATGATATGCTGGGCATCGAGCTCGGAGCCAGCTTGAAGAACGTTATAGCCCTGGCGGCCGGCATGGTCGAAGGCCTGGGCTACGGGGACAATACACTGGCGGCCCTGATCACCCGCGGTATCGCCGAGATCACGCGTCTGGGAACGGCGATGGGCGGCCACATTCATACATTTTACGGACTGTCCGGCATCGGCGATCTGATCGTTACCTGCGCCAGCAAACACAGCCGTAACCGCAGCGCCGGAGTATACATGGGCCAGGGCATGTCCGCAAAAGAAGCCATGGATAAGGTGCAGCAGATCGTTGAAGGCGTTTATTCCACGAAGGCGGCGAAGACATTGGCCGACAAATATCAGGTGGAGATGCCGATCGTGACCCAGGTCTATGAGATCGTATTTAACGGCAAGAGTGTAAAGGAGGCTTTTTCCGACCTGATGAACCGTGACGGAAGAGCCGAATATTACGGTATTATCTGGGAGAAAGAAGCATAATGGATACTTCGTATCGGATCATACTTGCAAGCGCTTCGCCGAGACGCAAAGAGATCCTGAGCCGGCTCGGTGTTCCGCTTGAGATCCGCGTCAGCAACGCTGAGGAGCCCGCCAATGAAAAAGGGCTGCCGCCCGCGGAATATGTCGCCCTGCTCGCAAAAACGAAAGCACGGGCCGCATATGAGCATACAGGGGCATCCGAGACCGGCCATAAGACGGTTTGGATCGGTGCGGACACCGTAGTAGTCTATGAGAACGAGATCCTCGGGAAACCGAAGAATGAAGACGATGCGTTTGCCATGTTGTATAAACTGAGCGGAAGCGGAGTCGTCGGCGACAATTTCGAAACGAAGCATTCGGTATATACCGGTGTTGCGGTCCTGACTTCCGATGAAGCAGGTAACCTGATGAGTTGTGATGAATTTTCAGTCTGCACGGATGTATATTTCGGCCCGATGTCGGACCGTGAGATCCGCTGGTACATCGCGACCGGTGAACCCATGGATAAGGCAGGTTCGTATGGCCTGCAGGGAATCGGCGGGACATTTATCCGCAGGATCGACGGCGATTACAACAACGTCGTCGGCTTACCTTTGTATGAATTGTATCGTTTTTTGAAGAAGAAGGGGATACTGGAGTGAGATCATCGATGTCAAAACGAACGATAGCAGTTTTGATGCTTATATCCATGCTGGTCAGTCTGTACGGCTGCTCCGGCTTTTCTAAGAAAACGTCCGATTTCGACTATAATGCCGAAACGGACGTTATCTGCATGGATAAACATACGGTGAACTTTAACGAATTGTCCGTGATCGCTTTCTTGTTCTGGGAGACATTGACCGCTCAATACAGTGAAGTATATACCAACCCTGCGAAGGTGTTCGCGCCTGCGTTTACCGACAGCGAGATGACACTGGATGTCTACATCAAGGAATACGGTCTGTATAAAGAACTCTTGATGCTGACTGCATTTTCCTCGAGGTTTGATGAAGAAAACAAACTTTCGAAAGCAGAGGAAAATGAGATCGCATCCGACGCCCAGGCTTTTTATGATTCGAAGATCAAAGCAGCCGCCATCGCGGCCGTATCTTCGGATGGAACGGGTATAACAGCGCCTTCGGAAACTCCGTCTGCAAATGAAGAAGAGATGAAGCGTTTGGTCGTGCGCCTTCCGGAAAATGTTACGCTTGAAGAATGCAAACATGTATTCACAATGTATAAGAAAGCGCGAAAGTATCAGGCTATACTCCGAAAAGCAGCGAACCTCGTCATCAGCGATGAAGAGGTCCGTGTCGTAAGTTGCGGTATCGTTAAAAGTTCGAATGAAGCGGCGATTCGTAAATTTGAGTCGGATCTGAAAAACGGAAATGATTTCTTCATGCTCGCTGAATCCTCCGGAATCAATGAACTGCCGAATACCCAATATGCCGTGACGCGTTCGGATGATTTTCCGGACACGATCATGGACACGATCATGGAACTGGAAGATAAGAAGACCAGTCCGGTGATCTTTTGCGATGATGCATACTATATCGTCACCGTAATCGACAAATTCGACGAAGCATTGTCCGCGAAGAACCGCGAACGCAAACTGGAGATCATGATCAACGATTACTATGAAAAAGAGTGCTCGAATTATATCGGCCGTGCGAAGATCTACTTCAACCGGGAAGGCTGGGAAGCATTCGAACTATTTCGTTGAGCCATCCTTTATCTCGGTCAGTCCGGAGATATCGGGGCGCGCGATCATCGAGTAATTTGTATGATAGATGACGAAACCGAAAGCGGATTTCGGCGGTTTTTTGATCGCCTTACGTGAAACATAATCGATCTCTACTTTATCGCTGTCGCGGTTCTGGCAGAAGTAAGCTGCCAGGGCCGCGGCTTCTTCGTATGCGCGGTCGGACATTTCCTTACCGCCGGTCTTAACGATGACGTGGGAACCGGGGATATTTTTCGCATGAAACCACATATCGTTCGGTCCGGCGAGGGTGAACGTTACATATTCGTTCTGCAGGTTGTTCTTCCCGACGTACATGTCCATTCCGTCGCAGTTCACAAAATGCAGAGGCTTTCCGGCAACGCCGGGCTCTTTTGCGGGCTTCTTTTTGCCGGCAGGCTGAGCCGCTTTTTTCATGTAACCTGCCTTTTTCAGTTCGTTTGCAATATCGGTCAGGTCGGCTTCGGATTTGGACAATGCGAGCGAAAGCTGCATGCTTTCCAGATGCGTTACCGCCTCCCTTGTTTCCGCTAACAGACCTTCGGTTGCCTCCTGGGTGCGTTTTAATTTGTTGTATCGTTCATAAAAGGCAGCAGCGTTCTGACGCACGGTCTTCGTTTCATCGAGCGCGATCGTTACAGGCTTGTTGTCGTCATAGTAGTTCTCGACCGTTACGGACTTCACAGGCTCCGGGTACTGATAAGCATAGGCGGTCAGCAGTTCGCCCTGCAGACGCAGTTTGTCGGCTTTTAAAGCATCCTTCATTTGCTTTTCGAGGAGGGTGAGCTTCTTACGGTTTCGTTCCAGCGCGTTGTGGATGATTTTACGAAGATCTGCAGATTTTCCCTGAATGAAAGAATGCAGGCTTTTCTCGTAATAGAAGCGGAAGATCATCTCGCTGACGCTTCCGACGGCTTCCGCCTTATATTCGGGATAGACGCTGAGCGGTATCGGCGAGAAATCAACTGGTTTATCGCCCTTGTAATAGATCACCGGAGAAGCTTTCTCGTTGCATACGGTCTGCATTTCCCGCGCGAAAATACGGGAGAAATGCAGGCGTTCCTCGGCGTTTAGGGAAACGGCGGATCGCTCACTTTCCAGACCTGCCAAGCCCAATATGTGCTGGCAGAAGATCGGGCTAAGTCCAGCAAAATACATATACATGCGTGAAACGAGGGTATCTGCGGACACAAAGAAATCTTCGGGAAGACTTTCGGCCTCATCGTTTGCGATCGATGCGGCTACGGGCAGAGGATCCTGCTTTTTAAGCTCATCGGGAAGATAATAGGACGCGCCGGGCAGAATGGTTCGCAAAGAACTTACCGATGGCGGTACATGGCGTATCGCGTCGAGGACCCTGCGGTTCTCATCGCAGAAGATGATGTTGCTGTATTTTCCCATGAGCTCGATGATCAGTTCTTTTTTGCAGAGATCGCCCAGTTCATTCAGATGCTCGATCGAAAAGATCAGGATACGTTCCATACCGGGCTGCGTGATATCGAGGATACGACCGTTTGCGATGTATTTCCTGAGCATCATGCAAAAGCCGGGAGCGGTCAGCGGCGCCGGCTTGTTTTCGTCGGTGAAGCAAATGTAAGGCATACCGGGATTCACATTGATCAGAAGCCGGTACGGGTCTTTTTGATTTCCTTTTATGGTCAGCAGGAGTTCATTGGCCTGCGTTTGGGATATTTTGGATAAACGTCCTTTCTCGAGCGCGTTTTTCAGTTCGGGCAGGAGAGAGGCGATCGTGATTCCATCGAGTGCCATAGGCAATCCTCTCATTCTTTCGGGTTGATCCGGCCTCATTCGGGCGGACTTCTCTGAAATAGTATCATAAATAAAAGGGATAAGCAAGAATATGCTTGAATTATTTTGGAAGATAAAGTATAATAACTCTATCTATGTGGTCAAAGGGGTTACTATGCACTAAACACCCATAGATCAACATTGGTTTGCTGTTTCGGACCGAAAGGAGATGCGCGATGGATGGCTTTGTAAGCGTCGGTTTCGGCAATTACATCAACTTAAACGGCGTTACCGCGATCACGCGATGCGAATCCGCCCCAATGAAACGACTGGTGCAAAACGCGAAGGATCATTTTAAGGCAGTGGATGTCACGCAAGGCCGTAAAACAAAGGCTGTCATTCTGATGAACGACGGAAGCGTCGTGCTTTCGGCTTTGCTTCCCGAGACCATCGTCAGTCGTACGCAGTCGGTGCTTTTTTCGGACGAAAAGACCACGCAGAACCAATTGCAGGAGGAACTTCTATGAAACGAGGTGTACTCACCGTATTGTCCGGATTTTCCGGCTCCGGTAAAGGCACGATCATCAAGAAACTTCTTTCCACCTATCCTGATACATATGCATTGTCCGTATCTGTTACGACGCGTTCGAAGCGGATGAATGAAAAAACAGGCGTATTTGAACAGGATGGCGTCGATTATTTCTTTTTGACGCGGGAAGAGTTCGAAAAGAGGATCGCCGAGGATCGATTTATCGAGTACGCGACTTACAACGAAAACTACTACGGAACTCCGAAGGATTATGTATTCGAATGCCTGGATAAAGGCCTCGATGTGATCCTGGAGATCGAAGTGCAGGGTGCGCTTCAGATCAAAGAGAAGTTCCCGGATGCACTACTCATCTTCATGACTCCGCCGGATGCCGAAACGCTTTATGAACGCCTGATCGGACGCGGAACGGAGACGCAGGAGGTCGTACAGCGCCGTATGAAGACCGCGATCTTCGAGTCCACACTTATGGACCGTTACGATTACGTTTTGGTCAATGACACCATCGACGCGTGTGCAGAGAAGATGCATCAGATGGTCACGCTGGCGCATGACCGTGCCGTTTGCAGTGAAAAACTGATCGGCGAGATTAAACAACAACTTGAGAGATTTTCATTTGAATCATAGATTATTGGAGGCTATAACATGTTACATCCGTCATATTTGGAACTTATGGAGAAGATCAACGCAGGCTGCGACGAGGATGCACCTCTGGTAAAGAGCCGTTATTCTGTCGTTTTGGCAGCTGCCAGAAGAGCTCGTCAGATCACTGAGATCGAGGAACTGACCGGAACCGGCGACCCGAAGAATAAGCCGCTGTCCCAGGCCGTTCGTGAACTGTACAACGGAACGACCCGCATCCTGAACGATGAAGAGATCGCAGAAGAAGATGCAAAGATCGAAGAGCTTCAGCGCGTGAACCGCGAACTGATCAAGGCTCAGCAGGCTGCTACCGGCTATGGTAAGTGGGCGAAGGTCGAAGAGACCGAAAACGTGACGATCGACACCGAAGAGGATGCCGAGGATATCGGCGATGCTGAAGAGACAGCAGAAGAAAAAGACGAATGAAAATAATGTTCTGTTCCCTCGGCTGTGATAAGAATCTGGTCGACTCGGAGAAAATGATCCGGCTTCTGCTCGATGAAGGCTATACATTGACCGACGACGAACATGAAGCCGATGTGATCATCGTGAATACTTGCTGCTTCATAGGTGACGCTAAACAAGAAAGCATTCAGACCATCATCGACATGGGACGGATGAAGCAGGAGGGCAGATGCAAGGCTCTTCTGGTGACCGGCTGCCTGGCGACGCGTTATGCGGATGATATCCGTCGTGACCTGCCCGAGGTGGACGGCCTCTTATCCGTGAATTCGGTATTGCGTATCGGTGAACTGGTGAAGGAGGTCCTTTCTAAGGATCCTGTTACAGTGCCGTATATCGCGTCCCCCGATCCGAAAGCGTACAGCCGTGCACGTCGTTCCTTGACGACAGGTGGCTATTACGCATATCTTAAGATCGCGGAGGGCTGCGACCGCAAGTGCACGTATTGCATTATCCCGAAGATCCGCGGAAGCTATCGCAGTTTTCCGATGGAGGATCTGGTAGAGGAAGCGAAGGATCTGGCGGCTTCCGGAGTGCGTGAACTGATCCTGGTCGCACAGGATACGACCCTGTACGGGACCGACCTGTACCATAAGCCGATGCTCCCGACTCTGCTCGAGAAGCTGTCCGAGATCGAGGATCTGAAATGGATCCGTCTTCTGTATTGCTATCCGGAGAGTATCACGGACGCGATGATCGATGCGATGAAACGGCTCCCGAAGGTATGCCACTACATCGATATGCCGATCCAGCATGCCAATGATGCGATATTGAAGAAGATGGGACGGCACACCGACCGCGAGCATATCTTGCGTGTGATCGCACATCTTCGTGAGGAGATCCCGGATATCGCCCTTCGCACGACATTGATCACAGGCTTTCCCGGGGAAACACAGGAACAGTTTGAAGAGATGAAGGAATTCATCGACATGGTTTCGTTTGACCGTCTCGGAGTATTTCCTTACTCCGCGGAGGAGGATACACCGGCTGCCGAAATGGATGGCCAGTGTCCTGAAGAGATAAAAAGAATGCGTGCAGATTCTCTGATGGAACTGCAGCAGGAGATATCCGCAGACCTTTGCTCGGAACACATCGGTCAGGAATTTGATGTCCTGGTCGAAGGCTTTATTCCGGAAGAGGGAATGTTTGCGGGAAGGACATATATGGACGCTCCCGGTGTGGACGGACTTGTGTTTTTCGCCTCTCCCGATCATGAGTGGATGAGCGGTGACATTGTCCGCGTACGCATCACGGGTGCATATGAATATGACCTGACAGGAGAATTGATCAATGAACTTACCCAATAAACTTACAGTACTTCGTGTACTGCTCATACCGGTCTTCGTGATCTTTATGATCTTTGATTTCGGCATTCCGTATCAAAACTGGATCGCTCTGACGATCTTCGTGATTGCCAGCATCACCGACCTTCTGGACGGAAAGATCGCCAGAAAGAGAAATCTGGTCACGAACTTCGGCAAATTCATGGATCCGCTCGCGGATAAGATGTTAGTGTGCTCTGCACTGGTGTGCCTGATCGATGTGATCGATCGTCCGGGTCTGCCCGGCGTGATCCCGGTCCTGATCATCTTATGGCGTGAATTTATCATCAGCGGTTTCCGCCTGGTCGCAGCGAAGGATGGTTTCGTCCTGGCAGCAGCGATGAGCGGAAAGGTGAAGACAGTTTGCCAGATCGTTATGGTAGTCATCCTGCTCATTCACTGGGATTATACCTGGTTTTTCGTTTTGGAATGGGTAGCGATCGTTGTATCTGTATTTATGACCATCTACTCATTGTGTGAGTACCTGATCAAAAACAAAAAAGTATTTTCGGACGGATTAAAGTAATGACAGAGGAATTGGTTGCGCTTTTGCTCGAAAAGAAGATGACCGTGACCACCGCGGAATCGTGCACCGGCGGCTTGATCGCCGCGACGCTTATCTCGGTTCCCGGTGTGAGCGCCTGCTTAAACGAGACCCTCGTGACCTATGCCAATGCATCCAAACATAAACGCCTCGGCGTATCTGAGGAAACACTGGCGACGTATGGCGCCGTCAGCGAACAGACTGCACGGGAAATGGCGCTCGGAGCGCTTTCATTTGCCGATGCAGACATCTCCATCGTTTCGACCGGAATCGCCGGCCCGGACGGAGGAACCCAAGAAAAGCCCGTAGGGCTGGTATATATCGGCATCGGATGCCGGGCGCAGAACAAAGCATATGTAAGCCGCTATGTGTTTTCCGGTGACCGCGCGGCGGTGCGCGCACAGGCGGTGGAGACCGCGATCGCGAACGCTGTTGAGGTTGTAAAAGGGGTCTGACCAGATGAATCAGTATAAGTATAAAACATACGAACGCAATATGATCAAAAACAAGGATGAGGCGGCGAACCGCGCATCCTATGTCAAAGAAATCGAAATGCTGGCGCAAAAGCTGGCTTACGCATCGGCCGCCTATGAGTTTGTCGGACTTTCTCAGGATGAGAAGATCCTCGAGAACGAAGAGGTGGTCCTTTTGGGTAAAGAAATGTTTTCGCTCGCGAAAACGCTGCTTGAGAAGCCCGCGGATGCAGAGGCAGGACTTACCGATCTGCGTGACCGCTTGAAGAAACACATGGACTGTCTGATGGTCTACAACGATCGTTATTCCATCTATGCGAAGGTCATTTCCTCCCTGCGTGCGCAGTTTGAAGAAGTGACTCCGGACCCTGCGTTCGACACCGAAGAGTTTGCGGAACAGGTCGTTAACCAACTGGTAAAAGAGAAGGATAATGCTTCCCTCAAGACGCTGATGATGGAGATAATCAGTGAACTCCCCGTCCGCATGACCCGAATCAAGTTTTATGAGCATATTTCCGACGGCCTTTCGGTCTACATCGGTTCCGACCGTTCGTCGCTGGACGACTTTTTATATACCGTACGCAATGCCGCCGGCCTTTACGAGCCCGAAGGCATGCAGGAGTTCTTCCCGGAACTGGCTGAATACCTGAAGAAGTTCGAAGATCTCGACTATGCACACATTTCCGCAGACGAGTATGCGACCGCGGCTTACACGATCAATGAGTGCTTTTCCTATCTGTCCATGTTGATCGACCTGATCAATATTCTGGCGACCGTCACGAACGAACTTCTCGTTATAGCGATGTCGAAGGCAGATGAGGATTCCGAGTCTTCCGTGGTTTCCCGCGAGATCCTTAAGGAGGTCATGGACGCATTCTGCTTCGAGGAAAATGTCGAACTGATCGATGTCCTGATGGACCGCCTGGTCATGCTGGAAGGCGTGCAGGAACCGCTCCTCGAGGAAATGTACGAGATCGAAGGTTCCATCGACAACCTGCTCCACAGCAACAGTTACACCGAAGCATCCGAGAAGAAGGACGAGATCCTTCGCCTTCGTAATCTCTGCGAATTGCTTTCGGTCAATAATTACTCGGACTTAAACCGCGAAGAGAAACCGCAGGGCGTTTGCGAGAAGACCGATGTTGCCGCGGAATTCGCGAAGTTGCAAAACGAGCTGGATGTACGCCTACGCGGCGTAGAGAAGGTCGTTGCGCGCGCGATCATGTCCCGCGTGCTCGGTTATCTGCCTTCTAATTTCTCAAATGTAAAGAACCTGAAAGATTATATCATCGCTTCCTTGAGCGGCTGCAGTGATCCGAAGGAAAGGGCCGTTTACGCGGAGAACATTTTGGATACGATGTATGCATATGAAGAGGATGATGCATACGACGAAGAGGAAGATGCGTTTGAGGACGAAGAAGACGGTACAGACGCTGAGGCGTAACGGATTTATTGTTGCAAATCACATCGAAATCGGTTAAAATGTTTATAGAATTATAAAGAGAGGAGCGCGGAGATGAAGTGGTATCGTAAATTGTATACAGGCGAGTCTGCGCGCTCTAAACGTTTTCGTATCGTTTCCCGTGTAAAACACGGACGGTACATGAAGGACGTGTTCCTGATCACGCTGGCTTCGAACCCGAAGAACCTGTTGGATATCTATCCCGGTTATGTTTTCCTCCAGCCGTATTTTCAGGAACAGGATCAACTGATCCTCGGGATCGCGCTCGGTAAGGACGAAGCCTTTTCGGTCGCGCAGAAGATCATCGAGGATGTCTACGGCAGTACCGGAGCACTCCGCATTCAGGAGTACTTCGAGCCGAAAGCAGAGAGGGTGTGATCGTACTTGGGCATTGTATGGTTGATCTTGAAGATCATCGGTATCACGCTGCTTTGTATTATCGGTTTGGTACTGTTCCTGGTTCTGGTCGTTTTGATCACGCCGTTTCGATATCAGGTCAACGCTTCTTATCATGATGAACCATTTGCGGAAGTCAAATTCCATTTCTGGCTGCGGGCTGTTGTCGCGCGCGTCACGTTTAAAGATAAAAAGCTCCTCGGAATTCTGAGGATCCTGTTTATCAAGAAGAAACTGATGGAAAAGGACTTCGGAAAAAAGGCTGCGGAAGGTTCCACAGATGATACCGGCCATTTGCTTGCGGACCAGTCGGCCCAGTTGCTGGCGGATGCCGAGAACTTCGCGGAAAACATGGAAGCGAAGGAAGTCGAAGCATCGGCCACGGAAAGCATTACGGTGACCGTTGAAAACAGCGAAGCTGCCGGGTCGTCCGAAACAGTTACAGGATCCGATACGGAACCTGCCGCTACGGAAAGTTCGAACGCCGATGAAGCAAAATCAGAAACGGACGTAGCCGAAGCAGCGGAAGAAGCAGAGATCGCTGTTGAAGAGACAGAGGAAGCCTCCGGAATCGTCGCGAAACTGGAAGGACTGAAGAATAAAGGCGAGCAGATCTGCAAGACCGTCACCGAGAAGAAAGAGATGGTCGACCGGTATGTGGATCTCGCCACACAGGAACACACAAAACGTGCTGCCAAATATGTCGGCAAGAAACTCGTGAAGATATTAAGATCCATCCGTCCACGGAAATGCAAAGGCTACGTTAAGTACGGCCTGCGTGATCCGAAGACGATGGGTATGATCTGCGGATACAGCGGCATGCTTTATCCGGTATATTATAAAGCGATCGATGTCCAGCCGGTATTCGGCGCGGACCACACCATCATCGACGGCGAGCTCGAGATAAAAGGACGCATCATTCTGATGGCAGTCGTTGCGAGAGCGGTCCCGATCCTGTTTAAGAAGGATTGCCGGAGAGTATGGAAAGACTTTAAGAAATTAAGAAAACACTGATCAGGAGGATATAGAAAATGGCTAAAGAAAACTCTTTAAGAGAGACGGTAGACAGTTTGTTTAAGGGTATGGATGGATTTGTATCATCCAAGACCGTTGTTGGTGATGCGATCCAGGTAGGAGATACGATCATTCTGCCTTTGATCGATGTATCCTTCGGTATGGGCGCAGGAGCGTTCATCGGAGAGACGAAAGAGCGCGGCGCCGGCGGTATGAACGGTAAGATGAGTCCCAGTGCGGTCCTGATCATTAAGGATGGCTATACACGCATGATCAGTGTAAAGAACGCAGATACCGTAAGCAAGCTCGTTGATATGGTTCCCGATCTGATCAATAAGTTCACTAAGAAGGAAAGCCCTGAGGTGCAGGAGAAGATCGACGAGATCAAAGATAAAGAAGAATTCGAGTAAAAAAATTTGTCCGAACCCGGCGCCATGTGCGTCCGGTTCGGACAAATTTAAATCGTTTATTTAAGGATTGCTGTTATCATTAAGCTCTTTCAACATAGCCTGACTTCAAGCAAGAAGTGCAGATATGAACCTTCTGAGCACTCTCACCGATCTTTACACGAACGGTACGAATGTTGGACTTCCACATCTTGTTGGATCTTCTATGAGAGTGGCTGACGTTGCAGCCGAAATGAGCACCCTTACCACAAATATCACATTTTGCCATGATAGCACCTCCTTACCAATCGGCAATCCGAATTATTAGCATTCATATGCAGGCATAAAACACCTGTGCGCATACGCAACATTGATATAATAACAGAAGTCCGTCCGTTTTGCAAGCGGAAAATGAAAGAAATTGAAAAAAGTTATTCCCTTTTCGGGGATTATCGATTATAATAGTACAGGCTTCACTGTCAGAAAGCGAGGTTTTACAGATGAAAGGCATTATCAAGAACGCAAACGGTGAGCTTCATATCGACCAAGACGTCATCGCGAAATACGCCGGCGCCAGCGCCTGCGAGTGTTTCGGCATCGTCGGTATGGCTGCCATTAACATGAAAGACGGTATCGTTAAATTGCTCAAGAGAGAAAGCCTGACACACGGTGTCAATGTATCGATCGAGAACAATGAGCTCGTGATCGATTTTCATGTGATCGTAGCTTACGGCGTCAGCATTTCTTCAGTTTCCGCGAACCTTGTATCCAACGTTCGTTATAAGCTGGAGTCATTGACCGGAATGAAAGTGAAGAAGATCAATGTTTTGGTGGAGGGTATTCGCGTGATCGACTGACAGTCGGCGTGATCCCGTTTGGAGGTTTTGTTTTGAACAACACAATTGACGTACAGCTTTTTTCCAAGATGTTTCTGGCCGGAGCTCAGAACCTGGAAAATAAAAAAGAGATCATCAATGAGTTAAATGTCTTCCCGGTTCCGGACGGAGATACAGGAACCAATATGACACTGACGATCATGGCGGCGGCGAAGGCCGTTTCCGGCATGGACGAAAGTGAATACACGTTTGAGAGCCTGTGCAAGACAATCTCATCCGAGACCATGCGCGGTGCGCGCGGTAACTCCGGAGTTATTCTTTCCCAGCTCCTGCGTGGCTTTACGAAGGTCGTACGCACGGCACAGGCCATCGATATTCCGGTCCTGGCTGATGCACTGGTCCGCGCGACCGAGACCGCATATCGTGCGGTAATGTCCCCGAAGGAGGGCACGATCCTGACCGTAGCCCGCTGCATTTCGGAGAAAGCGGAAGAACTGGCTAAGTCCTGCACGGATATGAATGAATTCATGCAGGAACTTATAAAAGAAGGCGACATCGCCCTTGAATCCACGCCGGATCTGCTCCCTGTATTAAAGGAAGCCGGCGTTGTAGATTCCGGCGGAACCGGTCTCATGACCGTGATCAAAGGTGCTTATGACGCATACTGCGGCATCGAGATTCCGATCCATATTGAAGCCGCTAAGGGACTTGGTATCATGATGCATAACATCCCGAAGGCGGATATTGAAACAGCCGATATCAAGTTCGGTTATTGTACCGAGTTCATCATCATGCTGGACCGTGAATTTTCCGAGCAGGAAGAGCAGGAGTTTAAGGATTTCCTGATGTCCATCGGTAATTCCGTAGTCTGTGTATGCACCGATGACCTGATCAAAGTTCACGTACATACGAACGATCCCGGTAAAGCATTTTCCAGAGCCGTTCAGATCGGTCAGCTCGATAAGATGAAGATCGACAACATGCGCTTAGAGCATACCGAGAAACTGTTTAAGGATGCTGAGAAGTTGGCGGCACAGCAGGCGGCTGATAATGCGAAGAAGATCAAGACTGTCGAACCTCGTAAGCCGTATGGTTTTATTTCCGTTTCCGTCGGAGACGGCCTGTCGGAAGTATTTACCAGCCTTGGAGTCGACTATATCATTTCCGGCGGACAGACCATGAATCCGAGTACGGACGACTTCCTGTCTGCGATCGAGAAGGTAAATGCAGATACCATCTACTTGCTTCCGAATAACGGCAACATCATCATGGCGGCAAATCAGGCGGCAGCGCTTACGAAGGATCGCAAGATCTATGTGATCCCGACGAAGAACATCCCGCAGGGTGTTTCCGCTCTGGTGAACTTCATCTCGACATCGTCCCCTGAGGAGAATTTCGAGACGATGTGCAACGAGATCCAGAATGTCAAATCCGGTTCCGTGACCTACGCGGTGCGCAATACGCAGATCGACGGCGTGGACATTAAGGAAAATGACATCATGGGCCTGTCGGATCATTCCATTCTGGCAGTCGGTTCCGACATCAACGACACGGCGCTTGAGATGATCAGCAAGATGGTTGACGAAGACAGCGTTCTGTTGAATGTTTATTATGGTGACGATGTCTCCGAAGAGTCGGCGGATAGCTTCCGCGAGACCTTGGAGAAGGAATATCCCGATTTTGATGTATTCGTACAGAGAGGCGGACAGCCGATCTATTATTACATCGTTTCGGTAGAATGATGCTTTCGAGGTAAAGACGGTTTCGTTTTTACCTCGTTTTCACATAAGAGGACGACACATGAGGAAGACCGACCCGATCCAGAGCCTGAAGGGCATCGGCAGCAAGACGGCCTTGCTGTTTCAAAAACTGCATATTGAGACCATTGAAGATCTTCTGATGTATTTTCCTAGAGATTACGAAGTATATGAAGAGCCTGTGACCATACGCGAGGCAGTCGGTAAGAGTGCGTCATTTGAAGGATCCGGCGGCATCGTTTCGGTGTACGGCAGGATCAAAAAAGGAGTCGTGCTTAAGAAGAAGGGAAACCTGACCATCGCGATCACGAGCGCAGAGGACATCGACGGGCGTGAGTTCACCTTGATCTGGTACAACGCACCTTTTGTGAGGGCTTTGTTTCATACAAATGACACGTACATTTTCCGAGGACGCATATCTGAGATTCGCGGTAATCGCGTGACCTTCGAGCAACCCGAGTACTTTAAACCCGAAGACTATAAGCCGCAGATAGGAAAGATGCTTCCGATCTACCCGTTATGTAAAGGTATATCGAGAAAATTACTTATCAAATGTGTTTTGCAGGCTATTGATAATCTTCCTGAAATCGAGTATACTGAACCTGTCGGCTTCGACGATGCGTTGATCCGCGAAGAGAAGCTGCTCCCGCTGAGACAGGCGATCGGGAACATTCATTTTCCGAAGAATAAAGAAGATCATGATCTGTGCCGCAGGTCACTTTGCTTTCGCGAGTTCTATCGTTTTGCGCTGATGCTCAGACTGATTCGTAAGACGTATGCGGGCGTGAAAAATGCATACCCGAACCTGCGAAAACATGAAGAGGTCGATCGCTTCGTTCAGGAACTTCCTTATTCGCTTACCGGAGCGCAGAAGAGAGCCTGGGAAGAGATGCGCACCGAACTTACCGGCACCGACACGATGCATCGTTTGTTGCAGGGTGATGTCGGAAGCGGTAAGACGATCGTTGCTTTTCTCTTATTGTACGAGACGGCATTGTCCGGATATCAGGGCTTTTTGATGGCGCCGACGCAGGTGCTGGCATATCAGCATTATCAGAACTTTGTTTCGTGGGTAGAAGCGTATCATTTGCCGCTTCGGATCGGTTTTCTCGCCGGTTCCGTATCCGCGAAGGAGAAGGCGTCTATCTATCGCAAACTGGAGGATGGTGAGCTCGATATCGTTATCGGTACGCATGCACTATTCCAGGAGAAGGTTCTTCCCGAGAAACTCGCACTGGTCATCACCGACGAGCAACATCGCTTCGGCGTCGAACAGCGAAAAAGCCTCACCGATAAAGGGGTGCATCCGCATGTTTGTGTAATGAGTGCAACACCGATTCCGCGTACGCTCGGCATGATCCTGTACGGAGACCTGAATATCTCCGTGATCGATGAGAAGCCGGCGAACCGCCTGCCGATCAAAAACTGCGTGGTGGACAATGGGTATCGCCCGCAAGCCTATCGCTTTATCGAGAAACAGATCGAGGCAGGCCATCAGGCCTATGTGATCTGTCCTCTGGTGGAAGAGAGTGAACTCATGGCTTGCACGAATGTTACCGATTATGCTGAGACTGTTCGTAGTAATATTCCGGGTGCGCGCGTTGAGATATTGCATGGCCGAATGTCGGATGCCGAGAAAAACCGCATCATGCAGGCATTTCTCGAGCATTCCGTGGATATTCTGGTCTCAACCATCGTTGTCGAGGTCGGTGTCGATGTACCGAATGCGACGGTCATGATGATCGAGGATGCCCAGCGTTTCGGTCTGGCTTCCCTGCATCAGCTTCGTGGCCGTGTCGGCCGTGGGGATGCGCAGTCTTACTGTATCTTCGTTCAGACGGAAGGTTCTTCTGCGGAAAATGATCGGTTGGATGTTCTCAATCATTCCAACGATGGTTTCTATATAGCAGAACAGGATCTGAAAATGCGAGGTCCGGGACAGCTCTTCGGACACAAACAGAGCGGTTCTCTGGTATTCCGTATCGGCGATGTTTTTGAGGATGCCGATGTGTTTACCAAGGCAGTATCCAGGGCGGATGCCTATTTCTCCGGTCTGGATGAGAACGAACGTGATCGCCTGGCGCAGGCATTTGCCGGGGCGGATTACGAAACTAACGACGGTAAGCCTATGGCTTTACTATAAAACTAAAACTTTAAGAGGTTATTAAACATGGGAATTTTAGCAAATTGGCGTAAACTTGCATACGAGACACAGCGTACACCGCAGGACGATGAGAAGTTCTGGGCAGGCTACTTCACACTCGAACAGGGTTTCTATAAGAAACTCCTCTCTACGGATGAAGTAATCTCCGGAACCGTAGCAGATCTTGCGAAGGAGTTTGATGTTTCGGTTATGGTTATGACCGGTGTTATCGATGGTATCGACGACAGCCTGGTAACCAAGAACCCGATCGACACGATGGAAGAAGACACCGTTGTTTCCTTCGATTACGACAAAGAGCTTTTGTATAAGAACATGGTTGCTGCAAAGGCAGAGTGGCTGTATACATTGCCCGAGTGGGAGCGTCACCTGACGAAAGAACGCCAGGCTGAGCTCTATAAGGAGCAGAAGAAGTCTACGACGATCGTAAAGCCGGCGAAGATCGGTCGCAACGATCCGTGCCCTTGTGGTTCCGGTAAGAAATATAAGCACTGCTGCGGAAAGTAAGAATGAGAATAAAAAAGATCACATCCATTGTAATGGTCATACTGATGGTAGTAAGCCTTGGTTTAGCGTATCCGCCAACCAAGGCTTATGCTGCTGGAAAGAAAATAACCGATACTGTGATCAATGAAGGCCTGGCGATGACACGTCTGGTCAATGACCTTCGTGCTAAGAAAGGAAACGAGGGTAATGGCGTAGCGCCGGTCACATACTCTATTCTCGTCAGTGACTATCCGGCTATGACCCGGGCAGAGGAGATCTCGAACGTTTTTACCCACGAACGTCCTGACGGAAAATCATTTGATGATTTGTTTAACCAGGATAACACAAATGCATCTGACGACATTCCGTGGTATGCGTGGGGTGAAAATATCGCAGCGGGAAACGCTTCTGTCAGTGCTACCTTCGAGCAATGGCATAACAGCGCGGGACATTTGGCAAATATGCTTAGCGATGTCTATACTCACATGGGTATAGGTCATGTAAAAACAAATGAAAAATATAAAAACTATTGGTCTCAGTTGTTTATCGGTGGTTTTAATGTTAAATCCATCTCGATCGATCCAAATTCGCTTCCTGCACAGGTAAAAAAGGGTACATCTCTGGCAGATACCGGAATTATGGCCTTAGTCACGATGTCAAATTCTTCCCTCGGGACATCCTACCTGCCTTTGTTTGATCCCGGTAAAACGATCGACGGTTACAGTGTGTCGGGATATGATCCTAATGTCGACGCTGTCGAAAACGTTACTGTAACGTATAAAGGGAAGTCTGTATCTTTCCAGATTACTGTAGGCACCCCCGCTCAAGTTACATTGTCCGGAATCCAGGCGGAGTATACCGGCGGTGCAAAAACAGTCGGTCAGTTTGTCAATGCAGCAGAGGTCTCCGTTACGGCTATTTACAGTGATGGATCGACGAAGCCTGTTACGAGCGGTTACTCGGTAGCATCAAATCAACTTGTAGAAGGGTTCAACGACATTAAAGTAACGTATCAGGGACAATCTGCTACGATCAAGGTTCCTGCAACAGCACCGGTTACCCTTTCGAGCATACAAGTGCAGATAAAAAAAGGCGTTACAAAGTACGCCGGTGATACGATCAGTGCTTCAGACTTTACCGTGATCGGTGTCTATAGCGATGGTAGCACACAGGTAGAGGGAGGAACGATCACTGTTTCACCTACTACTTTGAAAGCCGGAGATAATAAGATCACCGTTACTTGTAATGGAAAAACGGCTAGTTATACTCTGAATTGCAAAGAAAAAGTAACTATAAAATCAATCGCAGTTTCTTATGAAGGTGGAAAGAAACACGAGAATGATACGATCAGTGCAGCTGATTTTAAAGTGATCGCTACCTACAGTGATAATTCAACAAAAGATGTCAGTTCGTCGATCGATCTTTCTTCGACGAAACTGTCCGCAGGAACGAATAATATAGTTGTTTCGTTTGGCGGGAAAACGGAAACCATTTCGGTTCCCGCGGAGAAACTGATTGCAAAGGAACTGATCATAAGTAATAACTTTACGAGTAAAACAGAGGGAGATACATTTTCCGCAACTGATTTTGTCGTAAAAGTGAAGTATAATAACGGCAAAACTGCAGCAGTCGATGGATGGGCTATTAAAAATGTCGAAAAACCGTTGAAGGCCGGAAAGAATACAGTGACCTTTGTCTATGGTACATTGACCCAAGAATATGTAGTTGAGGCTGCTCCTAAAACTACGCAGGCGCCTACGCAGGCTCCGACGGATGTACCTACACAGGCGCCCACGCAGACTCCGACGGATGCTCCGACCCAGGCACCTACAGAGGCTCCTACCCAGACTCCCACAAAAGCGGAGACGACCACTGCCGAATCTACGACCGAGGAAGAGACCGTAGAGTCTTCCGAGGAGAACACGACTGAAGAAGATACTACAGAAGCCGATACGACTGAAGAAGAAACGACGCTCGAAGTTTCTTCTGAGGAAGCCCCGAAGAAACTGGAACTTAAATACAAAGGTGGGGCGAAATATGTTGGTGACTCCATTTCAGCGGAAGATTTCACCGTCTATGCCGTCTATGAAGACGGTTCCCGCATTGATGTTTCCGAGGATGCGCTGATCTCGCATAAAGCCTTCAAAGAAGGGGACAATGAGGTCATCATTTCCTACGAAGGAAAAGAAGTCATTTTCTATTTGAATGTTTCCGAGAAACCGGAAGAGACCACGACGGCTGCGGAGACCGAACCCGAGACTGAGGCAACTACGCAGGCGCCTACCGAGGCTCCTACCCAAGAGATCACGGAACCTCAGACAAAAGGGCAAGCCTCGAAGTCTGATGAGGATGTTTCGGACAAACAGGAGATCCGGGATCTGCAAAAACTCGTATTGTTGATCGCTGCTGTATTTGTTCTCATCGGATTTGTAATGTTCTTCATCAGTATATTCGTAAAGAAAAAGCGCAAAGAAGAAGAGGATAAGGGCGAAAAAAACGCTCCGAAGAGTGAAACTACGGGAGAAAAATAAAAAACGCAAATTTTTGCTTGCATTTTCCGCGCTCATATGATAAATTCTTATGTGGAGGTGAGACCATGGATGTTTTAGAGTTTATTCTCGGTATAGTATTAGTAATTCTCGGGCTGGTTATAACGCTTCTCGTTATGATGCAGGAAGGTAAATCTGCAGGACTGACGGGTTCGATCAGCGGTATGGCTGACTCCTATTGGGGAAAAAATAAAGCACGTTCGATGGAAGGCAAACTTCAGAAAGCCACCACTTGGATGGTTGTTTTCTTCTTTGTGATCTGCCTGCTTTTGAACAGTAGATTATTCAATAAGACTGCAGATGCTGATACAGTAAACAATAACAATACCAATGTAGAAACAACTATCGAGGCCGGTTCTGAAGCCGGTACTGAGGGTGCTACAGAGGCCGTTACTGAAGCAGCTACTGAAGCTGAATAAATTTTGTAGAATTACCAAACACTCTATGCCGATCGTGATCGCATAGAGTGTTTTTTATTTTGAGGTATTGAAAAGAATAATGGAAGATAAGACTAAGCAGCTGATGGACGTATTTACGTCCGAGGCTTATAAACCTATGAAATTAAAAGAACTGATGATCCTTCTGGATATTCCGAAGGAGAAGAGGGAAGAGTTCGCCGACGTACTGCAAAGCATGATACGTGACGGTCGTATTAATGTGACGAACCACGGGAAATACTTTGCCGTAAAGGCCGGCGCTTATTCCAATTGTGAAGCCGACACGAAGATCCGCGGTACGTTTTTTGCGTCCGCGCGTGGTTTCGGTTTTGTAAAACAAACACTATCCGGTGAGGCAGGAGATAGTACTTCGGAGATTCCGGACATCTATATTGAGGCGAAGAATGTTAACGGAGCCATGCATAAGGATGAGGTAGAGGCAGTGATCCTGTATACGGGGGATAAGCACCCGGTCGGTAAGGTCACGGCTGTCCTTCAGCGTGCAAACGAAACGGTTTTGGGCACGCTGGTCATGAAGAACTCCTATGGCTTCGTCGTTCCCGAGCGGAACCGCTTTATGAAGGATATCTATATCCCGAAGGAAGCGATCGGCGAGGCGCAGGACCATAGCAAAGTCTGGGTGAAGATCACGGATTTCGGCGACCAAAAGCGTAATCCCGAAGGGCAGATCCTCAGTGTTTTGGGCGATGCCGCGGATCCCCGGACAGATATCGAAGGGGCGATCCTGTCTTACGGATTGCCTGCTACATTTCCCGAGGAAGTCATCCGCGAGGCAAGGGCTATCCCTCCGTATGTTTCGGAGAAGGATATTGAAGGTCGCGAGGATCTGCGTAACGAAGTGATCGTAACGATCGACGGAGAGGATGCGAAGGACCTCGACGACGGGGTCTCGGTTACGGAAAATCCGGACGGGACCTACACGCTCGGCGTCCATATTGCGGACGTTTCCCACTATGTGAAGGAGGGTTCTGCACTCGATACCGAGGCAAAGAACCGCGGTAACAGCGTATATTTTCCGGACCGCGTGATCCCGATGCTTCCGAAAGAGTTATCAAATGAGATCTGCTCGCTGAATGCGGGGGTGGATCGTCTGGCCATGAGCTGTATTATGGTCATAGATGACCAAGGCAGGATCCTCGATCATCGTGTGGTGGAGAGTGTGATCCGCGTCACCCGCAGAATGTCTTATAAAGAAGTCGCGGCACTTCTGGAGGACACAGCGGATGATGCGCTGAAAACCGAGTGCGAGAGCCTCCTGCCGATGTTTAAGTCCATGGCCCACCTGTCGGCGCTGATCCGTAAGCGCAGAAAACAGCACGGCGCCATCGATTTTGATTTTCCTGAGCCGAAGGCGATTCTGGATGAGAATGGCTTTCCGATCGAGATCTATCCGTATAAACGTTCGGTCGCTACGGATATGATCGAGGATTTCATGCTGGCGGCAAATGAAACGATCGCAAAACTTGCGTTCTGGCAGAGC
>DBXX01000067.1:0-43906 GCA_002309675.1 Lachnospiraceae bacterium UBA1201
GAAACGAAGGTCATCCGCATCCACGAGATGCACATGGAGGATGACGCCGGGAAGCTGACGCACGACATGGAGCGGCACGTATCGCTGGTCGATTTCAACCGCAAAGGCGTGCCTTTGCTGGAGATCGTGACGGAGCCGGATTTCCGGAATTCGGACGAGGTGATCGCGTTTCTGGAGAAGATCCGTATGTTCGCGATGTATCTGGGCATCTCCGACGGAAAACTCCACGAAGGCTCGATGCGCGCGGATGTGAACCTTTCCCTGCGTAAGGCGGGAGAGGAGACGCTCGGCGTGCGGACGGAGATGAAGAACTTAAACTCTTTTACGAGTATTCGGCGTGCTGTTGACTACGAGGCAAAACGTCAGGCACAGGTACTCGAAGCAGGCGGTAAGGTCGTGTTTGAAACGCGTCGTTTTGATGAGGCGGATTGCACGACGAAGGTCATGCGGACGAAGGAAGAGGTCATGGATTACCGGTATTTTCCGGAGCCCGACCTGCTGCCCGTACATTTGCCGGAGGAGTATATCCGGCGCATGGAAGAGCAGATGCCGGAGTTTCGGGAGGAGAAGGCCGACCGTTATATGCGGGAGTTTTCACTGACACAGGAGGAGGCGCAGATCCTGACGAGGCATCCCGCTACGGCGATGCTGTTCGAGGGGACCTTGCGACTTTGGTCTGAGGGCGCGGAGACGAAGCAGCGCATGGCGAAAACGATCGCGGCACGGATGTGCGGTGACCTGATGTACCTGTGCCATGAAAAGAAGGCGGATCCGGGACAGTGGAAGATCACTCCCAAAGCATTTGCCGAACTGCTTCGGATGCAGGAGGACGGAATGATCACGACGAAGACAGCGCGTGATGTTTTCGCCCTTATGTTTGACAAAAACATCGAACCTATGGTATATGTAAATGAGTATCATCTTTTGATAACAAAGGATGAGGATGCTTTGGAGGCCGCGGTGGATGCGGTCCTTAAGGCACAGGAAAAATCGGTCTCGGACTACCTCTCCGGAAAGGAGAAGGCGGCGGGGCATCTGCTCGGATGCGTCATGAAAGAGACGAACGGGCAGGCGGATCCCGCGGCGGCGCGAAAACTGCTGCTTAAGAAACTGGCAGAGAAAAAAGCCGGCGAGACCATGTAGAATAGAGACAGGCCCCGACATGGGAGCCTTACAAAGATTCAGGAGGAACGAATTTGGACAGCGGTGACATAGTACGGCTTATCGTACTGATCGCATTGATCATTTTATCGGGCTTTTTCTCTTCGGCGGAGACAGCCATCATGACCGTGAACCGGATACGGTTGCGTACATTGGCTGAAGAAGGAAATAAAAAGGCGAAGCGTCTGCTCGCCATCACGGAGGAACCCTCTAAACTGTTGGGCGCGATCTTGATCGGAAACAACGTCGTGAACCTGTCGGCGTCATCTCTGGCGACCCTGTTTACAACGAAGGTGCTGGAGCAGAATTTCGGCGCGGGCGTCGCTGTTTATGCGGCGGGTATCGCGACCGGCGTACTGACGCTTCTGGTGCTCGTTTTCGGTGAATTGACCCCGAAGACGCTGGCGACGGTGAAGGCGGAGAAACTCTCGCTTCTCTATGTGACGCCGATCAGTGGACTGATGTGGATCCTGACTCCGTTCATCTTTATAACCAACGTACTCGCGGGCGGCGTTTTGAAGCTGGTCGGTGTTTCGAAGGACGATAAGGAGAAGGTGATCACGGAGGAGGAACTGCGTACCATCGTGGATGTGAGCCATGAAGAGGGCGTTCTGGAGCCGGAAGAAAAGAAGATGATCAACAACGTGGTCGACTTCGGCGACGCAAAGGCAAAGGACATCATGGTGCCGCGTGCCGACATGACCATGCTCGATGTAAACTGTTCCTACGCGGAAGTGTTGAAATGTTTCCGCGAAAACCAATATACGCGTTTCCCCGTCTATCAGGATTCGAAGGACAATGTCATCGGCATCCTGAATGTGAAGGATCTGCTCCTCATGAAGCCCGGCCGGACATTTTCCCTGCGCAGATATTTGCGTAAGCCGCACTTTACGTTTGAGAACCGCAGACTGGGCGAGATGCTCGCGCAGATGCGCGAAGGCGGAGTGAGTATCACGATCGTGCTGAATGAATACGGTGCGCCCGTGGGCATGATCACGCTGGAAGACCTCCTGGAGGAGATCGTCGGGGAGATCCGCGACGAGTATGACGAGGAAGAGAAGGACAGCATCCGCAAGATCGGGGAACGCGAGTACCTGATCGACGGGGCAATGAAACTCGACGACATCAACGAACAGCTTGGATTAGAACTCGAATCGGAGGATTATGACTCGCTCGGAGGACTGATGATCGAGCTTCTGGATGCATTGCCCGAGGGAGGGGAATGCATCGAACGCGACGGTATCACCTATGTAGTCGAGAAGATGAATCGCAACCGTGTGGATAAAGTGAGGGTCCGGGTGGAGACGGTCGATGAAACGAACACCGAAAATCCTTGAAACAGGCGGTAAAACGGTTGACAAAGCGAAACATTTGCGATATGATGATAGTCGCATAATCATCGGGTCATTGCGCGATGATCGTGCTTTTTGAAAGAAACGGAGGATACAAGTTTCATGAAAAAGATCAAGACATTAACAAAGAAGAGCTTGAAGGAATCTATGGTAAAGGGCGGCTGCGGCGAGTGCCAGACATCTTGCCAGTCTGCATGCAAGACTTCCTGTACCGTAGGAAATCAGAGCTGCGAGAACACGAACCGCTAGTTTTTGATGACGGTTTCGACAGGGGATTCCCGTATCGCATAGCCTCTCGGAGATGAGGTGTAAGGGCTGCTGCGCGTGCTTCGTGCGGCATCCCTTTATTCTTGTTTATAGGGGGATGCCAGAATCGGGCCCTGTGCGGATTAGGAGGAGTTTTGATACATCAATATAAAAACAACGGATACAACATCGTTTTGGATGTAAATTCCGGCTCGGTCCACGTGATGGAGGATGTCGCTTACGACGCCGTCGCTTTGATCGAGGCGTCCGGCGCGGGCGCTGCGTATGATCACGATGCGATCACGAAAGAACTCGGTAAGACCTACACCTATTCGGACATCCGGGAAGCGCTGGATGAGATCGATGAACTCGCTAAGGAAGACCTTTTGTTTGCAAAGGACATTTACCGCGATTTCGTCATGGATTTTAAGAAACGTAAGACGGTCGTTAAGGCGCTCTGTCTGAATGTTTCCCATGACTGCAACCTGGGGTGTAAGTATTGCTTCGCCGGCGAGGGCGCCTATCATGGCTCCCGCGGGCTGATGAGTTTCGAAGTCGGTAAGAAAGCGTTGGATTTCCTGGTAGAGAATTCCGGCCACCGTATCAATCTGGAAGTTGATTTCTTCGGCGGTGAACCGCTGATGAACTGGGAAGTCATCAAGCAGATCGTGGAATACGGACGGAGCCTGGAGGTGCCACACCATAAGAAGTTCCGCTTCACGCTGACGACGAATGGCGTTCTGGTAAACGAAGAAGTCATGGAGTTCTGCAACCGTGAGATGGCGAACGTAGTCATGTCACTGGACGGTCGCCGCGAGGTCAATGACCGCATGCGTCCGACACGGAACGGAAAGAGCAGTTACGACATCATCGTCCCGAAATTCCAGGAATTCGCAAAACGACGTGGGGATAAAAGTTACTTCATCCGAGGTACTTTTACCCACTTTAATACGGATTTTGCCAGTGATGTGATCCACTATGCGGATCTCGGATTTGACAAACTGTCCATGGAACCTGTGGTGGCGCAGCCGGAAGATCCGTATGCGATCACCGAAGAGGATCTTCCGAAGATCCTCGAAGAATACGACCGGCTCGCGGTCGAATACATCAAACGGCGTAAAGAGGGAAGAGGCTTTAACTTTTTCCACTTTAATATCGATCTGGATCACGGCCCTTGTGTTGCCAAATGTCTGGCCGGCTGTGGAGCCGGTACGGAGTACCTGGGCGTGACTCCCTGGGGAGATCTGTACCCCTGTCACCAGTTTGTGGGACAGGAGGATTTCTGCCTCGGAAATCTGGACGATGGCATTGTAAATACCGAACTACGGGATGAGTTCAAACTTTGCAATGTATACGCAAAAGAAAAGTGCAGAAACTGTTTTGCACGTTTCTACTGCAGCGGCGGCTGCGCGGCGAACTCGTACAACTTCCATCACAGTCTGACGGATGCGTACGACATCGGCTGCGTGATGCAGAAAAAGAGGATCGAGTGTGCGATCATGATCAAGGCCGCGCTTGCGGAAATGGATGAAAATGAAGAAATGACCGGGGATATCCCGGAATTACGGAGGTAAACAAAATGCGCGATCGTAAGGGATCAGGCGCTTTGAAGCTGCTTTGCGGAATGATCTTATTGGGCTTCATGGCGTTTGTGGCATTTGTGGGATTTGATGAACAGCAATATGGAAGCCTTTATGATGTCGACCTCGGTCTCGACCTGGCCGGCGGTGTTTCCATCACTTATCAGGCAGTCGGAGATGCTTCCGGCGAAGCGATGTCTGACGCGAAAGAGAAGCTTCGTAAGAGAGCGGAATCTTATTCGACAGAAGCATCCGTTTATATGGAGGGTGACAAACGTATCTGCGTTGACATCCCGAATGTTAAAGATGCAAATAAAGTTCTGGAAGAGCTCGGAAAACCGGGTGCTCTCAAGTTTGTTGATGAAGATGGCCAGGAAGTTCTTGAGCCGAAGCATATCAAGACGGCGGAAGGCAGAGCTCGTCGTTCGGAAGGTGTTAGTTCCAACGCGATCGAGTATGTTGTTTTACTTACATTGACTCCGGAAGGACAAGAAGTATTCGCAAAAGTAACCAAGGCCAATATCGGACATCAGATCGCGATCGTTTTTGACGGAGAAGTCGTAAGCGCACCCAGGGTAAACTCGGAGATCAACTCCGAGTTCGCTGAGATCACCGGACTTGAATCGCTGGAAACCGCGGAGAACCTCGCGACCACGATCCGTATCGGTGCCATTCCGGTAGAACTCGAAGAGGTTCGTTCCGATGTGGTCGGCGCGAAACTCGGTGAGAAGGCGATCCATACATCCCTTCTTGCAGGTGCGATCGGCCTCGCTATCGTGATCCTTCTTATGATCATTCTCTACCGTGTTCCCGGTATCGCTGCATCGCTTGCACTGCTTTGCTATGTTACGATGATGATCGTCGTTCTCGCAGGCTTTGATATTACGTTGACACTTCCCGGTATTGCGGGTATGATTCTGTCTATCGGTATGGCCGTGGATGCAAACGTCATCATTTTCGCGCGTATCCGCGAGGAGATCGGAGCGGGAACTACTGTACGCACCGCGATCAACAATGGTTTCTCGAAAGCATTGTCCGCGATCGTCGATGGTAACGTTACAACTTTGATCTCAGCGATCATTCTGAATATTCTGGGTTCCGGAACCGTTCGCGGTTTCGCACAGACCCTGGCTGTAGGTATCATTCTTTCCATGGTAAGCTCTCTGGGTATCACCCGTCTGTTCCTGACCGGTTTCTACGATCTGGGCATTAAGGGTAAAGGAGCCTACGGCGAGACGAAGAAGACTACAAAACTCAACATCATCGGCAAGCGCCCAATCTTCTTCTCGATCTCCGGCGCTGCAGTCGCTCTTTCGATCGGTCTTCTGATCTTCAATGCTACACAGGGCGACATGATGAATTACAGCATCGATTTCGTCGGCGGTACATCCTCGACGATCGATCTGCCGAAAGATATGACCCTGGAAGAGATCCAGACGCAGATCGAGCCTAAGATCGCTACTGCGATCGGGGATAGCGAAGGCAATATCGCTTCCAACAAAGTCGTGGACAGTTCCCAGATCATTGTCCGTACGAAGACCCTGAGTCTGGAAGAACGTGATGCGATGACGAAAATGCTGAAGGCGGACTTCGGCGTAGCAGAGGATGGTATCCAGATGCAGAACATCTCCGCGACGATCGGTCAGGAGATGCGTCGGGATGCATTGGTTTCCGTTGCGGTTGCAACACTCTGCATGTTGCTTTACATCTGGTTCCGTTTCCGCAACCTGACATTTGCCGCAGCTTCTGTATTTACGTTGCTGCATGACGTATTTGTAGTTATCCTGGCTTACCTGCTGTTCAACTGGACCGTAGGTACCACGTTTATCGCTTGTATGCTGACCATCGTCGGTTATTCGATCAACGCGACCATCGTTATCTTCGACCGCGTACGTGAGAACCTTTCGTTGGATTCCCATAAGAGATATTCTTTGAAGGAGATCTTCAACCTGAGTATCAACCAGACGATGACACGAAGCATCTACACGTCCTTGACGACACTCATCATGGTCATCGTTTTGGCGATCGTCGGCGTTACGGCCATTCGTGAATTCGCTCTGCCTCTGATCGTCGGTGTACTCTGCGGCGGTTTCTCGTCTGTATGTATCGCCGGCAGCCTGGCTCATTTGATGATGCGTAAGAAGCCTGCGGATACAGAACCCCAGAAATAGGAGTGTCCATGTTTACCATACAGACCGAAGACGGCGCGGCGCGGCGCGGTAGTTTCGCTACCGTTCACGGCGTGATCGAGACCCCTGTATTTATGAATGTCGGAACGGCTGCTGCCATCAAAGGCGCCCTGTCCACGGAGGATCTGAAGACCATCCACACGCAGGTGCAGCTATCCAATACATACCATCTGCATGTGCGGCCGGGTGACGAGGTGATCAAAAAACTCGGCGGCCTGCACAAGTTCATGGTTTGGGACCGCCCCATCCTGACGGACTCCGGCGGCTTCCAGGTGTTTTCTCTGGCAGGCCTGCGTAAGATCCGCGAAGAGGGTGTGACCTTTCATTCGCATGTAGACGGACGGCTCATATTCATGGGACCGGAAGAGAGCATGCGGATCCAGTCGAACCTGGCATCGACCATAGCGATGGCGTTCGATGAGTGCCCGCCTTCAAAAGCGGAGCGCAAATACATCGAAGAGTCTGTGGCGCGCACCACGCGCTGGCTGAAACGCTGTAAGGACGAAATGCATCGCCTGTCACAACTGCCGGATACGATCAATCCCGCCCAGATGCTGTTCGGCATTAACCAGGGAGGCGTTCTGGACGACATCCGAATCGCTCATGCGAAAGAGATCGCACAGCTGGATCTGGACGGTTATGCAGTCGGAGGCCTGGCAGTCGGTGAGAGTCATGAAGAGATGTATCACATCCTGGACGTGACTGTGCCGCATCTGCCGAAGGAGAAACCCCGTTATCTGATGGGGGTGGGAACTCCGGCGAATATCATCGAGGCGGTGTACCGCGGAGTCGATTTCTTCGATTGCGTCTATCCATCGCGAAACGGTCGCCATGGTCACGTGTACACGGACCGAGGACGACTGAATTTGAAAAACGCGAAATATGAGCTCGATGACCGGCCCATCGCAGAAGACTGTGACTGCCCGGTTTGCCGGACCTATTCGCGTGCCTATATTCGTCACTTGCTGAAAGCCGGTGAGATGTTGGGCTTACGGTTTTGCGTCATGCACAACCTGCATTATTACAATACCTTGATGGAACAGATCCGCGACGCGATCGCGGAGCATCGGTTCGAAGCTTTCCGTAAAGAGAAATTGGAAAGCCTCGCTAGCGGTGAGGATGATTGAACCATGCCGGGTATGAACGTATCGGAGGATTATTAAATGTTTGACAAGTTGTTGGCGTTGGAAGCAACCGCAGAGGGTCAGCCTGCAGGCGGGAATTGGCTGGTATTAATCGTAATTTACGGTGTATTTATCTTAGCAATTTACTTATTAATGTTCCGTCCACAGAAAAAACAGCAAAAAGCGCTAAAAGAATTACTTTCTCAGCTGGAGATTGGCGATGTTGTATTGACGAGTTCGGGATTTTATGGTACAATAATTGACATAGCAGACGACACAGTGATCGTCGAGTTTGGAAACAACAAAAACTGCCGTATCCCGATGCAGAAAACGGCGATCGTGGATTGCGAGAAGCAGGAGAGTGCAAGCCAAACGGAGAGCAAATAGTTTAGTACCCTGGTAATCAAAATTATCTGGCATTCTGGAAGGGGAGGTGCTGAGTATGTTTCGTTTATTTGGTGGTAAATCCAAGAAGACCTATGAAGAAAATAAGCCCGCTGAGCGTAAGCGTAATTATGTAACCATGTTTACGTTCTCACGTGATAAGGTTTATTTCCCGATCATTAATGCATCGGGAACGGACGGCCGAACGATTTCTTTGTATGTCACGTTTTCTTTCCGGATCCTGGATATGGAGGAGTTCAGAAACAGCGATCCGACGGCGGCCGACATGATGGAAGAAATGGGCGAAACTTTAAAGCAGTACCGTCGTCAGTACCGGAGCATGGATCTGTACGCCGGAGGCGGAGCGATCATCTTAAAGCTCTGCACCGACCTTCTGGCGAAGTATTATCCTTGCGTCAGCGTGAGCGATGGACTCTGCGAAGTTGTTACCTTGGATAATGATTAAGTTCTTATAGAATTTTGCACAGCAGGCACAGCAGTCAAATGCTGTGCCTGATTCCGCTTTATGGGAGGATTTTCAATGGCATCCGAGAATAAAAAAGTCAAATTTCATATGCCCGGACTTCGGGGAAACCTGCCGCTGAATATGATGATGGTCAGCCTTTTGGAACAATATCCGGAGTATTTCCGCGAAGGCGTTGCCTTTGCTTCTTTTTTCGGCGAGTTTCCCACTTCCCTTTGGGCGAGCGGCCGGTTTACGTTTGAGGATCAGTGCGACGCGGATTTCGTCCGTCTGGCGATCAAATCGATCAATGACCTGGGCATCCCGGTTCGTTTCACTTATACGAACCCGACGATCACGAAGGAGGAACTGGCTGACCCCTACTGCAACTTCTGTCTTAAGGCGGGCGACAACGGTATGAACGAGGTACTGGTCACCTCCGACATTCTGGAAGAATACATCCGCAAGACCTATCCCTCATACACGATCAACAGTTCGACCTGCAAATGTCTGCGGACGCTGGAAGAGGTAGAAGCGGAGCTTGCGAAAGATTATGGTCTGGTGGTTTTGGACTATAACCTGAACCATGAGTTGGATACCATTTCGAAGCTTTCCGATAAAGATCGCATCGAGATCCTGGTGAACCCGTGCTGTATGCCGAACTGCCCGCGCCGCAAAGCGCATTACGCGCATATCGGCGAGTTACATCGTCAGGTGCTGCAAAACCGGAAGCTTCCGCCCGAAAAACAGGTACAGCTGAAGACCTGGTATTGCGATTACGGTGAGAAGAATACACTCTACGATGTTTTGGATTATCCGACGGTCATTTCCCCCGATGAGATCTGGGATGTTTATGTTCCGATGGGCTTTTCGAATTTCAAGATCGAGGGCCGCACGGGGAATCTCTACAACCTGATCGAAACCTACGTATTCTACCTGATAAAACCTGAATACCAGGGGAAGGCACGCATCCTGCTTTATACAAATCTGGAAAGTTCGGGTGTGCTCCGCCGCATCAAGCCCAGACGGGGCACCTGGCCGTAAAGTTTTTGAAAAAAAGACTTGAAATGCGAGTGGAAACGGGGTATCATAGAATGGATATCTTTTACAGGAGGCTCTGTTATGGAGTTTAAGGTAGCTTTGATTCCGGGTGACGGAATCGGTCCGGAGATCGTGACCGAGGCGTGTAAGGTTTTAGACCGCGTCGGCGAGGTTTACGGACATACGTTTTTATATAAGAAACTTCTGATGGGAGGATGCTCCATCGACGCATACGGTGTTCCGCTTACGGATGAGGCCGTGGCAGAGGCGAAAGCATCCGACAGCGTACTTCTGGGAGCGGTCGGCGGTAAGGTCGGCGAGAGTTCCTGGTATCAATTGCCCCCGAACCTGCGTCCGGAGGCGGGACTTCTGAAGATCCGTAAAGAGTTGGGGCTGTTTGCAAACATTCGCCCGGCTTACCTATATAAAGAGCTCAAGGCGGCCTGCCCGCTGCGTGACGAGGTCATCGGCGACGGTTTCGACCTGGTGATCATGCGTGAGCTCACCGGCGGCATTTATTTCGGCGAGCGTCACACCGAAGAGGTGAACGGCGTTAAGAAGGCCACCGATATCTGTACTTATGATGAAAATGAGATCCGCCGCATAGCGGTGAAGGGCTTTGAGATCGCGATGAAACGTCGTAAGAACGTAGTCAGCGTCGATAAGGCAAATGTCCTCGATACATCCCGTTTGTGGCGTAAGGTCGTGGAAGAGGTCGCTAAGGACTATCCTGAGGTCACCTACTCCCACATGCTTGTTGATAACTGCGCGATGCAGCTCGTCCGTGATCCGGGCCAGTTCGACGTCATCCTGACTGAGAACATGTTCGGCGACATTCTGTCCGACGAAGCCAGCATGGTAACGGGCTCCATCGGTATGCTCTCCAGCGCATCCTTAAGCGAAACGAAACTCGGCATGTATGAGCCCAGCCACGGTTCCGCTCCGGATATCGCAGGAAAGAACATCGCGAACCCAATCGCGACCATCCTGTCCGCAGCGATGATGCTTCGCTATTCCTTTGATCTGGACCGCGAGGCAGATGCGATCGAAGCGGCCGTCCAGAAGGTATTGTCCGAGGGTTATCGTACCGTCGACATTATGTCTGAGGGATGCACACAGGTTTCCACCACACAGATGGGTGATCTGGTCGCAGAGAGAATTTGATCGTTTCATGGTCGAAAGACCGAAGAATAGACGGTCAGTGAGACCGAAAACTACGGAGGTACGAAGATGAAAAGTGATGCCGTACGTCAGGGCATGCAGCAAGCCCCGCATCGTTCTTTGTTCAATGCATTGGGACATACCGAAGAAGAGATGAAGAAACCCCTCATCGGTATCGTCAGTTCCTATAATGAGATCGTTCCGGGTCACATGAACCTGGATAAGATCGTCGAGGCTGTTAAGCTCGGCGTGGCTATGGCCGGCGGTGTTCCGGTCGTATTTCCCGCGATCGCCGTCTGCGACGGTATCGCTATGGGCCACATCGGCATGAAGTACTCCCTGGTCACCCGTGACCTGATCGCAGACTCCACCGAATGTATGGCTAAGGCGCACCAGTTCGATGCATTGGTCATGGTTCCGAACTGTGATAAAAACGTGCCCGGCCTTTTGATGGCGGCAGCGCGTGTAAACGTGCCCACGATCTTCGTGTCCGGCGGCCCCATGCTCGCAGGCCACGTGAAGGGTTGCAAGACCAGCCTTTCCTCTATGTTTGAAGCTGTCGGCGCTTACGCTGCCGGGAAGATCACTGAAGAAGACGTGCGCGAGTACGAAGAGAAGACCTGCCCGACCTGCGGTTCCTGTTCCGGTATGTATACCGCAAACAGCATGAACTGTCTGACCGAAGCTATCGGTATGGGCCTTTCGGGCAATGGTACCATCCCTGCAGTATATTCCGAGCGTATCAAGCTCGCTAAGCACGCAGGTATGAAGATCGTCGAGCTGTGGCAGAAGAACATCCGCCCGCGCGACATCATGACCGAGAAGGCATTCCACAACGCACTCACCGTAGATATGGCGCTCGGATGCTCCACGAACACGATGTTGCATTTGCCGGCGATCGCACGTGAAGCGGGCGTTACATTGAATGTGGACATCGCAAACGCGATCTCCGCGAAGACACCGAACCTGTGTCACCTGGCACCTGCCGGTCACACCTACATGGAAGACCTGAACGAAGCAGGCGGTGTGTATGCCGTAATGAATGAATTGAATAAGAAGAACCTCCTCTACACCGATCTGATCACCGTAACCGGTAAGACGGTGGGAGAGAATATCGCCGGACGCGTAAACCGCAATCCGGAGGTCATCCGTCCGATCGACAACCCGTACAGCGAGACCGGCGGTATTGCCGTACTGAAGGGCAACATTGCACCGGACAGCGGTGTCGTTAAGCGCTCCGCAGTCGTTCCGGAGATGATGGTACACGAAGGACCTGCACGTGTGTTCGACTGTGAAGAGGATGCGATCGCTGCCATCAAGGGCGGTAAGATCGTTGCAGGCGACGTAGTCGTCATCCGTTATGAGGGGCCGAAAGGCGGCCCCGGCATGCGTGAGATGCTGAACCCCACATCCGCGATCGCGGGCATGGGACTCGGCTCTTCCGTAGCCCTGATCACCGACGGACGCTTCTCCGGCGCGAGCCGTGGCGCAAGCATCGGTCATGTGAGTCCGGAAGCAGCAGTCGGCGGACCGATCGCCCTGATCCACGAAGGTGACATCATCCGCATCGACATCCCGGCAAATAAACTCGATGTGCTGGTTTCCGACGAAGAACTGGAAGCACGCCGTAAGGAGTGGAAGCCGCGTGAGCCGAAGGTAAAGGAAGGCTATCTGGCTCGTTATGAGAAGATGGTAACCTCTGCAAATCTCGGCGCGGTTTTGATCTAAGAGAAGTATTTCGGTCCGCATTACAGACCGTGTACATAAAGAGAAGGAGACAATCATGTTATTATCAGGTTCCGAAATCGTAGTTGAGTGCCTGAAAGAGCAGGGCGTTGATACCGTATTCGGTTATCCGGGCGGCACGATCCTGAACATCTACGATGCTCTTTACAAGCATTCCGACGAAATCACCCATATTCTGACATCCCACGAGCAGGGAGCCGCACACGCAGCGGACGGTTATGCCCGCGCGACCGGCAAGGTAGGCGTATGTTTCGCTACTTCTGGCCCCGGTGCGACGAACCTCGTTACCGGTATCGCGACGGCTTACATGGATTCCATTCCGGTCGTAGCCATTACGGCAAATGTTGCCGTTAATCTTCTGGGCCGCGATACATTCCAGGAGATCGATATCGCCGGTGTGACGATGCCGATCACAAAACACAACTACATCGTTAAGGATATCAATCTGCTTGCTGATACTTTACGCGCGGCGTTCCGCATCGCAGCCTCCGGCCGTCCCGGCCCTGTCCTCGTCGACATCACGAAGGACGTTACCGCTGCGACCTGCGAGTACACACCGGTCGTTCCGAAGCCCATCCTGCCGAAGACCGCCGATATCCGCGAGGAAGCTCTTGATGCAGCAGCGAAAGCCATCATGGCATCTAAGAAGCCCTTTATCTTCGTAGGCGGCGGCGCGATCACATCCGGCGCTTCCGAGCAGGTTCGCCAGCTGGCGAAGCTCGTAAACGCACCGGTCTGCGACACCCTCATGGGTAAAGGCGCATTTGATGGTGAGGATCCTCTGTACACCGGTATGCTCGGCATGCACGGAACGAAGGCTTCCAACCTGGGCGTTTCGAAGTGCGATCTCTTGATCTCTCTGGGCGTTCGCTTCAGCGACCGTATCACCGGAAATACCAAGACATTTGCCCGCAACGCGAAGATCCTGCAGATCGATGTCGATGCAGCAGAGATCAATAAAAACATTCAGACGGATGTTGCCGTGGTAGGAGATCTGAAGGAGGCGCTTATCCGCCTTCTGGCGAAACTCTCACCCATGGAGCATAAGGAATGGGTCGATGAGATCCAGGCCATTAAAGCTGAGCATCCGCTTTCATACGATACATCCGTGCTTTCCGGACCTTATATCATGGAGACCATCTATAAGGTGACCGAGGGCAATGCGATCATCACGACCGACGTAGGCCAGCATCAGATGTGGGCCGCACAGTATGCGAAGTACCGCTCCCCGAGAACCTTCCTGTCCTCCGGCGGCTGCGGAACCATGGGCTTCGGCCTGGGCGCATCCATCGGAGCGAAGATGGGTTGCAAAGATAAGACCGTCATCAACATTGCAGGTGACGGATGCTTCCGTATGAATATGAATGAGATCGCGACCGCGACACGTTACAACATTCCCATCATTCAGATCGTTATGAACAATCATGTGTTGGGTATGGTTCGCCAGTGGCAGACCCTGTTCTACGGACAGCGTTATTCCAACACGGTCCTTAATGATCAGGTGGATTTCGTTAAGATCTCCGAAGGCATGGGCGCGAAGGCGTACCGCGTAACGAAGAAGGAAGAGTTCGAGCCCGCGCTTCGCGAGGCGATCGCGCTCAACATTCCGGTAGTGATCGAATGTGTGATCGACAGTGATGACAAAGTATTCCCGATGGTAGCACCGGGCGGCGCCATTGCCGACTGCTTCGATAACGAAGATTTAAAAAAGAAAAATAATTAAAAGTATTTCTGGAGGATACCATGGGTAGAATTTACAACTTTTCAGCAGGTCCGGCGGTTTTACCGGAGGAAGTTTTACAGCAGGCAGCAGCAGATATGATGGATTACCACGGTTGCGGAATGTCCGTAATGGAGATGAGCCATCGTTCCAAGATGTTCCAGGATATCATCGATGAGGCAGAGAAGGACCTCCGCACACTGATGAACATTCCGGATAACTATAAGGTTCTGTTCCTGCAGGGCGGCGCTTCTCTTCAGTTCGCTATGATCCCGCTCAACCTGATGAAGAACAAGAAGGCTGATTATATCGTAACCGGTCAGTGGGCGAAGAAAGCATATCAGGAAGCGAAGAAGTACGGCGATGTTGTTGCTGTTGCATCCAGCGCTGACAAGACCTTCTCCTACATTCCGGATTGCTCCGATCTGCCGATCCGTGAGGACGCTGACTACGTTTACATTTGCGAAAACAACACCATCTACGGAACCAAGTTCCACACATTGCCCAATACAAAGGGTAAGGACCTGATCTCCGATGTATCTTCCTGTTTCCTGTCTGAGCCGGTAGACGTAACGAAGTATGGTATGATCTACGGCGGCGTTCAGAAGAACGTAGGACCTGCCGGTCTGGTTATCGCGATCATCCGCGAGGATCTCATTCCTGAGACCGTAGATGACACCGTTCCGACCATGATGCAGTATAAGATCCATGTGGACAATGGTTCCATGTACAACACCCCGAACTGCTGGGCGATCTACATCTGCGGTCTGGTATTCAAGTGGCTGCTTAAGAACGGCGGACTTGAGGCTATGCAGAAGAGAAACATCGAGAAGGCGAAGATCCTCTACGATTTCCTCGATCAGAGCAAGCTCTTCAAGGGTACCGTTGAGCCCGCTTCCCGTTCTCTTATGAACGTTCCTTTCGTAACCGGTAACGAAGAACTCGATGCGAAGTTCGTTAAGGAAGCTAAGGCTGCCGGCTTCGAGAACCTGAAGGGTCACAGAAGCGTAGGCGGTATGCGCGCAAGCATCTACAACGCTATGCCGAAGGCAGGCGTTGAGGCACTCGTTGCATTCATGAAGAAGTTTGAGGAGGAGAACGCATAATGAATAAGGTACATTGGATACATTGCCTGAATCCCATTGCGAAGATCGGTTTAAACAATCTTCCTGAGAATTACGCTCTGACAGATGTTGTTGCTGAGGCAGACGGCATCCTGGTCCGCAGCGCAAAGATGCATGATATGGAGCTTCCGGAGAACCTTCTTGCGATCGCAAGAGCAGGTGCCGGCACCAACAATATCCCGCTCGACGTTTGCGCCGAGAAGGGTATCGTAGTATTCAACACACCGGGTGCTAACGCAAACGGCGTTAAAGAACTCGTGATCGCAGGCATGTTGCTCGCAGCCCGCGACATCCACGGCGGTCTGAACTGGGTTGCTTCCGATGCTGCTGACTCTGACATCGCGAAGACCGCAGAGAAGGAAAAGAAGAACTTCGCAGGAACCGAGATCAAGGGCAAGAAGCTCGGTATCATCGGCCTGGGTGCTATCGGCGTACTGGTTGCAAACGCAGCCGTACATCTCGGCATGGAAGTTTACGGATGCGATCCGTACCTGTCCGTTAACAACGCTTTGCAGCTGTCCCGCGACGTTAAGGTCGTAAAGAGCTACGAAGACATCTACGAGATCTGTGATTTCATCACCGTACATGTTCCGCTTCTGGATTCTACGAAGAACCTGATCAATGCGGATGCCATCGCTAAGATGAAGGACGGCGTTGTTGTGATCAACTGCGCTCGTGACCTCGTTGTAGATGAGCCCGCTATGCTGCAGGCACTCGAGGCAGGCAAGGTACGCAAGTACGTTTCCGATTTCCCGAACGCTACCACAGCCGGTAAGAAGGGCGTGATCCTTACACCTCATCTGGGCGCTTCCACCGAAGAGTCCGAGGACAACTGTGCAGTTATGGCTGTTGATGAGATCGTTGACTATCTGGATAACGGTAACATCCGCAACTCCGTAAACTACCCGGCATGTACGCTCGGTAAGCTTACTCACGCTGCACGTGTGACCGTAGCTCACAAGAACGTTCCCAACGTAATCAGCAAGTTCACCGCACTGGCCGGCGAGAGCGGCATCAACATCGAGCAGATGGTATCTGCCAGCCGCGGCGAGTACTCCTATGCGATCTACGATGTAAACTCCAAAGTCAGCGAAGACTTCGTTGAAAAGGCATCCGCGATCGACGGCGTACTGAAGGTAAGAGTCATTGAAAAGTGAGTGATACCAGAACAAACATGAGCCAAAGCGATTTCCGAAGGAAATCGAAAGGATGGCGAATGTATGTAGTATCACGAACTCAAAATAGTATATAATCTGCGATTCTCCAATGCGGTAAATGTATTGGAGAATCCGTTTTTTGGAGGAAACATGGCTATCGTTAGACCATTTTGCGGTGTTCGTCCCGCGAAGGAAGTAGTGGCAGAGGTCGCTGCACTTCCCTATGACGTATACAACCGGGAGGAAGCAGTAGCGGCTGTAAAGGGTCACCCCCTCTCGTTTTTGAACATTGACCGTGCGGAGACACAGTTTGACGCTTCGGTGGACACCTACGCCGACTGCGTATATGAGAAGGCGAAGGAGATGCTGAACGCGCAGATCGCGGACGGCACCTATGTGACCGATGAGACTCCGTGCTTTTATGTGTACCGTCTGATCATGGACGGCCGTGCACAGACCGGTATCGTCGGCTGCAGCAGCGTAGATGACTATGTGAATAATGTGATCAAAAAGCACGAGAATACCCGCGCGGATAAAGAGCAGGACCGTATCCGCCACGTCGATACGTGCAGCGCGCAGACCGGCCCGATCTTCCTGGCTTACCGTAGCAACGCGCAGATCGCACAGATCACCGCGCAGGTGATGCAGGAAGAGCCGCTCTATGATTTCACGGCCGATGACGGCATCTCCCATACGATCTGGAAGATCGCGGATCCCGTGCTCGTAGCGCGCCTGTCACAGGCTTTCGAGGCGGTTCCGAACACTTATATCGCCGACGGACATCATCGTGCTGCTTCGGCGGTAAAGGTAGGCCTGAAGCGCCGCAGTGAGAACCCCGGCTACACCGGAAGCGAAGAGTTCAACTTCTTCCTGTCCGTGCTGTTCCCGGAGGATGAACTCATGATCCTGCCGTATAACCGTGTCGTTGCGGACCTGAACGGCCGCACGAAGGAAGAGTTCCTGGAGGCGCTCACGGACGCAGGCTTCACGTATGAGAAGAGCGATGTGCAGGTTGCACCCACACAGCCGATGACCTTCGGCATGTTCCTGGATGATACCTGGTATGTGCTCAAGGCAGCGCCTTCCATGGGCAGCGACGACCCGGTAAAGGGCCTGGACGTTTCCGTACTGCAGGACCACCTGCTGGATCCGATCCTCGGGATCAAGGATCCGCGCGTGGATAAGCGCATCGATTTCATCGGCGGCATTCGCGGCCTGAATGAACTGGAGCGCCGTGTTCACACCGACATGACGGTAGCATTTTCCATGTATGCAACGACGATCTCGCAGTTGTTTGACGTCGCAGATGCAGGACTTCTGATGCCTCCGAAGTCGACCTGGTTTGAGCCAAAGCTGCGCAGCGGCCTGCTCATCCATAAGATCTGAGATCGACCGGTAAAGGAATTAACAGAAAGACAGGCCGGACGCTGCGGATGTAACGCAGAGGACCGGCATGAAATAACGAGGTACGGCATGGAGAAAATCTGGCGGGTACGCGCGAATAAGGTAGATTTTGACGGCTTTTCGAAGGAACTGGGGGTCTCCCCCTATCTGGTACGGATCCTGGCGAATCGCGGCCTGACGACCGTCGGGGCGATGCGCGCATTTCTGAATGCGGATCCGCTGAGTCTTCATGATCCCTCGCGCCTGCCGGATGCGCTTCATGCCGTTTCTTTGCTTTCGGAGGCTCTGGAAAACGGAAAAAAGATCCGCATTTTGGGCGACTACGATATCGATGGTGTATGCTCTGTCACGATTCTGTACCGCAGCCTGTGCAAACTGGCGCGCGAAGGCACAGTGGACTGGCAGGTGCCGCACCGCATCGAGGATGGTTTCGGCCTGAACCCGAGGATCATTGAAACGGCACATGAAGACGGCGTGGATCTTTTGCTCACCTGCGATAACGGGATCGCTGCAGCGGCGGAAGTGAAGATGGCACGCGAACTGGGCATGACCGTCGTGGTGACGGATCATCATGAGGTCCCCCAGAACGGCGGCAGCCTGCCTTATGCCGATGCGGTGGTAGATCCGAAACGAGAAGACAACGAATATCCGTTTTCCGGCATTTGCGGGGCTGTCGTTGCATGGAAACTCATGCAGGTCCTGTACGACCACACGCAAGGACACACCTCGCGTGAACTGTGGCCGCTGATCGAATTTGCCGCGATCGCGACCGTGGGTGACGTCATGGATCTTCTGGATGAAAACCGAACCATGGTGCAGTTGGGGCTTACACGCATCCGCCAAAACCACGGCTCGGAGTTTTTGGGGCTGCAGGCGCTCATGGAAGCCTGCGAATTGGATCCCGATACCTTCAGCAGTTACCAGATCGGTTTCGTTTTAGGCCCCACCTTAAACGCCGGAGGACGTCTGGAAACGGCAGAAAAAGCAGTCCGTCTGTTTATCACGGAAGATGTGTCAACGGCGCGGACGCTGGCAAAAGAACTTCATGAACTGAATACCCGCCGCAAGCAGATGACGGAAGAGGCCGTGCAGGCGGCAGTTTCGCAGATCGGCCCGCCGGATACGCTTTTGCCGAATGCAGACCGCGTGCTGGTGGTATACCTTCCCGACTGTCACGAAAGTGTGGCCGGCATCGTGGCCGGGCGCATCCGTGAATTCTATTACCGTCCGACCTTCGTGCTTACGAAAGCAAAAGAAGGCCTGAAAGGCTCCGGCCGTTCCATCCCGGGCTATGATATGTTTCACTCGATGGAGCAGGTTGGGCAGTACCTGACGAAGTTCGGCGGCCACGAGATGGCAGCCGGCCTGTCCCTGACGGAGGAAAACCTGGATCTCTTCCGGCGCGCCATCAACGAACACTGCAAGCTCACAGAGGACGAACTGCGGGAGAAGATCTGGATCGACATCCCCATGCCGGCTTCCTATGTCAACGTTTCCCTGTTGGAGGAGATGCGCCTTTTGGAACCTTTCGGAAAGGGCAATGAAGCTCCGACTTTCGCGGAGAAGGATCTGACCATCCTGCGCATAAACCGCATGGGCAAGGAGCAGCAGTATCTGCGCTTCGAACTGCGGTCCGCGAACGGATTTCGCTTTAACGTTCCGTTTTTCGGGGATTCCAAGACCCTGGAGGCGGATGCGATCCGCGCCTGTGGGCAGGAAGCATGGAACAGGGCGCTGATGGGGCTGACAAACGATATGCTCCTGCAGATCATATACACGCCGTCGCTGGGTTCTTTCCGCGGTGAGGTGCAGATCAATTACCGCCTGAAACAGTACCAATTTGTAAAAAAATCTTGAAAAAAAGCGGTATAAATATTATACTGATAGAAATATAGAAAAATGATCGCGGCCGCATGCGCAGGCCGTCACGCATCCGCCTTTTTACCGCACCTGAGTGGTGCAGGAAAAGAGAATGCGTAAATCGCGCAAATCCGAAAGAAGGAGAGAAACAGCCATGTCGGACGAACTGAAAAGCAAAATTGAATCCGATGCCGAACACGTTTTGGCACCCGTGGAACGAATCTCCCTTCTGGAGGACCATGTGAAACAGGCCGGACGTGAACTGCAGGACGAACAGACGAAGCAGGCCGATGACCGGAAACAAACGATCCAGGCATCACAGAACCTCGAAGACTTCCTGGCGAACTGCATGAGCCGTCATGCGATGGATAACAAGACGCCGGAAGAACTTCGCGCTCTTTTGATGGAGATCATCAAGGCATACCATCCCTCGGATGACCTGACCCTGATCGAAAAAGCATACGATACCGCAGCGAAGATGCATGCGGAGCAGAAGCGCCGTTCCGGCGACCCGTATATCATCCATCCCTTAAGCGTTGCGATCATCCTGGCCAGCCTCCAGCTGGATAAGGAGACCATCGCCGCAGGCCTTTTACATGACGTCGTAGAAGATACGCCGTATACCGACGAGGACATGCGCCGCGAGTTCGGCGACGAAGTAGCGTCGCTGGTGGATGGCGTTACCAAACTGGAAAAAGTCAGCATCGGCAACGATAAAGTCGAACGCCAGGCGGAAAACCTGCGTAAGATGTTCCTCGCGATGGCAAAGGATATCCGTGTCATCCTGATCAAACTCGCCGACCGCTTGAATAACATGCGAACGCTTCAGTACATGTCGGAAGCGAAGCAGAAGGAGATCGCCCGGGAGACGATGGAGATCTATTCACCCATTGCCCACCGGCTCGGTATTTCGAAGATCAAGATCGAGCTCGACGACCTGTCCTTAAAATATCTGGAGCCCGAGGTCTACTACGACCTGGTGGAGAAGATCGCCCTGCGCCGCAACGAGCGCGAGGACTATGTCAAGGGCATCGTGGAGGAAGTCGCGAAGCACATCGCGGACGCCGGCATCAAGGCGACCGTCGACGGGCGCGTGAAGCACTTCTTCAGTATCTACAAAAAGATGAAAAACCAGAACAAATCGCTGGATGAGATCTACGATCTCTTTGCGGTGCGCATCCTCGTGGACAGCGTGAAGGACTGCTACGCCGCGCTTGGTGTCATCCACGGTTTGTACAATCCCATCCCTTCCCGGATCAAGGATTACATCGCCATGCCGAAACCCAATATGTATCAGTCGTTACACACCACGCTGATCAGCAACACGGGACGGCCGTTCGAGATCCAGATCCGCACCTATGAGATGCACCGTACCGCGGAATACGGTATCGCGGCGCACTGGAAGTATAAAGAGGCGCAGTCCGGCGTGAAGACCGAAGCGGGCGAGGAAGCAAAGCTCGGCTGGCTTCGTGAGATTCTGGAATGGCAGAAGGAGGAGACCGACAACAAGCAGTTCATGAACCTCGTAAAGAGCGACCTGGACCTGTTCTCGGATACCGTATTCTGTTTTACGCCGACCGGTGACGTGAAGAACCTGCGAAAGGGTTCCACGCCTATCGATTTCGCCTATGCGGTCCATTCGAACGTGGGTAATACCATGGTCGGCTGCCGTATCAACGAGAAGATCATGCCCATCGACACGGAGCTTCAGAACGGCGACCGCGTCGAGATCATCTGTTCGCCGAATTCGCACGGACCTTCCCGTGACTGGCTCTCGATCGTTAAGAGCACACAGGCGAAAAACAAGATCAATATGTGGTTTAAGCAGCAGTTCAAGGAGGAGAACATTGTCCGCGGACGTGAACTGGTGCAGCAATATATCAAGTCCAAAGGCTGGACGGCGTCGGATCTGGTCCGCCCGGAATTTATCGACAAGGTACTGGCGAAATACGGTTTCCGCGACTGGGATTCCGTACTGGCGGCGATCGGCCACGGCGGCCTGAAGGAAGGCCAGGTGGTGAACCGTCTGGCGGAAGAACTCGAGAAAAAGAGAAAGCGGGAGATGACCGACGCGCAGGTTCTCGAGAGCATCTCCGAGACCGCGAAGGAACGCGTGATCCCGCAGTCCTCCCGTCATAAGGGAGGAATCCTCGTAAAAGGCCGGGAGGATCTGGCAGTCCGCTTTTCGAAATGTTGTTCGCCGGTTCCCGGGGACGACATCGTCGGCTTCGTGACCCGCGGCCGCGGTATCTCCGTTCACCGCGCGGACTGCGTAAATATCGTGAACCTGCCGGAGGCGGAAAAAAGCCGTCTGATCGAGGCGAGCTGGCAGGCCGGCGACGAGAAATCCGGCGAAACCTACGTCACCGAGATCGTGATCTATATGTATAACCGGCTGGGACTCATGGTGGACATCTCGAAGGTATTTACCGAGGAAGAGATCGACATTCTGTCCATGATCTCCCGCGTGAACAAACAGGGCATCGTGACCATCATCATGTCCTTCGAGATCGGCGGAAAGGCCGAACTCAAACATCTATTCGACAAATTGCATAACGTCACGGGCGTTATCGATGTAGAACGCACCAAGGGCTGAGAGGGTATCATCGTACAGGGCCTGGCTAAATGCGGCCCCTGCCAGAGAAGGTTTTGAAGTGCAAAGCCTTATGCGATGATGCCCTCCGCTTTATTTCCGTAAAGCGGCCCGGTTTTTACCCCGGAGAGGACGGGGCACACCCCATGAGAGGAGAAACGAACTATGGCAACCACGGATACGAACGAAACGAGCGCGCAGGCAAAATTCAAGATCGTGCAGCTGACGGTCGGAGAACTGGCCGAAAACTGCTACCTGTTTATCAATGAGCAGACGAAGGAGGGTTTTATCGTCGATCCGGGCGATGAAGCTTCGCGCATCGGCGTGCGTGTTGCGCATGAGCAGATGACGCCGAAGGCGATCCTTTTGACGCACGGACATTTCGACCATTTTCTGGCGGCCGATGAGCTGGCGAAACGGTACGAGATCCCGATCCTGATCCACGAGGCGGACGCCGCTTTGCTGGAGGATCCGAATGGGAACCTTGCGCTGCCGTTTTTCGGCATGCGTTCGACGCTGAAAGCGGATCGCACGTTTGCGGACGGCGAGGTCCTCTCACTGGCGGGATACGATTTCAAGGTCATTCATACTCCGGGCCATACCCGCGGCAGCGCCTGTTTTTATCAGGAGGAACTGGGTATCTGTTTTTCCGGTGACACACTGTTTTGCGAGTCGCTCGGACGCACGGATTTTCCGGGCGGCAGCGTAAAGGATATCGTGGCCAGCATCTGCAAGAGACTGCTGCTCGCATTGCCCGAGGACACGGTCGTATATCCTGGACACAACGAGCAGACGACCATCGAACATGAGAAGAAATACAATCCGACCGTTCCGTATCTGGCACGGTTTACAAAGGATTGATCATCGATAAAGCGACTTGAAGGAGAAGACCAATATGATCATCGGTCTGGATCGGACAGAAAGTGAATATATGGTACGTGGTCTGGTGATGGCGTTTTTTCCGCATCAGGAGTTTGGCGTGGATCTGACTCCGGCGGCGGATCTTGCGCCGGAGCAGAAGAAGGACCGCCTCCAGATCGAACATAACCGCGTAACCTATTATGACGCGGAGGGGAGAACATACACGGAGGACTACGTGCGTCCGAGTGAATGCAGCTCGGACCATGAATGGAAAGAGGCAGAGACGGACGGAGAGGCTGAAGAAACCGAAACTTCGGGAACGAAGATCCCGATCGAGGACTGTCGTGCCCTTGAGAGGGCCGTATTCGAGGTTTTGGGCCGTGCAACGCATATTTCCCTGCCCTGGGGCATTCTGTCCGGTGTGAGGCCTACAAAGCTTCCTATGGCCATGCTGCGTGAAGGCATGGAGGAGGCGGACATCCGAAACCGCCTGGAGAACGAATATCGCATCTCCCCGGAGAAGGCGGCGACTGCGACGGACATCGCCCGCCGTGAACTGAAACTGCTAAATGAGATCGATTATAAAAACGGTTACAGCCTGTATATCGGCATTCCGTTCTGCCCGACCATCTGTCTGTATTGCTCGTTTTCCGCCTACCCGCTGGTGGCGTGGAAGACTCGGGTGGACGACTATCTGGACGCGCTGGAGCGGGAAATGATCGCCGCAGGCGAGATGTTTAAGGACCGGAAGCTTCAGGCAGTCTACATCGGCGGCGGAACGCCGACCTCGCTGACGCCGCAGCAGCTGACCAGGCTGTGCGCCATGGTACATAAATACTTTGACTTTAGCGCTGTGCGTGAATTTACCGTGGAAGCCGGCCGGCCGGACAGCATTGACCGCGACAAACTGTTTGCGATCAAAGAAGGCGGGGCGGACCGCATCTCGGTGAACCCGCAGAGCATGCAGCAGCGCACGCTGGATCTGATCGGACGGCGGCACACCGTGGAGCAGATCGTGGATACCTTCCACATGGCGCGCGAGATGGGCTTCGACAACATCAATATGGACATCATCCTGGGTTTGCCCGGTGAGACGGAGGCGGACGTGGCGGACACCCTGCAGAAGATCGCGGCGCTTAGGCCCGATAACCTGACCGTGCACTCTCTGGCGATCAAACGCGCAGCGCGGCTGAACATCTTTTGGGAGCAGTTCTCCCACATGGAGATGAAGAACAGCGACGCGACCATGCAGCTCGCCTACCAAACGGCGGCGCAGATGGGCATGAACCCGTACTATCTGTACCGGCAGAAAAATATGGCGGGAAACTTCGAGAACGTCGGGTTTGCAAGACCGGATAAGGAAGGACTCTACAACATCCTGATCATGGAGGAGGTGCAGTCCATCGTGGCCCTGGGCGCCGGCGCATCCACGAAGGCGGTCTTTGCCGACGGCCACATCGAGCGCTGTGAGAATGTGAAAGAGGTCGGCAATTACATCGACCGCATCGACGAGATGATCGAGCGAAAGCATAAGCTGTTCTTGCAAGAAAAGAGCAGATAAGGTATAATAAAAGATGGCGTATTATTTCCGGACGGGAAAAACGCCGAGAATCGTTTCAGAAAGAGTAAGGCCTGCGAGGCAGACCTTGATATGTATTTCTATGAGTAAAATCCGAATTTGGTGCGACAGCACGTGCGATCTAAGTAAAGAACAACTAAAGCAACATCAGATCACAATGTTTCCGCTTTGCGTGATCCTGGGAGATGAAACACGCCTCGACGGGGTGGACATTACCCCTGAAGAGATCTACAAATGGTCGGATGCACATAAGACGACGCCGAAGACTGCGGCGATCACCTTCGGTGTGGTCGAAGACGCGATCCGTTCGGCGAAGGAAGCCGATGACGAAGTGATCTTCATCGGCATCTCCTCGAAGATGAGTACGACCAACAACGTCATGAACATGGCGGCGCAGGAGTTTGAATACGACAAACTGCACGTATTCGATTCCCGCAACCTTTCGACCGGAATCGGTCTGCAGGTCCTCTACGCCGCGCGTCTGGCTGAAGAAGGAAAGAGCGCGCAGGAGATCCTGGACGCACTGGAGAAACGCGTGGACGATGTCCGTGCCAGCTTCATCGTCGATACGCTGGTCTACCTGTCCCGCGGCGGACGCTGTAATTCCGTTGCGGCTCTGCTCGGCAGTGTGATCCGCCTGCATCCCATGATCGTGGTTAAAGACGGCGCCATGGGCGTCGGAAAGAAATACCGCGGTAAATTGCAGGCCGTTCTGGTAAAGTATGCAAAAGACCTGGAGCAGGATCTGCTGAAGGCGGACCCGACCATCGTGTTCATCACGCATTCGGGTTGCAGCAAGGAAGAGGAGCAGGCCGTCTATGACTATCTGGTCTCCCTGAACCACTTTAAGGAAGTTTGCATTACCCGCGCCGGCGGCGTGATCTCGAGCCATTGCGGTCCGGGAACGTTGGGCGTATTATTCTATTCAAAATAAAAGGAGCATAGCATGGCAGCAAAACTGATCAAAAAGCCGGTCACCGGCATGAAAGATATATTACCCCGCGAGATGGAGATCCGCGATTACCTCATTGCCCTTATTAAGAAGACGTATAAGGGCTTCGGCTATACGCCGATCGAGACTCCGTGCGTGGAAAACATTGAAAACCTCTGCAGTAAAAACGGCGGGGAAAATGAAAAACTGATCTTCAAGATCTTAAAGCGCGGCGCGAAGCTGGACCTTTCGACGGCGGCATCCGAGCAGGATCTCGTGGATTCCGGTCTGCGTTACGACCTGACCGTCCCGCTCGTTCGTTACTACTCGAATAATGCGCAGGATCTGCCCAGCCCGTTTAAGGCCCTGCAGATCGGCAGCGTATGGCGTGCAGACCGCCCCCAGAAGGGACGTTTCCGCCAGTTCGTGCAGTGTGACATCGACGTTCTCGGCGACCCGACGAACCTCGCGGAGATCGAACTGATCCTCGCGACGACCACATTGCTCGGAAAGATCGGCTTCTCCGGCTTCGTCGTTCACATCAACGACCGCCGCATCTTAAAAGCGATGGCAGCGTACAGCGGCTTTGCGCCCGAGACCTACGATCAGGTTTTCATCACCCTCGATAAAATGGATAAGATCGGCCTGGACGGTGTGTCCGCCGAGCTTTTGGAGCAGGGCTTCGATCAGGAGGCGGTAGAGCGTTACACATCTCTGTTTACCGCGATGGAAGGCGCAGCGGATCCGCTGGAGGCTTTGGCTCAGAAACTGGGCGATGCGCTTCCAGCAGAGGTGCGTGACAGCCTGTCCCAGATCATGACCGGCGCGAAGAACGTTTCCGGCGCGGACTACATCCTGAAGTTCGACCCGACACTGGTGCGCGGCATGAGCTACTATACCGGAACCATCTTCGAGATCACGATGGAGGGTTTCCCGTTCTCCGTAGCCGGTGGCGGCCGCTACGACGAGATGGTCGGCAAGTTCACCGGTACACCGACTTGCGCCTGTGGTTTCTCCATCGGTTTCGAGCGTATCGTGACCATCCTGCTGGATCAGGGTTACACCGTGGAGACCGAAGAAAAGAAGGCATATCTGGTAGAAAAGACCATGCCCATGGATCGCCTCGCCGAGATCATTTCCCGTGCGCAAGAGGAGAGAAAGCAGGGGCGTGCCGTTCTTGTGTCCTATATGAATAAAAACAGGAAATTCCAGAAGGAGCAGCTCACAAACGAGGGCTACACCGAGATCGTGGATTTCTATACCGAAGAATTGAAAAAATGATAAGGTCCGGTGAGCGGACCCGTAACCAGGAGAGGATCAGAAATTATGGATAAGGAAACTGCCCGCAAGATCATAAAGATCGCAGCGCTTTCGCTGGGGATCATCTTGTTTATCGCACTGATCGTGTATTTAGCCGTTATCGGCGCCAGAAAGCCTTCGTATCCGGACATTAATCTGGCGTCGCGGGTCACGACGGCAGATGATAAGCCGACATTGCCCCCCGACGGAATAGTCGTTGACGGAAAGACCCTTATGGAATCCCATAAAGAGTATTTTGCGGACCTGAATGATAATGGGTATTACGAGAAGATCTTAGTCAATAAGCGCAGTCTCGAGTACATGCCGGACATCGCGACCCTGTATATCAACAGCCGGGAAGTCTTCCAGGGATCAAACATAAAGGAGATCATGATTGAGAACCCCTTCGGCTGGGAGCGCGGCTGGATCATAGCGATGGGCGTTTATGAGGAAGGACTTCCGGAAGGATACCTTCGTTATCAGCTCTACGAATATACACGGGACAATGATTTCATCCAGATCGACCGTGATCTGGAGCGCCTGGAGGATGTCGGCGGCGAGCCGATCCCGGTCATAGTACCGGAAGGCCAGCTTCGTTCGGCGTCACCGACGTTCACGAAGAATGATAAGAACCTGGATATGATGATATATCTGGATATGCCGGAGATCTTCTATGTACAGATGACGGCAGAGGATATAGATCCGCTTTCGTTCTACATTCAGACACCGAAGAATGGACAGACGGTCTATCTGCACTATGCGAATAAGGAGTGGCCGACACTGAAATCCTCACGTGTAGAGAGAAGACTGAAGTCATTCCAGGCGGTCTATGATAAGATGGATATCACATCGAACCGTCGCATTTTGCCGATCGGTGAGCGTTACCAGATCGTAAAATTGATCTTCGTTGAAGATATTTCCACGAAGCAGTCCGAGTGGAACGGACAGCAGACCTGGTTCCAGTTGGCGCTGGCAGACGGTACCTATGTTTATGTTCTGGCCCAGAATCTCTGGAAGGATATGCAGATCGAGGAGACACCTACGACTGAAGCCGGCAGCGAGACCGAAGACGGTTCCGGGGATGCTTCCGCGGAGGAGACCGAAACGGGATACGATAGCGAGGACGTGACTCCTGAGGTCCTGACACAGGAGGGTGACGGGACGGCCGAGGACGTAAGCGCAGTAACGAATGAAGAGCAGACGGGAGACCCGAATGCTGTGATTTAATACATAGCAGGTTCGCGAGCGAACCTACAACTAGGAGGTTGGTTTACACATGAAAATTTACGTGAATGCGAGGGCGGGCCGTGACGGAAACGGCTCGAAGGATCTGCCTTTCAAGCGTATCAGCGAGGCAGCAAAAGTGGCTCAGCCGGGCGATGAGGTCATCGTAGCGAGCGGCATTTACCGCGAGTATGTCGATCCGAAGTTTGCGGGTCGCGAGGACGCGCCGATCGTGTACCGCAGCGAGGAGCCTTTGGGCGCGGTCATCACCGGCGCGGAGCTCCTGACGGGTTGGACGAAGCTCGGAAGCGGCGTCTGGACCGCAAGCGTGGATAACTCTGTTTTCGGCACCTACAATCCGTACACGACGTATGTTTATGGCGACTGGTATTTCGCGGGACGTTCCCGTCACACCGGTTGCGTCTACCTGAACGATAAGGCTCTCTACGAGTGTAAGACCATGGAGGAGTGTATCGCAGGTCAGGCGACCGAGTATTCCTGGGAGCCCGAGGCTTCCAAATACAAATGGTTCGCCGAGCAGAAGGATGGCCGTACCGTATTTTACTGTAATTTCCAGGGCGTGGATCCGAACCGCGAGAAGGTCGAGATCAACGTCCGCCGCCGCTGTTTCTTCCCTTCGAAGATCGGCGTGAGCTACATCACGGTTTCCGGCTTTGCGATCGAGAAGGCAGCGACCACGTGGGCGCCGCCGGCCGCTTTCCAGGATGGTATGATCGGCCCGCATTGGTCGAAGGGATGGATCATCGAGGACTGCGATATCTCCAACAGCAAGTGCGCAGGTATCTCCCTCGGTAAGTATTTCGATCCGGCCAATGACCATTATTTCACCTATAAGCATGTAAAGAGCCCGACCCAGATGGAGCGTGACGCGGTCTGCCGCGGACAGTTCCACGGCTGGTCGAAGCGGAGAGTGGGCAGCCACATCATTCGCCGGAACAATATCCACCACTGCGAGCAGGGCGGAATCATCGGACGTATGGGCGGCGTGTTCTCACTGATCGAAGACAACCATATCCATCACATCAACAACATGATGGAGCTGGGCGGCGCCGAGATCGCCGGCATCAAACTGCATGCCGCGATCGATGTGACCATGCGCAGAAATTATATCCATCATTGCACCATGGGCATCTGGACCGACTGGGAAGCACAGGGAACGCGGATCTCGCAGAACCTGCTGTGCTGTAACCAGCGCCCGGCGTTCGCAAAGCAGCTGCCCGGCGGCATGATGTGCCAGGATATCTTCGTTGAGGTGGGGCACGGCCCGACCCTGATCGACAACAACCTCCTGCTGTCTGAGGTATCGCTTCGTATGGCGACCGAGGGCGTGGCTATGGTCCACAACCTGATCTGCGGTTCCTTTACCTCCGTCGGCGACGGTACCGATAACATCACGGACGGCGTGCTGCGTCAGCGCTACACCCCGTACCACATGCCGCATCGCACCGAAGTTATGGGCTTCATGACCATCCTCCATGGCGACGATCGTTTCTACAACAACATCTTCGTTCAGAAGTGGCCGGACGGCAGCCAGATGACCGAAAACCACGAGAACCTCGAGGTCGGCACCCACGTGATGGACGCCTATCCGACCTACGAAGAGTGGATCTCCCACTTCGATATGGAGAGCGAGACCCCGGACATGGGAGCACTGGCGAAATATCATTTTTCCGCCCTTCCCGTGTGGTCCGAGGGCAATGCATACCTGGCCGGCGCGAAGGCGTACTGCCACGAGAAGCATAACCTCTTAAGCAGCGCTCCGGTGACCGTAGAAGTGAAGGAAGAGGACGGCGCTCCCGTTCTTATGACGAACCTCTACGATTTCATCACGGACTTCAGCTGCCCGCTCATCACGACACAGACGCTCGGCATGGCCTTCGAGCCCGAGCAGCGTTTCGAGAATAACGACGGTTCCGATATCATCTTCGATACCGACTACCTCGGAGATCACCGCGGACTCTCGGTTCTGCCCGGTCCGTTCGCAACGCCCATTAAGAAAGTAAAGGTGTGAAAACAGTGAGTACATTTCAAAGTTTGGAAGAGGCACAGGCCTTTTTTACGCAGGATCGTTTCGCAACTGAGAACGGAATGACCCTGGATGAGATCGGCGAGGACTACGCGGTCTGCAGTGTGGTCCTTACGGCACGCCACAGAAACGCGTACGGCGGTGTCATGGGCGGCGTGATCTTCACGCTCGCCGACTACGCATTTGCCGCAGCATCGAACAACATACATAGAGTTACGGTCGCGATGCAGGTATCCATCAACTACCTGAGTGCGCCGAAAGGCGAGAAACTCATCGCTACCGCGAAATGTATCAAAGATGGCAAAACGAGCATGGTTGTCAATGTCGATATCGTGGATGACACGGGACGCGCCGTGGCTCAGTTCGTCGGCACCGGCTTCAAACTATAGTTTCAGATCCCGAATGCGCGTGCGTGCACGCGTGTTCGGGTTTCTCTTTTACTTTTTACCGTATAGAAGGGAAGGTTTGCCATCCAAACCTTGTGAAAAACGATGATACTGTTAATTCAAATGACGGTCCTGCTCATCATTATGACCGTCGGTTTTATATGCAACAAGATCAAACTCCTGGACGACGCTTCCACAAAGCATATTTCCGCTCTCGTGGTCAATGTCGCGAACCCCTGTCTGGTCCTTTCCGCCGCGGCGGCGGACCACTCCGGCTCCGATAAATCGAAGCTCTTGCAAGTCGCGTTGATCGCAGTCATACTGTATGCCTGCCTGATCTTCCTGGCATTTGTAATCCCGCATCTGCTGAAGGTGGAGAAACCGAGCGTCCCGACCTACCGGCTCATGACCATCTTTTCCAACATCGGTTTCATGGGCTTTCCGGTCATCGAAGCGGCCTACGGAAAGGAAGCCCTGCTGTATGCTTCGATCTTCCTGTTTCCGTATAACATCCTGATCTACACCTATGGCATCTCCCAGATGACGGGAGAGTCTTTCGTGCGCGGAAAGATCCAGTGGAAGAAGATCTTCAATATCGGCGTGGACGCCGGCATCGTAGCCTTGATCATCTATATTTTCAACATCCCGGTGCATTCCGTACTGGTGAAGACCATCGATGCCCTGAGCGGCCTGACAGCGCCGCTGTCCATGATCGTCATCGGCTATTCCTTTGCGAAGATGAACCTGAAGGAACTCTTCACCGACGTTCGCATGCTCGTATTTTCCGTGATCAAATTAGGCTTGATCCCGCTGGCGGGTGTGGCGATCCTGCGTTTGTTCGGAGTCGGCGGCGACCTGCTCGGAGTCTGCTTCATCATGCTGGCGACCCCGGTCGGAAGCATGACGGCCATGATGGCAGGCTGGTACGGAAAGAACGAAGAACTCGCCGCCCGCGCCGTCGCCATCACCACACTTTTATCCGTGGCGACCATTCCGCTGATGAGTATGCTGCTGAATGTATAAGATAGGTCGTTTCAATTTTTCAGAAGAGAATTGCTTCAGAATACTCACAACGACCTGATATAAAAAATTCACAATATTTGAAACACATATTGACATGGGTTTTATTATCCACTATACTGAAGAAAATATCTAAGAGTATCATCGTATATGAGTTGAATTATTACTTAGGGAGTGGATATGAAAAAAAACACGTGGCTTTATATTTCCCTGATTTTTATATGTGTGGCTCTGACGGCGTGCCGTGAAAAAAATGCTCCTTCGGAGCCGGATGTTTCTGTTGCCTCACTTTCTTCTACGGAGGCGGCACCATCGGAAACCGCTATGAACGAAGCCGACAGCTCCTTTCCTGAGATGAGTTCAGGGATAGTAGAGACAGAGATAGATACAACTTCTGATTTGAGTAATGCTTCTCCCCATCTGGTTTGGGCAGTTGGGCTATCTCCATATATCGATGCAAAAGCCCGGGCGGAGATTATCAGTTTCTTACATAAAAATGGGATTGATTGCGAAATTGATTTTGTTGATGTAGAAGGCGGAGAAACATATAGGACATGGTATGAACAGCAAAAGCAGAATGGTACACCTCCCGATATAATGGCCGTAGCACCCTGGCAATATGGAATATATGATGCCGTCGATTTTATTACGGCAGAGGTGCTTCCGCTCGATGATTATTTGAAAACAGAGACGGGAAAGAGACTTCAGGACAGTTACTGTGATATCGAGTGGAAACAAGTGACAATAGATGGAAAGATATATACAGTTCCAAAGCGAATGAGACAGAGATCGTATGATCAGTATATCTATGTCAACGATCGTGATAAGAATGCATTTGAAGAGTCTTTCGATGGTTCGTATGAGTCTTTGAGACAGATTTGCGAGGGGAGTACCGCAGAACGCCCGATCATTGGTTCAGACTCGTTAGGTTCGGCCCGTCTATGCCCTTTTTTGGGCTTTATATGCCGAAACTCTTTGTTTTATGATACGGCTTCTAAGACTTTTGACGACCTGTGCGGAGATGACAGGTTGAAGGACCTTCTGCTGGATGTACACAGCGATATGATGACGGGGCGATTTGTGTCGTGGGCTTCTTCGGATATTTTGGCAGATGACGTTTTTGCATATATTACCGACAAACAACTAAACGGATCGGCGGCAGGATATACCCGATATGTGTTGAGTCCTTATGTTTTTACTATAAATTCAGGGGCGTTTGGTGTTTGTGCTTTTTCTTCGAAACAGGAACTGGCGCTGCAGGTTCTCGGCGCATGCTTTTCAGATCCTGAGATCGCTTCATTGATTGGCTATGGTGAGGTGAGCGTAGAGGAATGGGATAAAGAAACAGAGATGATTAAAACTTATACGCCAGATAAACTGACTGGATTTATGCCCAAATTATCAAAGGAAGATATAGAAAAATTATATCGGGTGTATCAGATGAATGATAAAACAATCGGCAAAATGATAACTTTCAGAGACTCTATAAGCGGCATTGGCATCGTGAACCCGAATTTTCCCGATATTTTGGAGAGTTATTCTGCTGATCTGGAGGATAACAGCGAAATATACGACAAGATCAACCAACAACTGAAAGAGTGGACGAAGAATCATAATGACTAATGATGCGACCACCCATCATATGATCGTTCCACTCCATCGAAAGGTGCTGAGTGGGACGATGTTTTATTGGAGACCAGGAGGGAATGAATAATAAACAAATGAAAAGAATCATCGCATTATTGGCTTTTGTATTACTGTTTACTGCTTGCGGAAAGAATAACGATACCGGATCATCTACGCGGGATGCGAACACAGAGGAAAACCAAACATCTGCAGCGACGGAAGCTGCGACTGCGGATACTTCATTGAATAATGACAGCAGGTGGTTTGAATGCTCTCCGATGCATGGCGCTTCATTCCTGACGAAGGATTATGCGCTCTATCATGACCACCATGGTCGCTTGCAGATTTTTGATGTGGCTACGAAGAAGGATCTTGTATACTGTTTCGATCCCGGGTGCGAGCATAAGGAAACGAAGAGAAGCATGACCGGGGAGATTCTGGAGCAGGGGTGTATTGCGTATGAGATCTCGCGTTTTCCCGTGATGATCAAAGAAGATCATTTGTATTTTCTGAATTATTCGAATGAAATCTGTGTATCGGATCGCCAGGGAGAAAACCGAAAAGTGATCGCAAAGATACCCGGATATATCTTAGAACCGTATAATGTGTATTTCTCGGATCAGGCGATCTTTGTAGATTATAGCACTCAATATGATATGACTGAGGTGAAGGATAATAACGGCGAGTCGCGCTGGATCATGGGGGGGACTAAACAGAAACGTACCGGTGGAGTTGTGAGTGTTGATCTTGATACCGGAAAGGTCACGGAGATCTTTCGAAGGGAGGATCACAGCGCATATGTTGCCAAGGGTGTAGTATGTGGTGAACATGTATATATCGGCTATTCGTATAACGATCTGCCCTATGTAAGCCCGATTAGAGAAGTGAATGGCATTCCGTTGGATGTAAATAAAGGCATTCCCTTGGATGAGATTTTGAATGGAATGACGTTAGAAGAATATGTTGCGGAACTACCGAAGCACGCATGGACAGACATATACGATTACAATACTGCCACCGGCGAAATAAAGCTTTTCATGGAGCATCAACAGGATTTTTCGCTGTTTTTCCGCGATGATTTCTATGCATACAATAAAGCCGGAGAGAACGGAGCATTTTACCGATACAATGGGGAGAAGATACTTCAATTGGACTTCTCGATCAAAGGTGCGCTCAGAACGGATAAAGGCTTCGTCTTCTGTGACGTGATCGAACAGGAGGAGTATTGGTTGTTCGATGATGAGACCGGTGAAGTGGTAAAGAAGGTAAAGATGCCCTTTGCTAAATTTCTTCCGAGTTGTTTTATCGGGGATTGTGTTTATGGATTGATCGATGGTTCTACCTGTGGCTATCTCTCTGCGGATGATTTCTGGAACGGAAGACCGGAAAATGCAATAAAGTTTGCCATGGATGAAGCCGGGAGTTATTAATATACCAACAGTTCGAAGAATGAAGCAAAAAAATAAATAGAGACCTCCTTGGCAAAACCGCTTGACAAGGAGGTTTTTTATGTCTATACTAAGGGATAATGAAACATAGGAAGGTTTATTCCGGGTGTTTCATTTCCATAAAGATCTGTTTTCAGATCGAATTAAAGACTTTGAAGGAGAGGGTGCCGCAAAAACGAGACGACAGAGAGCCGGGGCAGGTGAAAGCCGGCGCCTACGTTTGCAGGCAGGATCACTCCTAAGTCGCAGGCTGAATGGCTTAGGCAGGTAGGCTGTGCCGTGTCCCTTCGTTACAGGGAACGTATTCGCGTGGAAGGTCTTTAGACATTTTGCGCCGATACCGGTAAATTGGTGGTACAGCGAAGGAGCAGTCTTCGTCCGATTTCGGGCGGGGATTTTTTTGTTTTATAAGGTCCGACAGGCGGACCTTATACTAGGAGGTTATTCTATGTATCAGAAAGTGGAGAAGGACCTGAGTTTCGTTGAGAACGAAAAGAAGGTCGAGAAGTTCTGGAGAGAGAACGGCATCTTTGAAGAGAGTATGAAGATGCGTGAGGGCGGACCGCAGTATATGTTCTATGACGGACCGCCGACTGCAAATGGTAAGCCGCACATTGGCCACGTGCTGACCCGTACCATCAAGGATATGATCCCGCGTTACCGCACGATGAAGGGCTACGAAGTGCCCCGTAAGGCGGGCTGGGATACCCATGGTCTGCCGGTCGAACTGGAAGTCGAGAAGGAACTCGGCATCGATGGCAAGGAGCAGATCGAGCAGTACGGCGTGGCTCCGTTTATCGAGCGTTGTAAGGAAAACGTTTGGAAGTATAAGGGAATGTGGGAGGATTTCTCCTATACCGTTGGTTTCTGGGCGGATATGAAGGATCCCTATGTTACTTATCATGATGATTTTATCGAGTCCGAGTGGTGGGCGCTGAAGAAGATCTGGGATCGCGGCCTTTTGTACAAAGGTTTTAAGATCGTTCCCTATTGCCCGCGTTGCGGGACCCCGCTGTCTTCCCATGAGGTGGCACAGGGATATAAGGATGTAAAGGAGCGTTCGGCGATCGTTCGCTTTAAGGTAAAGGGACAGGAGAACGAGTACATCCTGGCATGGACGACCACGCCCTGGACACTGCCCAGCAACGTCGCGCTTTGCGTAAACCCGGAGGATACCTACGTTCGCGTAGAGACCGCGGACGGCTATGTTTACTATATGGCGGAAGCACTTTGCGAAAAAGTGCTGTCCGGCACACCGGCGGCGCCGTACACCATCACGGACCGCTTCAAAGGAACCGCTTTGGAAGGCCGCGAATATGAGCCTTTGTACGAGGCTGCTGCACGCGTTGCCGAGAAACAGCGTAAGAAGGGCTTTTTCGTGACCTGCGATGGCTACGTTACCATGGATGACGGTACCGGCGTTGTACATATCGCCCCGGCATTCGGTGAGGACGACAGCCGTGTTGGCAGAAACTATGACCTGCCGTTTGTACAGTTTGTCGACGGTAAGGGCAATATGACGGATGACGTTCCGTTTGCCGGCTTGTTTGTAAAGAAGGCGGATCCGGAGGTCCTGAAGGATCTGGATGCGCGCGGACTGCTGTTTGCGGCGCCGAAGTTCGAGCACAGCTATCCGCACTGCTGGCGCTGTGACACCCCGCTGATCTACTATGCACGCGAGTCCTGGTTCATCCGCATGACTGAGGTCCGCGATGATCTGATCAAAAATAACAATACGATCAACTGGATCCCGCAGAGCATCGGTACCGGTCGTTTCGGAAACTGGCTGGAGAACGTTGCCGACTGGGGCATCTCCCGTAACCGTTACTGGGGCACGCCGCTGAATATCTGGGAGTGTGAGGCCTGCGGCCACCAGACGGCGATCGGAAGCAAAGAAGAGCTGAAGGCAATGTCTCCGGACTATCCGGAGGGCGGCGTGGAGCTGCATCGTCCGTACATCGACGAAGTGCACGTGACCTGCCCGCACTGCGGAAAGCTCATGAAGCGTGTTCCGGAAGTTATCGACTGCTGGTTCGACTCCGGTTCCATGCCGTTTGCGCAGTATCATTACCCCTTTGAGAATCAGGAATTGTTCGAGAAGCATTTCCCGGCGGATTTCATCAGTGAGGCGGTCGATCAGACCCGTGGCTGGTTCTATTCGCTGCTTGCAGTTTCGACCTTGCTGTTCAACAAGGCACCGTATAAGAACGTTATCGTTCTGGGCCATGTTCAGGATGAGAACGGACAGAAGATGAGTAAGAGTAAGGGCAATGCGGTCGATCCCTTCGAGGCTCTCGCGAAGTACGGCGCGGACGCGATCCGTTGGTATTTCTATTCCAACAGCGCGCCGTGGCTGCCGAACCGTTTCCACGATAAGGCCGTGATCGAGGGACAGCGTAAGTTCTTAAGCACCCTGTGGAACACCTACTCCTTCTTCGTACTGTATGCGAACATCGATGAATTCGATGCGACGAAATATACGCTGGATTACGACAAACTGAGCGTTATGGACCGCTACCTGCTGTCCCGTCTCCAGACGGTCGTAGATACCTGCGATAAGAACTTAGAGCAGTATAAGATCACCGAGACCACGAAGGTTCTGCAGGATTTCGTGGATGACATGAGTAACTGGTATGTGCGCCGCAGCCGTGAGCGTTTCTGGGCGAAGGGCATGGAGCAGGATAAGATCAATGCTTATATGACTCTGTACACCGCGCTTGTGACCATCTCGAAGGCAGCAGCGCCGATGATCCCGTTCATGACGGAGTCCATCTACCGCAATCTGGTTTGCAGTATAGATCCGAATGCGCCGAAGAGTGTCCATCTTTGCGACTATCCGGAGGTTCATACCGACTGGATCGATAAGGAGCTCGAGGCCGACATGGATCTCGTTTTGAAGGTCGTAGTTTTGGGCCGTGCGGCGCGTAATGCGGCGAACCTGAAGAACCGTCAGCCGCTCGCTAAGATGTTCGTAAAGGCACCGTTTAAGCTGGATCGGTATTTCGTAGATATCATCGAGGATGAACTGAACGTGAAGGCGGTGGAATTCACCGATGACGTGCGTTCGTATACCACCTATACATTTAAGCCGCAGCTGCGTACCGTGGGCCCGAAGTACGGTAAACTTCTGGGTCAGATTCGCGCGGCTTTAGACAGCCTGGACGGAAACGCTGCCATGGATGAACTGAAGTCAAAGGGTGTGCTCACCCTGACCTTCGGTGAGGAGAAGGCGGAGCTCTCGGAAGAGGATCTGCTCATCGACATGACGCAGACGCCCGGATACGCGACCGAGAGCAACGGCGACGTGACGGTCGTTCTGGACGGAAACCTGACGCCCGAGCTGATCGACGAGGGTTATGTGCGCGAGATCATCTCGAAGGTACAGACCATGCGTAAGGAAGCCGGCTTTGAGGTCATGGATCACATCACCCTGTATCACAAGGACAATGCGGAGATCTCCCGTATCATGGAGACCTACACGCAGGAAGTTGCCGGAGATGTGCTGGCAGACGAAGTGATCGCCGGAGAGCCCGAAGGCTATGTGAAAGAGTGGGATATCAACGGTCAGAAGGTAGTGCTGGGCGTTAAAAAGAAATAATTACGGAGGTGTGCTTATGGCTGCAACCATTGATAAAGAGAGTTTTAAAAAAGAGGTTCGGTCTGCCGTAAAGAGTTTATACCGGAGAAATCTGGAGGAAGCGACACCGCAGATGGTCTATCAGGCGGTGGCATACGCGATGAAGGAGGTCATCATTGACCGCTGGATCGCTACGCATAAGGAATACGAGAAGCGGGATGTAAAGACCGTATACTACCTGTCCATGGAGTTTTTGATGGGACGTGCCCTGGGTAACATCATCATCAATCTCTGTGCGCAGAAGGAAGTGAAGGAAGCCCTGGATGAACTGGGCTTCGACTTAAACGTGATCGAGGATCAGGAGCCGGATGCGGCGCTCGGTAACGGCGGCCTGGGCCGTCTGGCGGCGTGCTTCCTGGACTCCCTGGCGACGCTGGGCTACGCGGCCTACGGCGCCGGCATCCGCTATAAGTACGGCATGTTCGCGCAGAAGATCGAGGACGGCTATCAGGTCGAGGTACCGGATAACTGGCTGAAGAACGGCAATCCGTTCGAAGTGCGCCGCCCCGAGTATGCCTGCGAGGTTCATTTCGAAGGCTATGTACGCGTCGAGTATGACGATACCGGCCGTGAGCATTTCTATCAGGATGGTTACCGTTCCGTACGCGCCATCCCGTACGACCTGCCCATCGTCGGCTACAACAACAACGTGGTCAATACGCTCCGCATCTGGGATGCCGAGCCGATCAACACGTTCAGCCTGGACGATTTCGACCGCGGAGACTACCGCAAGGCAGTGGAGCAGGAGAACCTGGCGAAAAACATCGTCGAGGTCCTGTACCCCAACGACAACCACTATGCAGGTAAGGAGCTGCGCTTAAAGCAGCAGTACTTCTTCATTTCCGCGACCATCCAGACCGCGCTGAAGAAATATAAGGAGCACCATCCCGATATCCGCAAACTGTATGAGAAGGTGACGTTCCAGATGAACGACACCCACCCGTCCATGGCGGTAGCAGAACTCATGCGTATCCTGATGGATGAGGAGATGCTGACCTGGGATGAGGCGTGGGAGGTCACGACGAAGACCTGCGCTTACACCAACCACACGATCATGAGCGAAGCGCTCGAGAAATGGCCCATCGAGCTGTTCTCGCGTCTGCTGCCCCGTATTTACCAGATCGTCGAGGAGATCAACCGCCGTTTCGTTCTGGAGATCCAGAGCCGCTATCCGGACCGTCAGGATAAGATCCGCAGCATGGCCATCGTCTATGACGGCCAGGTTCGCATGGCCCATCTGGCCATCGTCGGCGGCTATTCGGTCAATGGCGTGGCGCGCCTCCATACGGAGATCCTGAAGAAGCAGCAGCTGAAAGATTTCTACGAGATGATGCCGGAGAAGTTCAACAACAAGACGAACGGTATCACCCAGCGGCGTTTCCTGCTGCATGGTAACCCGCTGCTGGCAGACTGGGTGACCGAGCACATCGGCAACGAGTGGATCACCGATCTGAGCCGCATTAAAGAACTCAAGATCTACGCCGACGATCCGAAGGCACAGAAGGAGTTCATGAATATCAAATACCGCAACAAGGTGCGCCTGGCGCAGTATATCAAGGAGCAGAACGGCATCGATGTCGATCCCCGTTCCATCTTCGATGTGCAGGTAAAGCGTCTGCATGAGTACAAGCGTCAGCTGCTGAATATCCTTCATGTGATGCACCTGTACAACATGCTGAAGGATAATCCGGACATGGAGTTCTATCCGCGTACGTTTATCTTCGGCGCGAAGGCAGCGGCCGGCTATCGCCGCGCGAAGCTGACCATCAAGCTGATCAATTCCGTTGCGGATGTCATCAACAACGATAAGAGCATCAACAACAAGATCAAGGTCGTATTCATCGAGAACTACCGCGTTTCGAACGCGGAGATGATCTTTGCGGCGGCGGACGTATCCGAGCAGATCTCCACGGCCAGCAAGGAGGCCTCCGGTACCGGTAACATGAAGTTCATGTTAAACGGCGCGGTGACCCTGGGAACCATGGACGGCGCGAACATCGAGATCGTCGAAGAGGTCGGCGAGGAAAACGCGTTCATCTTCGGCCTGTCCTCCGATGAGGTCATCAAATACGAGAACGAGGGCGGTTACGATCCCATGGAGATATTCAACAACGACATGGAGATCCGCCGCGTCCTGATGCAGCTGATCAACGGCTACTATTCGCCGAACGATCCCGAGCTGTTCCGCGACCTGTACAACTCGCTGCTGAACACCTACAGCTCCGACCGCGCGGATACCTTCTTCATCCTGAAGGATTTCCGCTCGTATCATGAGGCACAGCTGAAGGTGGAACAGGCTTATCGTGACGAGGCCCGCTGGGCCCGCATGGCCATGCTGAACACCGCAAGCAGCGGAAAATTCTCCTCGGATCGTACGATCATGGAGTATGTAAACGACATTTGGAAACTTGAAAAAGTGACCGTAGAATTATGATCCATGAGGGGTAAAGCATGCTTTACCCCTCATATTGTCTGTTTTTGTTCGGTTTTATGGAAATTCAACGAAAAAAACATTCGTAAAATTCAGAAAACTTGCGAAAAACGCTTGACACTTTGTATTGCATATGCTACTGTAAAGTCGTATTTTATTAATAGTTTCGCTGAAAGTTTCATGATGTAATCGTGAGATTTGCTTTGAAACACAAGAGTTTTTGTTTAGAGTGATTGACGAGGAAGGAGATATCCCGGCTTATGCCGGACATAAGTGTATTCTAACCGACCGACGCTGCAAGACAGATCGGATCTGACATTAATAAGATACAAAGTTTTTTGGGAGGTATCTTTACATGAAGGGTACAGTTAAGTGGTTCAATGCAACAAAGGGTTATGGCTTTATCACCGGTGATGAGGATGGTAAGGACGTGTTCGTACATTTCTCCGGCATCGTAGCTGAAGGCTACAAGAGCCTGGAGGATGGCCAGAAGGTAAACTTCGATGTGACCAACGGAGCACGCGGACCGCAGGCAGTGAATGTAACACTCGCTTAAGCGGAGCATTTTCACACGTCGGTGTAAACCGATCATCAAAGACTGCCGTCGAAACGACCGTTTCGGCGGCAGTTACTATTTTTGTACAGGATAAACCATTGAAAAGCGGAAGGATAGAGGGTATAATGTCTTTCAAGAAGTGGGCCGACTAAACGGCCCGTAACACGGAGGATTTCCTGAGGGTGAAGATCAGCATGCAGGAACCGGCGGTCCGGTATTTGGGACGCACATATGAGACTGACGGTGTTTTGTGGATGTCGAACCCGGCGACGGGGCTCGAGTTTCTCTTTTCGGGGCAGAATCTGACGCTCACGTTTTTGCGCAGCGACACGACCTGTGATCCGGTCAATGCGCCCCATGTCGTCGTGTTTATCAATGGAGTTCGCGCAGCGGACTTTTTGGTGTGCCGTTCGCGGGAGAGTGTATGCATCTATGACAGAGCTGCCGGCGCTCTTGAAGAGCCGGCGTGTGTTACTGTTTTGAAGGCTTCCGAGGGCTGCGAGTCCTCTTTGGGCATCTGCCTGGAGGCGGAGACCACGGACGCAGGTGCGGTTATGACCGCGACGGAGCCGAAGGCGAAGCTGATCGAGTTCGTCGGTGATTCCATCACGTGCGGATATGGCGTGAACGGAGTACTCGGGGATCTGTTTTCCACGCAGAATGAGGATGCGACGAAGGCTTATGCCTATCTGGCAGCCCGTGAGCTGGACTGTGACTATTCCATGGTGGCCATGAGCGGCCATGGTGTGATCTCCGGCTACACGGAGGGAAATGAACCGGTCACATCGCAGTTAGTCATGCCGTACTATGAAAAGCTCGGACGATGTTATACGGAGGATGAAGCATTTTCCCCGCAGAAAACGTCCTGGGATTTTAAGAGAACGGCGGATATCCTGGTGGTGAACCTGGGGACCAATGACAGTAGTTACTGCAGGGAGATCCCGGAGCGCAGGCAGGCATACGCAGATGCGTATGTGCGGATGCTGTATGTCTTGCGGGCGAAGAACCCGCATGCGAAGATCTGGTGCACGCTCGGCGTGATGGACCAGACCGTGTATGACAGCATGACGGAGGCAGTCGCGCGCTACCAAAGCGAGACGAAGGATAGGGCAGTATATACCCTGAAATTCGATCTACAGCGCCCAGAGGACGGTTTTGCGGTAGACTGGCATCCCACTGCAACCACACAGGGAAAAGCCGCTAAACGGCTTGTAAATGAGTTAAAAGGACATGTATGCTCTCAGAGTGAGTAAGAATACGACAAACGGCGGAGGTTTGAATGAAAAAGACTACGAAAACAACAGGATGTATAAAGAAGACTGTCGGCGTGATGCTGGCGGGTGTGCTCTGCATGAGTACATTGGCCGGTTGCGGTAAGGACACGCCGGATGAGACGACGCCGGCAACGGCCGCGATCGCGGACACCACGGCGGCAGATACGACTGCGGCAGACACGACCGCAGCAAATACAACGCAGGCAGATACGACCGCGAAGCCGGTCGATACCACGGCTGCAACGACGGCGGCGCCTACCCAGGCTCCGACGACGGAAGCTCCCACGGATCCGGTGACGCAGCCGGGGGAGATCATCTCGCTGGAAGCATTTCCCGAGGTGACTATCCCCGATTCGGAAGCGCTCCGCTTCGTGGAGAACCTGCAGATCGGCTGGAATCTGGGAAATACATTTGACGCGATCTCCGGGTCGACCGGGATGGGGCTGGAGACGGCCTGGGTCGGCGTGAAGACGTCGCAGAAACTCATACAGACGGTATATGACGCGGGATTTCGGACCATCCGTATTCCGGTTTCATGGCATGGCCATGTCGATCCGGCTACGATGAAGATCGACGAAGCGTGGTTGAGCCGCGTGCAGGAGGTCGTAGACTGGTCGCTGGATGCCGGCCTGTATGTTATCATCAACATCCATCATGACAACGATAAAAACGATAAGGGACTGTATCTATACACGTCCTATGATGAACTCGAGACTTCGAAGAAGTACGTGACTGCGATCTGGTCACAGGTCGCTGAGCGTTTCGCCGATTATGACGAGCATCTGATTTTCGAAACGATGAACGAGCCGCGTGCAGTCGGAACCTCTTATGAGTGGTGGGTCGCTGCGGCCGGTAAAGAGGGTAAGGAAGTCATCGACTGCGTCAACCAGCTGAACCAGACCATCGTGGATACGATCCGCGGACAGGGCAGCGAGGGGAACCGCAAGCGTTATATCATGTGCCCGGGTTACTGTGCTTCGCCGGATTTCGTAACACCGTCTTCTTTTGCGTTGCCGTCCGATGATCAGGCGCTGGCAGAGAACCGCATTCTCGTATCCATCCATGCGTACCGCCCGTATTATTTCGCACTGGCGGGTCCGAACGAGAGCCAGTACACGGAGAAATTCACCATCGCGAAGGCATCGGACCGCAAGGACATCGATTCGTTTATAAAAGCAGTCTACTCGAAGTATGTTTCGAAGGGTGTCGGCGTTGTGATCGGTGAGTTCGGCGCACGCCTGAAGAACGGAAACGATCGCTCCCGTGAAGAATTTGCCGCATA
>DBXX01000067.1:43979-46336 GCA_002309675.1 Lachnospiraceae bacterium UBA1201
TTGATCCGCCGCAACGACTGTTCCATCATCTATCCGACGATCGTGGACCAGTTGATCCATTATTCGATCAAGGAAAACCTGCCGGCAGTGCTGGACCAGGCATCATGATACAGCGCGTCTTTCGCGGAAAGAGCCAATCGGCGGGAGATGCGGATACTATGCAGAAGGGCGTGCCGCATCGGCACGCATAGAGAGGAAAAGAACAATGAGTGAATTTTCAGTTAACGCGCCGAAGGACGCGGTGGACCGCAAAGGGGTCTACATCCTGATGGATACGCTGATCGAAGCGACGAAACGGCAGGACGGAACGTGTAGTCAGGAGATCTATCTGGACTCCGGGCGCTTGCAGGGAAAACTGGCGATCATCGGAGGCATCTCCGATCCGGCGCTGTGCGACCGGTTGATCGACCTGCAGAGACCGGATGGTTTTTATAAACTGGTAAAGGGCCTCGGCGTGTCGATCTCGGCACCGGACGATCCGGACCTGAAGACCGTGCCCGTGATCTGGAAGCATTACGGAAAGCATGACCGTTACGGTCGTGGAACGACGATTCGTTTTGACGTGCCGGCCGACGGCGGTGAGTTTATCTACATGTTTGATCAGGTTCAGTGGGATGAAGAGGATGATGTGATCGGAAACATTACGTTTATCCTGCAGCGCCCCGGCCAGTTGGCGGAGGTCAATGTCCGTCTCTTCGTAGATGACGCCTTGGAAGTACCGTCCGGTGAGCGTGATTCGAAAGTGGAGCGGGAGAGCGAGGCTTATAAATCCATGATCCGCCGCAGTCTGGTCTCCACGGGTACCGACGGACGCCTGCGCCGCGCGATCGAGCGTGCAAAGGCGGGCGAGCATCTGACCGTTGCCTATATCGGCGGTTCCATTACGCAGGGCGCGGGAGCGAAGCCCATTAATACGAATTGCTATGCATATCAGTCCTTCCTGGGGATCACGGAGCGCCTGGGCGACCCGTCACGTTTCAGTTACGTGAAGGCGGGCGCGGGCGGCACTTCCTCGGAGTTCGGTCTGATGCGTTATACGAAAGAGATCTGCCTCTTCGGCGAGCGCAAGCCGGACATCGTGTTCATCGAGTTCGCGGTCAATGACTACGATGATGAGACACGTGGTCGCTGCTTCGAGAGTTTGCTTCGCACGGCGCTGAGCGCCGACAACCATCCGGCAGTCATCCTTCTGTTCTCGGTTTTCGCGAATAATGAGAACCTGCAGGATCGTCTGATCCCGATCGGAACCGCGTATGGAGTTCCGATGGTGAGCGTGAAAAACGCGGTCGTTCCGCAGTTCGATAAACCGCAGAACGATGGCCGTGTGATCTCGAAACGCCAGTATTTCTATGATACCTTCCATCCGACGAACATGGGTCACATCGTGATGAGTGACTGTTTGTTGAATCTGTTTGACGTCGTTCTGGCGGATGCATCCCTCAACGGGTTCTCCCGCAGCGACGCTTCCCTTGCAGACGATTATACGAAGGCGGCAGCCTACCCTTGCTGCGGACCGACATTTGACGGCATCAAGTTGCTCGAACGCGCGGACGTGTATCCGGACGGTATCTGCGTGAACGAAGGTTCCTTTACCGAGAAGGATCCGGACCTGCAGTATGTGGAGCGGGACCTGAATGTGATCCCGACCCCGGAATTTGCCGACAACTGGAAGCGCCCGGTAGGTGCCGGCTCGGAGCCCTTCGAACTGAAACTTTCGGCGCGTGCAGTCTTCCTGGTGTTTAAGGATAGCGGAAGCGCATCGACCGGTAAGGCAGTAGTCACAGTAAACGGCACGGAGGTCTTCACGGCAGATCCGCACATCAACGGATGGACACACTGCAATGTGAAGCTTTTGGCGGAAAGTAAGGAGCGCACGGAATACGTGATCACGGTAGCGCCTGCGCCCGGAGACGAAGCGAAGGATTTCACCATCCTGGGCTTCGGTTATACAGAATAAACCATCGGGGCCGGCGCATGTTGCCGGCCCTGACGGAAACAGAGATTTTTATACAAGATGAGCGGGCAGATCCCGCTTAGCATCAGGGAGTTACGATGAGACGAAATGTGGAACTGCTGATTCCGGCGGGAAGCCTGGAGGTGTTATACAGCGCAGTGAACTTCGGCGCCGATGCCGTCTATGTGGGAGGTGAGGCCTTTAGCCTGCGGGCGAAGGCGAAGAATTTCTCCATGGAAGACATGGCCGAGGGTATTCGTTATGCGCACGCGCATGGCGTGAAGTTTTACGTCACGGCGAACATCCTCGCACATAACAGCGACATTGCCGAGGCGGAAGCCTACTTCAACGAACTCAAAAAAGCCGGCGACGTGGATGCACTCATCATCTCGGATCCCGGTAT
>DBXX01000052.1 GCA_002309675.1 Lachnospiraceae bacterium UBA1201
TCCAGTAAAGAGGGTACATATCAGTAAGCCGGATCTCTTTTTTATATTTTCACTTCGATCTCTTCTTCTGCTTCTTCCTTAATGGTCTCGATCTGCTCTTCGTCCATGTGCGGTAATTTATCGGTGCTACTCATGCCGAAGCGTCGCAGAAACTCTTCGCTGGTAGCGAACAGGACCGGACGGCCCGGAGCATCGAGGCGCCCCACCTCTTCGATCAAGCCGTACTCCAAAAGTTTATTTACACCAAAATCACTCTTGACGCCGCGGATTCGCTCGATGTCGCCCTTTGTGACAGGCTGCTTATAAGCAATGATGGACAATGTCTCCAGCATGACCTCAGTCAGGACCTGCTTACGCGGCGTAGCCGCAATGCGGATCAGGAAGGGATAGAATTCCTTCTTCGTGCAAAGTTGCACCTTATCCTCAAAATAGACCAGCATGATGCCGCAACGAGGTGTCAGATAATCCTCCTGCAGGGAATTCAGGCGGTTGCGAACCTCCTTCTCCGTGAGGTCCAGGGCCTGTGCCAGAACGGAGATCTCGACCGCCTGACCCATCGTAAAGAGGATTGCCTCGATCGCGGAGCAGGACTCGGTATAATTCAGTTTCGGAACCTCGGGCTCCTCCATGCCAAAAGAAAGCTGGCGCTCTTCATCCTCGGAGAATTCCTGCTCTGCAAGCGCTTCTTCGGACTCTGCCTCAGCGTGGATATCCTCGAACTCTGTATCTTCAAAAAACATGTTTGTAATTCCTCATTTCATCATTCATCGTACATCGCAAGATCTTCTGCCGAAAGCTCGACGGAACCTTCGTTCGCCTTCCATTCCAGTTCGATATCGCCGAACAGTTCCTCCTGCGTCGTTTCAACCGCGCCGAGCTTCATCAGCTCCAGTACCGCAAGGAACGTAACTACGATCTCCGTGCGGCTCTCCTGCTTCTCTAACAGTTCGCGGAACGAAAACTTCTTCCGGCTGCCGCTCGCCATCTTCTGAATAAACGACAGTTTGTCGGAGAGTTTGATCTTCTCCTTCTGGATGGTGCCGAATTTACTGCGGACGGGGTCGATCTTATCGACCTGACGTCGCATGACCATGCGGTACACATCGTGCAGCTTCGTCAGCGTTACATCTGCCAGCAGTTCATCCATGTCGACAGGAGGCTTGTATTTGGAGACCTCCTCCGGGATGGACGGCGCTTTGTAGAAGCGCTTCGATGCCTCGAGCAGCTGTTCCTTCAACTGCGCGGACAATGTCTTATACATCTTATATTCCACGAGGCGCGCCACGAGTTCTTCTCTCGGGTCGATCTCCTCGCCGTTTTCATCTTCTTCGGGTGGCAGCAGCATACGCGACTTAATGTCGATCAGAGTCGCCGCCATGACCATGAACTCACTGACAATGTCCAGATTCTGCGTTTCCATCTTCGAGACGTAGTCCAGATACTGGTCGGTGATCAGTACGATCGGAATATCGTAGATGCTGACCTTATTCTTTTCGATCAGGTGCAGCAGAAGGTCCAGCGGGCCCTCAAACACCTCCAGTTTAAATGAAAGATCCATGGTTACTCCTAATATCAATTACGCTTAAGGTCAATGATCACCAGCTCCGGCGGATTATTGACCCGCAGGTTGATCGAATGGGTGCCCAGACCCGCGCTTACGATCACGTGTGTATCACTCGCCATCTTATATCCCTTTGCATAACGCGGGAACAGTTCGAGTTGCGGCGAGATCGTCGCCCCGATGAGCGGCAGGCGGACACAGCCGCCATGCATGTGGCCGCACAAAAACAGGGAAGCATAACTGGCTGCATAGACCGGAACATAGAGCGGATTATGTGCCAGAACGATATGAAAATGCTTCTTATCGTCGACCTTCGGTAAGAGTTTCTGCAAGTCCTCCGCGGAAAAACGGGCCTTCCTGTGCAGAAGCAGTTTTTTATAGTAATGCATGTCCAGCGCCAGACCGGAAAGCAGGATGACATCCTCCTCTTCTGCATCTTCTGCAGGCAGGATGTTTCCTTCAACACCCGTCTTCAGCGCCAGAGTCTCATTTTCCAGATAAGGTACATGAAATTCGGCAAGGATATCCAAAAACGACGAAAACCACTCCGGGTACGCTTCCGGCTTCTCCTTCATGCGCTGCTCGTGATTTCCGGGCGCATAGTAGACCGGATAACGGCCGCTTAGATGCGCGAGCAGGTCGCGAGTCACCGCGAAATCCTTCTGCGACCAGCTTTTGACGACCATCATGTCACCGCCGATCAGAACCAGGTTCGGCTTCGCATTGTCGATCGCCTCATACAGTTTTTGATTTTTCCTGCCGAAGGTGCAACTATGCAGGTCCGAAAGGAATACGATGCGTTTTCCGGCAAATGCTTCGGGCACACGCGGATCGCTCACCTGATAGACCGGACAAGTCAGCCTGCTCTTCTCGAAATGCGAGATCACGAAGAAGGTAAGCGCTATGAAAAGCAAAACAGCGAATGCGATCAAAACGTATTGCATCTTATACTCCATGAGGTTAGAATCATCACGATTATCATACCACAAAACCCAGTAGCACGCAAGAAACAATATTTGTTAGCACTCTCGGCGGTCGAGTGCTATTTTTCTCTTGACATTCGATTCAAACCGCGGTAAACTGATTATCGGGTCATGAAAATGTAGCATTTTCCGCCCGAAATATCCAGATGTACTTAATTGTTTTGGAGGTATAGATACATGGCGAAAACAACAAAGACTAAGAAGGGAAATCTCTCGATCAACAGCGAGAATATCTTCCCGATCATTAAGAAATGGTTATATTCCGATCACGACATTTTCATTCGTGAGCTCATCTCCAACGGATGCGACGCGATCACCAAACTGAAGAAGCTCTCCATGATGGGCGAGGCAGACCTCGGCGACGACGAGACCTTCAAAGTCTCCGTCATCGTTAACCCTACCGAGAAGACGTTGAAAGTGATCGATAACGGTATCGGCATGGATGAGGAAGAGATCGAAAAATACATCAACCAGATCGCATTTTCCGGTGCAGTCGACTTCCTGAACCAGTATAAGGATAAGGCCGGTGAGGACCAGATCATCGGTCACTTCGGTCTCGGCTTCTACTCTTCCTTCATGGTAGCGGATAAGGTGACTATTGAGTCCCTGTCCTACAAGGAAGGCGCGAAGGCGGTCGGCTGGGAGTCCGACGACGGCATGACCTATAAGATGGCTCCGATCGAGAAGGAAGGCCGCGGCACCATCATCACGCTCTATCTTAACGAGGATTCCGTTGAATTTGCAAACGAGGGGCGCGTCCGCGAAGTGATCGAGAAGTATTGCTCCTTCATGCCCATCGAGATCTACCTGACCGATGAAACGAAGGAACCGGAATACGAAGAAGTTCCCGACGAGGACGAGGCGGACGTAGTCGAAGTTGCCGACGCTAAGGAAGACGAGGCCAATGCTGAGACTTCCGATGCTGAAGAGGCGAAGGCAGATGCCGAAGAAAAGCCTAAGAAGACCAAAAAAGTCCTGAAGACACCCGAGCCGATCAACGATGTAACACCTCTTTGGGCAAAGCACCCGAACGAGTGCACCGATGACGAATACAAAGAGTTCTATCACAAGGTATTCATGGATTTCAAGGAGCCGCTCTTCTGGATCCACCTGAACATGGATTACCCCTTCAACTTAAAGGGTATCCTGTATTTCCCGAAGATCAATACCGAATATGATACCATTGAAGGAACCATCAAATTATACAACAACCGCGTATTCATCGCGGACAATATCAAAGAGGTCATTCCGGACTTCCTGATGCTCTTAAAGGGTACCATTGACTGCCCGGATCTGCCGCTGAACGTTTCCCGTAGCGCACTTCAGAACGATGGTTTCGTTCAGAAGATCTCCGACTACATCACGAAAAAAGTCGCAGACAAACTCTCCGGCATGTGCAAGACCGACCGGGAGTCCTACGAGAAATATTGGGACGACATCAGCCCCTTCATCAAGTTCGGCTGCATCCGCGATTCCAAGTTCGCCGAGAAGATGAAGGACTATCTCCTGTTCAAAAACCTCGACGGAAAATATCTGACCCTCGAGGACTGCCTGAAGGAAAACGAGGCTGAGCATAAGAACCAGATCTTCTATGTGACAAACGAGAAGGATCAGGGCCAGTACATCCACATGTTCCGTGAAGCAAAGATCGACGCCGTCCTCTTGACGCACAACATCGATACACCCTTCATCAGTTTCCTGGAGCAGCAGAATAAAGAAGTCAAATTCATCCGCATCGACTCCGATCTCACCGACTCCTTTAAGGATGCCGAGACCGACGCGGATGCCCTCTCAAAGGCCAATGAAACACTCGCTGCCCTCTTTAAGAAGGCACTGAACAACGATAAACTCGACGTCAAGGCTTACGCACTGAAGAACCCGGCCATCGCTTCCATGATGACCATGTCCGAAGAAGGCCGCCGCATGCAGGAAATGATGAAGATGTATGCGATGTACGGCATGGACTCCTCCATGTTTGAGCAAAACAGCCTGAGCCTCATCCTGAACACGAACCACCCTCTGGTTCAGAAGCTACAGACTCTTCCCGAGGGCGATCTTTCCACAAAGATCTGCGAGCAGCTCTACGATCTGGCCATGATCTCCCACGCACCGTTGGAAGCCGACCGCATGACGAAGTTCATCGAACGCAGCAACGAACTGATGCTGATGCTTTCAGAGAAATAGTTAAAAAATCGCCGCAAATATAAAATTGCGGCGATTTTTATTATTTTTGTTCTTCAGCCACTTCACTTGAATGCTATATGACAGATACTCAAAGAGATCCTGTCAGACTCGTGGCTCAAAAGCGAAACATTAATAGGAGTGGCTACTCTGATACAAAGTATAAGCCATCTGTGGTTCACTATACTTATAGCCAATGGTGATGTCTGCGTGACGGTTTCTTCTGGTCGTGTTTCGATCAATGACGATCTTAACAGGAACCTTATAGCCGATATGATTTCCATTTACATAATACTTTGATTTTTGGTTGTTAGATACTGTGATATGTACCCAATTGTTGTTTGATGATCTTACTTCAACATCGCGGCTTGTACCGACTATAACATAACCATTCGTTGTCGATCCTGAACTTAATTCATAAAGCGGAAAATTATCGAAATCAAAATAAACATCACCCATTTGATCAATTCTAATGGTACGTACAGTAGTATTACCGCTCTTGATATAAACATATCCGGTTCTTTTATCCAAAGTAGGATTTTCAGATACATTGATACGTATCGAAGTCGCTGATGTTCTTGAAACAGATATCCAGCTTACATTTTCAGAAATCGAGTTACTTGCCGAGATCGAATAGGTAAGTGTTCCACCAGGACTAAACAACGTCTTAGTTTCCGAACTAGCTGCTTCTGCACTCTTCCCATTCCAAAGCGCTACCAAAACGACCGTCATGATCGCGATCATCGGTAACAGGATCTTCTTTGCTACATTTGTGAAACTGAGTTTCTTTTGGTTCATCTTTTTCTCCTTTTACAGTCGAATTATTCTCCTGTCCGGATCCTTAACAGGATGAATTTATTATACCACCCTGCGTACAAAATAACCATTAAACTTCTATTACATTTGTGTTACAAATTCTTACATGGGTTCGCTTGTCAACAGCGTGTCAACCATTTTTTTGATCGTATCCCAGTCCGTGCAGCGAGTATAATTCGATCCCGGCAGGCGATCTGCCCGGTTCCACGGACGGTCGAAAACCAGTACATTCATTTCGGGTAAATGATCGAAGAAACGAAAAGCCAGCGGCGAGTCCTCGATAGCGACGTCAAACTTCAGCTGATAGTACTCTTCCATCGTCATATTATAATCGCTTTCTGCCGCAGATGGATGTCTGCCATATTTATCCAGGCAATACATTTTGATTCGCGTAAGGCCGTGCTCATCCAGCCATCTGCGGGAAGCTTCATAAGAAGTGAACGGCCGGCCGGTGATGATATATACCTCATGTCCCTGATCGATCCATGCATTCAGTGTATGTGCTGCTCCGGGAGTCTCTTCATATGCCATCAGGACCTCCGGACGGTGTCCGTACTCCATCAGTTCTTTATACTCTTCATCGTTGAGTTCAAACGACTCCTGTAAGGAAAAGAAGCGCACCTTCTCATAGGGCACTTTCTTACCAAAGAGAAGATCGGCGATCCTGGTAAATGCCTTCGCGGTTTCGCATAGGCAATCATCATAATCCACGTATATTTTCATTTTATATCTCCGTATTCACAGGCACTATTGCATACTCGTCTGTGTCATCTGATCGAGCATTTCGTCGTCTTCCTTCTTCAGTCGTACCATCTCGGAAAAGCGCTCGATCAGTTCCTTATTCCGCTGGTCAATGGCTGCCTGATCGCGGTCATCCCCGCGCCCCTGTTCCATCATCAGGGCCACCTGGTTCTTCCAAAGGACCATGGTATTCCATAAGACGCCCTGGATCTTATCCGCCATGGATTGTTGGTTATACTTAAGCAGCTTCAGCTGCTCATCCAGCTGGCGGGATACCTGACGGGACAGTTGCAATTCCTGGATACGAAGTTCAATACGCTCGCGTTGATGGTTTCTCTCTACCCAATATACTTCGAGATCATCCGGATCGACGTCCAGGTTCGCCTCCATGGCTGCCTGTTTCTCCTCCGCCATGTGAAGAATGGCGGTATGGCCGATCGAAATGGCTTCCTCCAGTTCCGCTTCGCTCGTATTATTCATACGCCCATATTCTTCGAGCATCACGATGTTTTTCATCAGGTATACCTGATGCTCACGCAAGCGCTCCGAAACAACGTCCATTCGTCCTTCTACGTTCCGGCACCAGTTAAGGAATGCACGGTCATTGGCGCGCTTTCTGGAAAATGTCAGTCGCCATCTGCCGGTCGTGTCCTTCTTTTGGAATCGCGAGAGCTCATCGATCGTCTGCTCCAGTGTTGTAATGATATCCTGGGTGCGCAGAGATTTCGTGCGGGACAGCACGCTCTCGGAAAGCGTGGAGATATTGACCTGTGCATGCTGACCCAGTTTCATAATGATACCGGAATCCGAAAAATCCAACTGTTCGAACGCTCGCACCAGTTCTATTTGATTTCCATGATATTGATAAACGGTAGCCATCATTATTCCTCATCCAGTTTACGATACGACGGAAAACTGATCTCTTCTTTCAACTTGATCCTGCTCAAAAAAGCATCTGCGTCCTCATAGATATTTTTTCCCAGAATGCCCATCGCTTTCGGAGCTAAGATCATGATCTTATCATCCGGAATGTCGAGTACGGAACGGATCTGGCGCTCATTCATGACCGTTCCGTAGCTTAGGTACCAATTCCGTTTAAACGGTACCGATTCCATGATCCGGACCAGCACCCGGCGTAAGAATTCTTTACCACACATCGGATAATAGCATTTCTGCACGTTGATACGCTCCTCGGGCTTCTTCAGATCGATCTCGACATAGAATACTTCATCGTTTACATAGCAACATTCAAACACCTTGAAGTTCACATAGATGCCCTGTTCCTCCAATAGCGAGATCAAATTCAGCGTCAGGATCCCCCGGCTGACGATCTGTTCTTCTTCGGTCGTATGGTCATAGGTCAGATCCATATATATCTCGATGAACTTCTTCTCCTGCACTCTTTCCATACGATACATCGTTTTCGGTACTCCGGCGATAAAGGCGGGAACATTCGGCCGTGAACCAACCACCGAAGCAACCGTCTTTCGGTTATGGTTTCGTTTCAAATTCACCCGATCGATCTCTTTTTTGATCTGAAGGAAGCGTGCGAAATTATTATCATATCCACCCAGACAATACCGAATGGCTTTATCCAGGGGCTCTCCGGCGAACTGCTGCGCAGCAGTAATGCTCTTCTGACTGTAGAAGATCTCAGAATTGACCGGAGGATTCGCACGCAAATAACGCTCCACTTCACTGAGGGAACGAAACCGCATCTTGTATATATACATTCCTCCGTGTCTTTCGATAACACATTGGTTATCCAATTCCATTACCTACGTCCGCCTTTCTCCCGGATCCTTTCGACCTGATCCGCAAAGTTCAAAAAGATCTCCATTGCCTCCGGAAATGAGGCGATCCGATCTTTCATATAGTTCTCCAAAAACAGGAGATAATCCAGATCCTTCGTCTGGATGAATTCATACTTTATGATCTTCAATGTATCGAAGCTGTCGTTATCCAAATACTGCTTAATATGGGCTGCATCTCTTGTGGTCAATATACCGGACGCTTCGCCCATTCCGCTGCTTTCGCCCCATGCGGTGGTAGCGGCTCGGAATAGCACGATAAACTTAAACCAATCGGGATAATCGATCAGGATCGCTTTTTCCACCTCGTTGTCATAATTGACATAGATCGGCAAGAAACGCTGTTGAACAGACTCTTCGATCTTCTCACGCGTGTTGTAGTTCGCGTCGGCGCCGTTACCGGATGTATTTCCGGCAGCGATAATGCGGAAGTTTGAATGTCTCCGTACATTTTCCCCGTTCGGGAAATTATAGCTGGCATTCTTTACGTTCGAAAGGAACGAATTCAGTTTAACCGTCGCACGGCTGTTACCATTGTCCAATTCATCACAGAAGGCAACCATACCATACTTATAGCAAAGATAGAAATTCGGCGTACTGTAGCCACCGGTCGCTGTCTGGAAGCCCAGAATATCATACTCCTCGTTGATGTATCCGATGTCAATGAAATCCAGGTTCAACAGTTCCGTCAGCTGACGGACCATGTATGTTTTTCCGCAGCCGGACGGACCGATCAGGTACGGGTTCGCATCCTCCATCAGCGCGATCAGAACATCATCGAACATCTCATGGAAATGCTCGCCTTTCTGCATGCGGCGCTTCTTTTCGCGCATAACCAGTTCGAAACGATCCTTAAACGGGATCTCCGGATCCAAAAGCGGGTTTACCGTATAGTCGACTTGATCGTCAGCCGTGCGAATATTCGCGGATGCATCCTGTGGTACGGTGATCACCGTCGGTTCCTGCGTTGCAGCGCCCATAGAAGGTTGTGAAACAATAACCGTAGGCTGTGCTGCGGCAACTGCCTGTGCTTCCGCTTCCGCAGCTGTTACACGCGCCTGGTTCGTGACTACCTGTTCGATCGCTGCGAGGTTCCTTTCATTGAACATCTCGATCTGCGATACTTTCCGCATAAACTCCTGATTATCATCAGCCTGTTTCAGGATACGGCGGACTTCCTCGTCATCATTGACCATGCGCTGCACGCGGCGCAGAACCTTTTCCGCCTCCTGGTTCATTTTCGTGATCTCCAGAGTCGTCGAGGAAGAGATCGTTTTCGCCGTAGTACGCAGCTGCTCCAGTTCGATCTCGGCATCCTCAAACATCTGCTTCACGAATTCGCTTTTCTCGAACGCGATCTGCTTCTTCTGATTTTTGATCTCATTTTTGTATTCTGTGAGCAGATCCTTCTGGTAGGTCTCTGCATTTTTCTGCATGATATCTTTTTCTCTGCGGCCGATATCCTGGATCGAGGTCGTTACCTCCTCCATGATCTCCTGCAGCTGCTTGCTTCTCTGATCCATCTGCGTGATCACATCGAGGCTGTGTTCCATGATATGACGGGTCTCCTGCAGCTGCTTCTCCGCGCGTGCGATATCCACGGCATCGATATTGTAGATGCCGTTCATCCGCTGCACCTTCGTGATCTCCGCAGACGTGATGCTGTCATACTGCATAGGAGCCGCATCGGACAATTCTTTCGCGACGCGGATCAGGTTCGACAGGTATTCACTATCATCGATATAGTACTCGCGAACGGAAATGCCATAGTCACACAGGGCCGTAAATACCTCGCGAAGGTTGGGATACTGGTCGATCGCATTGACCAGAAAGATATAGTTACTCTTATCGTAAAACGAATGGAGCAGGCCGGCATGGAACAGATTCAGCGCGATCGCTCCGCCCTCGTCAAACAATTCAACGAAAACCCGCTGGAGTTCTTCCGCATTCGGCGTCTCCTCATCATAGATGAAGAGTTCTTTGTAGATACGCTCTGCGCGATATATGTAAGCAACGCGTTCTCCGGATTTGAAGTCTAACGGATTACTCATGACCATCTCGACCACATCGAGAAACAGGCTCATCGGCCGAATATTCGGCTCTAACTCGCCATCCTTGATCTTATACAGATACGTAAGGAATTGAAGGTCTTCATCCTCGCGATTCGTTTCTTCCTCGATCAAATTCTTTAATCTGCGGCTCTGGTTCGAATCCGCGTTCGATCGTTTTTTTCCAAACAGTCCCATGTTGATCTCCTGTATAGGTATGCTTATATTTCTTTAATCAGATATTGCCCGGAATACCGTTCTTTATAACTTCCAAAAGAACCATATCCGGTATCTTCAAATGCGATCTGCAACTGCGATGCTTTATCTTTTCGTACGAAAATATCGCCGCATGCACACCGCGCATCCAACTCGACTTTATTCTTTCGTCCGACGATGTGTGAAAAGCTTTGTTTTCGGATTATGTTATACCGATCCTCCATGACCAGGTACCCGACTTCTACATCCTGTTTTTGCAAGGCGTCATCAAAGCGATCTGCAACAGAAAAGACCCAGTGATGTCCCCACGGAAATTCGACAACTTCGGTCGTTTCCGGCGGAGTTTGAAAGAATCCGGCCAGCTGCTCCTGCCCGATTTTTCGAAATAATGCTTCCCTTGCGTCCGGCTTCATCGCCTGCAACGTATCGGCATTCTCATAGAAAACCTTCCCGCCGACGGAAATGCTCGTCTTTTCTTTTACTACCCGTTCACGCGTTGAGATGGCATATATACTGTAACCATTAAGCCCGAAGGCCGGACACGAAAAATAAGCACGCAAAGCCAGTCTCTCAAAAACAATGCGAATACTCAAACGATGTGTTTTTCCCAGATAGTTTCCGATCAGGATCTCATATTCACCGTTTTTCCATCTCGCGATTCGATATGGCATGTGGATGGCAGTTTCATTCGCCACACCTTCCAGCATACCACGGCCGTGCCATGACGAAGTCAGGTATTTCCATTCGAGAGGCAGATCGAACAGATGATGCAATTCCCGGATATAATACCGCAGAATCGGGATCACCATGTGATCGAGGTAACTGCCCGGATCGATCTGCGGGGTCTTCTGGATCTTCGCGTCCGGGACATCGCCCCAAAAGTGCGAGGAATCCGCCGCAGGCATTTCCTGCAGCATAGCCGACAGCAGTGTCCGAGTCTCTTCATCCATAACGATCAGATCCCGGTCGTCCTGTGTCCGATAGCTGGTCACGACCTTCTCTAAGAGTTTGTCGTAATGTTTATCGAGCGCACACAAGTTCAGTTGCCGGTCCTCGTCGTCATAAACCGCGATGGCTCCAACCTCATCATGCTTGGATATCAGATTGTAAAAATGTACCATTCTCAAGTCCGACAATCTGCCGATCTCGATCTCTGTTTCATCCATGTGTCGGTACATATTTCCTCCTGCTAATGCTCCACATAAAGTTTCTCTTTAAGTGCTAAAACGTAGATCTCATTATTATGCGTTCCGCCGGCTCACCCTAAAGGTCCTGACCGGCCATGCATTTGCGATCACAGGGTCTCAGCGCGGTTTTCGATGTTTTTCTTAAAGTTAATGATGTCGTGATCGTATTCTTTATTCATGTAACTCGAAGTGATCATGAAATCCGCACCCGCACGGCTGATCGCCATCGGGATATCGTATACCTGTGCGATACGCATAAGCGCCTTTACGTCGGGATCGTGCGGCTGCGCCGTCAGAGGATCCGAAAAGAATACGATCATATCGATCTTCCCCTCAACGATACGGGCACCGATCTGCTGGTCACCGCCCAGCGGGCCGGAATTATAACCTTTTACCGTCAGTCCGGTGCGGTCCGTGATCATACGCGCGGTCGTTCCTGTACCGACCAGTTTATGGTTTTTCAGGATCTTCGCGTGCTTCTTGCACCATTCGATCAATTCCGGTTTCTTTCCGTCATGGGCGATCAACGCGATCGTCTTCTGTTTTCCGACGGTCAATGTAATAAAATCAGGTTCCATATCCATATCTATACTCCTCACTTATCGTCCTAAGCGAACGAACTATTCTATAAAAATCCGTCAAACAACGAGAACTGGGCGGAATCCGGGATGCCTCCCAAAAGTCCCAACTCGTCCATCTTATCGATCAATGTCTTTGAAAGCTTCGCACGGTCCTTCAGATCATCCTTTGAGACGAAGGGACCATCCTTTGCCGCAGCTTCCAAACTTTCCGCAGCTTTCTGACCCATGCCGTCGATCGACATGAAGGACGGCATCAATTTGCCGTCAATGATCTGGAAGCGATCCGCTTTCGCGCGGTACAGATCGATCGGCATAAAGTCGAACCCACGTTCGTACATCTCCTGCACGATACGCATATCACGCAGCATATCCTGTTCCTTCACGGACAGATCGTTTTTATTATGCGTGTACCGGTTCCAGAACTCCATCAGCGTAGCCTTCAGTTTCGGATAACCCATGCACATGACTTCATACGAGAAGCCGACAGCACGGATACTGAAGAAGGCCGCGTAATACGCTAGAGGATAAAAGATCTTACAGTACGCGATACGCCATGCCATCATAACGTAGGCCGCGGCGTGTGCCTTCGGGAACATGTATTTGATCTTCTTGCAGGACCAGATGTACCAGTCCGGCACACCGTGCGCAGTCATGGTCTCCACCCACTCAGGTTTCAGGCCCTTACCTTTACGCACGCTCTCCATGATGATAAATGCCAGGTTCGGCTCCAGGCCCTTACTGATCAGGTAGATCATGATATCGTCACGTGTACAGATGGCGGTCTGAATGGTCGCGGTACCTTCATCGATGAGGGTTTTCGCATTGCCCAGCCATACGTCGGTACCATGGGAAAGGCCGGACAGACGGATCAGGTCGGCGAAGCAGGTCGGCTTCGCATCGATAACCATCTGCATGGCGAAGTCGGTGCCGAACTCCGGAATACCGAGGCAGCCCAGCTTACAGTTTAAGAGCGATCCCGGTGCCACACCGAGAGCATCCGTATTCTGGAACAATGACATGACCTCCGGAGAATCGAGCGGAAAATCCTTCGCGGACAGGCCTGTAACGTCCTCCAGAAAACGGATCATGGTCGGATCATCGTGTCCCAGAATATCGAGTTTCAACAGGTTGTGATCGATCGAGTGATAATCGAAATGGGTCGTGATGATCGACGTGGTCATATCATTGGCCGGATGTTGGACCGGTGTAAATGAATAGATCTCTTCGCCGTGCGGCAAAACGATGATGCCGCCGGGATGCTGGCCCGTCGAGCGGCGAATGCCGACGCAGCCTGCGGAGATACGATCGAGTTCACAACTCCGTTTGGACTCGCTGTGATCATCAAAATAGTGCTTTGCGTAACCGTAAGCGGTCTTCTCGGCGACCGTCGCGATGGTTCCTGCGCGGAACGTATGGCCTTCACCGAAAATGACCTCCGTATAGGCATGCGCCTTACTCTGGTACTCACCCGAGAAGTTCAGGTCGATATCGGGCTCCTTATTTCCTTCGAAACCGAGGAAGGTCTCGAACGGAATATCAAAGCCGTCCTTCTTCAACTTCGCACCGCACTTCGGGCAGATTTTATCGGGCATATCACAGCCACAGCCTAAGCCTCCGCCGTATTTCTTAACATCCTCGGAATCGAAGTCCGAGTAATGGCACTGTGTGCAATAGTAATGCGGGCTGAGTGGATTGACCTCCGTGATGCCGGACATCGTCGCAGCCAGCGACGACCCTACGGAACCACGTGAGCCAACCAGGTAACCATCCGCATTGGATTTCAAAACGAGCTTACGGGCAATGATATACATGACCGAATAGCCGTTCGAAATGATAGAGTTCAACTCTTTATCCAGGCGTTCCCGGACGATGTCCGGAAGCGGCGAACCGTAAATGGATTCCGCCTTCGCATGGCAGCTTTCACGAAGCTCCGTATCAGAGTTTTCAATGACCGGCGGACATTTATCGGGACGGACCGGTGAGATCTTCTCGATCCGGTCACTGATCTTATGTGTATTGGTCACAACGACCTCGTACGCCTTCTCCGCACCGAGATAAGAAAATTCTTCCAGCATCTCCGCTGTCGTATGAAAATAAAGCGGAGGCTGCGGTTTTTCTTTTTCGATCTTATCGAAGGTGATGATGCGACGATAGATCTCATCTTCGGGCGCCAGGAAGTGAACATCGCCCGTCGCCACAACGGGTTTTTCCATCTTCTCTCCGAGTTCGATCACCTTACGGTTCAGATCCATCAGGTCTTCTTTGCTGTTGATATTGTCGTAATCCTCGTCGTCGATCAGGAACTGGTTATTGCCTAACGGCATGATCTCCAGATAGTCGTAGAACGACGCGATCCGGCCCAGTTCATTGTCCGACTCACCGCGGATCAAGGCTTCAAACAGTTCGCCCGACGCACAGGCGGAACCGACCAGGATGCCTTCGCGATACTGCTCCAGCATACTCTTCGGGATACGCGGCTTACGCGCGAAATATTTCAAATGGGAAAATGAGATCATGCGGTACAGGTTCACGCGGCCGGTCTCATTTTGCGCCAGTAAAACAACGTGATACATGGGAAGCTTACGGATCGCTTCCTCGGAGATCTTGCAGTTCTGTTCCAGTTCATCCACGTTCGTGATGTTTTTATCTGCCAGCATATCGCAAAGCTTTTGGAAGATCTCCGCCGTAGCTTCGGCATCGTCTACCGCACGGTGATGATGGGCGTTCGTAACGCCGAGTTCCTTACACACCGTATCCAGACGGTAACGCGAAAGATGCGGAAGCAGGCTGCGCGCCATACCGATGGTATCGATCCAGGTGCCATCGAAGGACATGCCCAGATTCTTCGCCTTCTGCTTGATGAAACCGACATCGAATTCCGCATTATGTGCAACAAGCACGCCGTCTCCGACGAACTCCAAGAAACGCGGCAGGATCACGTCGATGGTCGGCGCGTCCATGACCATCGCATCGTTGATGCTGGTCAGTTTCTCGATGCGGTACGGGATCGGTTTCTTCGGGTTTACGAACTCGGAGAAACGGTCAACGATCTCGTTATTACGCACCTTCACGGCGCCGATCTCGATGATATCGTTGTAGATCGGCGAGAAACCGGTCGTCTCGATATCGAAAACGATGAAGGTCGTGTCTGTAAGGCTCTGTCCCTGACTGTCATTGACCGTGTGCTTAAAGTCATCGACGAGGTAGCCTTCCACGCCGTAGATGACCTTAAAATCGGAGCCCTTCTCAAGGGCATGCATGGCATCGGGAAATGCATGCACGACGCCGTGGTCCGTGATTGCCAATGCAGAATGTCCCCATTTCACGGCCTGCTTCACGAGATCGCCGGCTTCGGAAACCGCATCCATCTCGCTCATCTTTGTATGGCAATGCAGTTCGATACGCTTAACAGGCGCATCGTCGACACGCGTCGCTCGTTTATCTGCAGACTTTTTGATGGCACGCACGGACGCGATCTCGTAGTCGTGATCGTAGCTGTCGTACTGGCAAATACCCCACAGTTCAATGAACATCTTATCCTTTAATAAGTTCTTGAACTCGGCCATATCTTCGGTCGCGATGAACATCTTGCAGCGGATGCTGTCGGTGAAATCGGTCACACAGAAAGTGACGATCGTTTTCGTTCCGTTGCTGACTTCCCGGGTTTCGATCCCGAAGACCTGTCCGTAGATAAATACCTCGCCTACATCCGAGTACAGGGTATTGATCGGCGTAAACGCATCCGGGGAACGAAAGGAAGGACCGAAAACGGCGTTCTCATCCGATGTATCGCGAAGTCCTTCATACCCGCGATAACGTCGCGGCTGCGAATTGAATTTTCCGTCCTTATCACCCTTACGGGCATTTCGGCTCCAACGGCCGACCGTAGCCTTCGGTTCAGTTTGTGCAGGCATCTTCTCTTCGGTTTTCTTAGTTTCTGTCTTCTTTTCGTCTTTCGGCTTAGAAGGTTTCGCGGAAGGTTCCGCAGCCTTAACACTATCACGGGCAGTTTCCTTAACGTCAGGTGCTTTTTGAGTATCCGCATCCTGTGCCAAACCTTCGACCGCCGGCGTATCGTTATCCTCCGAAGAAATGTACGGCATACCATCCGAATCATACGAGGGCAGATCGGAAACCGTTTCGTAGTCCAGGAACGCCTCTTCGTCTTTGCGGGACGGCATGTTCACCGAACGAAGTTTTATCCGCTCGTCCGTGACCACGCGGACATCGACCTCCATGGTAAAACGTTCGAGAAAGATCTGCTGCAAACGTTTCCTGAAACATTCGATCTTTTTTTCGATCACTTCACTCTTGCACGTCGTGATCGTCAATATATTTCCTTCCGCTTTCCACTCGGCATTATTCAGGTGGACAGCCACGGAAGGCATGATGGAGAAGACTTCATCCATCAAACTGTCTTTATATATTTCCAGAAGATTCGCCAGGTTATACTGTGCGGACAGATTATACCGTTCGACAAAATGTACTTCTGTCTGATCTTCCAAAACCTGACGTTTGATCTCGCGCGCACAGTACAGGATGTCCGGGCGCAGGATCAGATTATCGCAATGCATGCGAATGATGAGGATCTGCGGCTCCTCCATCTTCATGTCCATCTGATCGATATACACCTCGGAAAATACATCCCGACATGCTTCTTTTAACATCAGTTTGTTAAATACTTCAAAAAACTTCTTACTCATTCAGTTTATCCAGTTCATCTTTTAACGCCGCCAGCAAATGATCCTCCGGTACCTTACGTAAGATCTCGCCTTTGCGGAACAAAAGGCCTACGCCGTCACCGCCCGCGATTCCGAGGTCTGCTTCCCTCGCCTCACCGGGGCCATTGACCACGCAGCCCATCACGGCAACTTTGATATTCAAGGGGTAATCTTCTACCAGACGTTCGACCTTCTCAGCCAGTCCGATCAGGTCGATCCTGGTCCGGCCGCAAGTCGGACAGGAAACCACTTCTATCCCGTCGTTACGAAGTCCCAGCGTGCGCAGGATCAGTTTTGCGCTCTTGATCTCATATACAGGATCGCCGGTAAGTGAAACCCGGATGGTATCACCGATGCCCTGACTCAGAATAAGCCCGAGGCCTAAGGCCGATTTGATATTTCCGGAAAATACGGTTCCGGCCTCGGTAATGCCTACATGTAACGGATGGAGTGTCTGATCTGCGATCAACTTATGCGCTTCCACGCACATCATGACATCCGAAGACTTGATACTGATGACCAGGTTGTCATACCCCATGTCTTCGATGCGATGTACCTTCTCCAGCGCGCTTTCGACCAGCCCTTCTGCCGTAACGCCACCGTTTTTTTCGAGGATATCCTTCTCTAGGGAGCCGGAGTTCACGCCGACACGGATGGGTATGTTTCTCTCACGTGCAGCCTTCACGACCTCCAGAAGCTTATCATCCCCGCCGATGTTTCCGGGATTAATACGTATTTTATCTGCCCCGTTTTCGATCGCACGGATCGCAAGCCGATGATCAAAATGAATATCGGCTACCAGGGGAATATGTATGCGGGGCTTGATCTTTGCGATGGCGTCGGCGCCTTCAGGCGTAGCCGCCGTACAGCGAATGATCTCGCATCCGGCTTTTTCTAACTGCAATATTTGGGAAACCGTTGCCTCCACGTCCTCGGTGCGGGTATTCGTCATCGACTGGATTCGGATCGGATTTCCGCCTCCGATCACTACGTTTCCGATGGAAACGGTTTTCGTACGTTCTCTCATATTTCCCCACCCTTCTGACTGTATCAGAAAAAGAACTTCCTTAAGTCGTTAAAGAATACAAAGATGACCAGGGCTACCAAAAGAAGAGCTCCGGCAAGCGTCACATACATCTCTTTTTCTTTCGAAACGGGCTTGCGACGGATCGCTTCGATAAAACAAAACATTAATCTTCCGCCGTCGAGTGCGGGAATGGGAAGCAAGTTCATAATACCCAGGTTTACGGAGAACAGAATGGCCAGATTGATAAAGTTCAATAATACGAGGCCGATACCGCCTGATTTAGTCTCCGTAACCGTATTGCCCATGATATCCACGATCCCGACAGGTCCGGACAGATCATTGACCGAGGCTTTACCGGTGAAAAGCATACCGAGACTCTTTATGGTCGCGCGAATCCAGTAGATCACTTCATGTCCGCTTAAACGAATGATGCTCAGCGCCCCGACATTTTCCCTGCCCATGTACTGAATACCTATGAGCGGGCGGGGAACTGCAGGCTTTTCGGCATCCGCATCCTTCGAACCCTGCACGGTGTTTTTAGCTTCTTCGTCTGCCATCTCCTGTGTCTGGAGTTTCGGAATCAGTTCGACCGTATGTTTTTCACCGTCGCGTTCAAACACGACCGTAAGCGGTCCTTCTTTATAGTTGAACTGCATATATAACTGAAGGTCACGCTGGGTCAATATCCGATGACCATTGACCGAATAGATCACATCCCCAGTCTCAATGCCTGCAGCCTGTGCGGGATAATCATCGATTGCCTTGCCGACACGCGGTGTATCCACGCCGGCAAATGCAAATAAAACGACCGCCAGAACGAATGCAAGCAGGAAATTGAAAAACGGACCTGCAAACAGTATCGCGATACGCGCCCATACCGATTTCTCGGAAAAGGATTTGCCTTCCTGCTCTTTCAGCAGATTCACATATTCTTCATCTTCCTCGTTTACCAGCCCCAGGTCCGCGCCGAGCATCTGACATGCTCCGCCAAACAGGATCCAACGCAACGAGTACTTCGTACCATTGATGGTTTTTGAAACAATAGTCGGGCCGAAACCGATGTTAAACTCGATAACATGTACACCATTCCGTTTCGCAACGATAAAGTGTCCGAATTCATGCACCGATATCAAAAGGCCCAGAATAAAGATGGCCGCAATTAATCCGATAAATGTATCCATGTTACTCCTTTTTTACACATGCAACGCACACAAGCGACGCGTCTCACGTTCCGTCTCGAAGATATCGTCTAACGATGCATCTGCAATATACGGAACGGTGTCGACCGCTCTTGCGATCGTCTCGTAAATGTCTGTATAGCGGATCTTATTTGCCAGGAAATCCGCAACTGCGACTTCATTTGCCGCATTAAATACGGTGGGCGCATTGCCCCCCTTGCGTCCGATCTCGTACGCCAGTTTGAGAGCCGGGAAACGTTCAAACGAAGGAGCCTCAAAGGTGATCTGCTTAAGCTTCGTGAAGTCCAGATACTCTCCGTTTAACGGGCGGCGGTTCGGATAGGTAAGCGCATACAGGATGGGCAACCGCATGTCCGGCGTACCGAGCTGCGCGATCACTGCCCCGTCGTTGAATTCTACCATCGAATGGATGATACTCTGCGGCTGAACGACGACTTCGATCTGATCATAAGTCGCGTCAAACAGCCAGTGCGCCTCCATGACCTCGAGGCCTTTATTTACCATGGTCGAGGAATCGATCGTGATCTTCGCTCCCATGGACCAATTGGGGTGTGCGAGCGCGTCGGCGACCGTGATGTGCTGCATCTGCTCCTTCGTATAGGTGCGGAACGGTCCGCCGGATGCAGTCAGAAGAATACGGCGCAACTGATCCTTCGACGGCTCCTTATGGAGGCACTGAAAGATCGCGCTGTGTTCACTGTCGACAGGCAATATGGAAACGCCCTCCTTCTGCGCCAGAGGCATGATGATGTGCCCGGCCGTAACGAGGGTCTCTTTATTTGCGAGGGCAATGTCTTTATGCGCGCGTATAGCGGCAACAGTCGGGCGTATGCCCATCATGCCTACGAACGCGGTCACGACTACATCGGTATGCGGAAGAACGGCGATCTCTACGAGACCCTCCATTCCGGCAACGACCTTACAGTCGGAAATGCCCGAAATCCGCGTTTTAAAGGCTTTAGCGGCGTTTTCGTCGTAGATGCCTACGATCTCAGGCTTAAACCGCAAAACCTGCTCCTCGAGCAGATCCAGGCGATTTCCGGCCGCCGCGAGAGCCGTGATCTTCATATCGGATGCATTGTCCGCTACTACGGACAGTGTCTGGGTGCCGATGGATCCCGTGGATCCCAAAACGGCGATTCGTTTCATATCATTCACCTTCCGGAAAATGGATTTAGCGTGCTATATACCTAAACAGCTCCGCTACATAAAAAGCAACAGGGGCGGCAAAAAGAATGGAATCAAAACGATCCAGAACTCCGCCGTGACCCGGGATCAGTTTCCCGTAGTCCTTGATATCGTGGTTACGCTTGATGGCCGACGCAGCCAGATCGCCGATCACAGAGATCGCTCCGCAGACGATACAAAGGATCATGCACATCAGCGCAGGGCTCGAACCGAGCACCGTCATCTTATCGGCAAAAATGATGCCGTACACAAGTCCCAGAATACCGGCTCCGACCAGACCGCCGACAAAACCTTCGATGGATTTCTTGGGGCTGAGCACGGGGGCCATCTTATGGGTCTTCAGAAATCTCTTGCACAGCATTCCCGTACAGTACGCGCAGGTGTCGCTGCCCCAGGACGCAATGACGATCAGCCAGACTAAGAATTTACCGTCCGGCGCCATCCGCAGCTGATAGATGTAAGAAAGCAAAAGTGCTACGTAAATAAACGCGGTAAATGCAGCAAATGTCGCCTCGCTGTTGAACTTCGGGTAAGTCAGCACATAGACCGACATCAGGAGCAAAAAGAAGGTCACGATCATAAAGACCAGAAGATCCATGCGCTCCAGATACAAAAGGACATACAGTCCCGCTGTCGCCGCATAGGCAAACAGTCCCGGAAGTTTCTTCTCGAGTTTAAAGACACGTAGGAACTCAAACACGCCGATCAGAGACAACAGGAAAGTCGTGACCAAAAGCACTTCATTTCCGGTGATAATGGTCACCAGCATCAATATAACGAGAACGATACCGCTCAGTAATCTTTGGATAAACACCTTAGCATACCCCTAATTTTATTTCTTAGACAAGCCGCCAAACCGACGGTCACGCGTGTTGTAGTAACGAACCGCTTCGATCAGATCCTCTTTCGAGAAATCCGGCCACAGAACGTCGGTAAAATACAGTTCCGCATAAGCAGACTGCCAGATCAGGTAGTTTGAGAGGCGTTGCTCGCCGCTCGTGCGGATCAGAAGATCCGGATCCGGGATCAGCTTCGTATCGAGATGCTCCGCGATCGTCTGTTCGGTAACGGGCTGTGTGAGAACCCCGTCCTTCGCTTCCTGCACGATCTTATTCACGGCACGCGTGATCTCATCTCGTCCGCCGTAATTGATCGCGATGGTGAATGTGATCTTCGCGTTCTGCTTCGTCTTATCTTCGAGTTCATTGATCCCGTCAATGATGTCCTGAGGAAAGCGCGAACGCTCACCGATCATCAAAACGCGGGCATCGTTTTCCAGGGCGGTCTTCAAAAGGCGCTTCATGTATTTGCGGAACAAATTCATCAGGCCGGTGACTTCTTCTTCCGGACGCTTCCAGTTCTCCGTGGAAAATCCGTACACAGTCAGGTATTTGATGCCAAGATCCGCCGCATGAAATACGGTCTTTTCAACCGTCGCAAAGCCCTGGGCATGTCCCAGATTTCGCGGCAGTCCGCGCTTCTTCGCCCAGCGCCCGTTACCGTCCAGGATGATGGCAACGTGCTGCGGGATCGTCAGATTTTCGAGCGAAAGATCGGTTTTTTTCTTTCTCTTGAACATAATTGCTCCCTTATACTCATCATTTCAAAAATCGAAAGCAGCCTTGCGGCAAATAATGCGTGGCAAGGCTGTTTTGAGGGGCTTCGCAAAGCCGTTGGGGATCAAACTGTCATGATCTCCTTCGTCTTAGCTTCCGCCATCTTATCGATCTTATCGATGTATTTATCGGTCAATTTCTGAACTTCTTCTTCGGAATCCTTAAGCTCATCTTCGGTGATCTCGGAATTCTTCTGCATCTTCTTAAATGCTTCGTTCGCGTCGCGGCGGATGTTACGGATAGCTACTTTCGCATTTTCCGCTTTTTTCTTAACATCCTTAGCAAGATCCTTACGGCGCTCCTCTGTCAGTTCCGGGAACACCAGGCGGATCACACGGCCGTCATTGCTCGGCGTGATACCGATATCGGAGATCATGATCTGCTTCTCGATGTCCTTTATCAGGCTCTTCTCCCACGGCTGAATCTGGATCACACGCGGCTCCGGTACAGAGACGTTCGCCACTTGCTGGATGGTGCTGGAAACACCGTAATAATCCACGCGCAGGCGGTTTAAGATCGCAGGGTTCGCACGTCCTGCACGAATGCCCTGATACTCTTCATTCAAAGCATCACAGGATTTCTCCATTTTCTCTTCATATGAGAACAACTCTTCATCCATATCCATACTGCAATTCCTCCATTCCTTTATGCTGTAACGATAGTACCGTTAATATTTCCTAGCATCGCGTTGGCAATGCTGTTTTCCTCTTTCAGTGAAAAGATCGCGAGCGGGATCTTATTCTCCAGGCACATGATCGATGCCGTCAGATCGATCACTCCGAGCCGTCTCTCTACGACATCGGACAATGTGAGTGTATCGAACTTCTTCGCGTTCGGGTTGATCATCGGATCCGAGTCATATACGCCGTCGATGTTCTTCGCTAAGAGGATGCAGTCCGCTTCCATCTCGATCGCGCGAAGGGCGATGCCTGTATCTGTCGAGAAGTACGGATGTCCCGTACCGCCCGCGAAGAAACAAACCTCTCCGGCCTCAAAAGCCGCCTCTGCCGCATCCTTGGAAAACAGAGTCGTCATCGTGCCGCAAGCAAACGGTGTGAAGATACGTGTCTTCAGGCCTACGCCGCGGAAGATCTCGGATACATAGATAGCGTTCATGATCGTTGCAAGCATACCGATCTGGTCGGATTTCGTCCGTTCGATCTCGTTTCCGGTGCGTCCGCGCCAGAAATTTCCTCCTCCGATGACTATACCGAGGCGGATGTCCTCTTCTTCGTCGATCGCCGTGCGCACCTGCAGTGCGACATTCCGGCAAATATCCTCGTCAAATCCGGTTTTCTTATCTCCCGCAAGGGCTTCCCCGCTCAGTTTCAAAAAGATACGTTTCATTGGATCTCCTCTTTCTTCTCAATGTGCAGGTCACTTGTTTTCCCGCGTTTTCGGAGTTGGTTTACTCCACCTTATATTTTATCATACCGGGGCTTCTTTGTCTAGTATCTCTTTCCCTTCCTCCTCGTCGGAAAGCTTCCCATTTGCCATGTAAACGATGCGATGACACATCTGTTTTACGACATCGCGGTCATGGGAAATGAAGAGAAAAGCGATACCTGTCTCCCGCTGTACTTTCAGGAATAATTCCAGAATCTGTTTCTGCACCGTTACGTCCAGCGCGGACACCGGTTCATCGGCGATGATGAACTTCGAACCCTGCACCAGGGCGATCGCGATCGAGATACGCTGGCGCATACCGCCGGATAACTCACGTGGGTAACGATCCAGCACCTCCGGCATCAGGCCGACCTGCTGCACCGTCTCGATCACGAGTTTATTCTTCTCATCCTGTGTAAGATCCGTACGAAGTTCCAACGGCTGCTTTAAGATCCAGCCGATCTTTTTCTTCGGGTTCAGCGAACTGTACGGATCCTGAAAGATCATCTGCGGATGCTTCGAGTGATGGATCACTTCGCCTTCCGTATCCTTCAAAAGTCCGAGAATACCCTTCGATAACGTGGATTTACCGCAGCCGCTCCGTCCGACCAGACCGACGCATTCGCCGGTATGGATCGTCAGGTTTACGTGATCTACGATGCAGACTCTGCCGCCCTTCTCGAAGAAATGCTTTTTCTTCTTCGGATAGAACGCCGAAAAATCCTTTATTTCCAGGACCGGCTCCTCTAGTGCCTCGTCCTTATCTTCGCGTTCTCTTCCGTCGGGGATCGACGCGATCAATACTTTCGTATAGTCTTCCTTCGGATTTTTGAAGATCTCCTCAGGTGTCCCGGTCTCCACGACCTTACCATTCTGCATAACATAGATGCGGTCGCAGAAATTCCGGACGATGCTCATATTGTGCGATATGAACAGAACCGCCATGTGCATCTCACGGTTCAGTTTTTTCAGAAGCTTCAGGATCTGATCCTGCAGCTGAACATCGAGCGCTGTTGTCGGTTCATCCGCGATCATCAGCCGCGGGTGTCCGATCAGGGCAATGGCGATCATGACACGCTGGCGCATGCCACCGGAAAGCTCATGCGGATACATCGAAACGATCTGCTCCGGATGGTCCAGACCCACGATCTGCAGGGTCTCGATCACCTTCGTCTTCCTCTGCTCCTCCGTCAGGTCGCTGAAGACCTCGGGATGCAAAAGCAGAACCTCTTCCACCTGACGTCCGATCTGCATCAACGGATTCAAAGACGTCATCGGTTCCTGGAAGACCATCGAGATCTCCTTGCCTTTATACATTTGCCGTTCATTCACTTTTAATTCGGACAGGTCCTTCCCGTCAAACAGTGCGCTGCCCGATACGCGCGCATCATCGTTTAACAGTCCCATGACGGACAATGCGGACACCGATTTGCCGGATCCGGACTCGCCGATGATGCCGACGATCTCATTTTCCTCTACCTGAAAGTTCACGTGGTCGACCGCGACTTTATCGCGGAATTCAACGCACAGATCTTTTACGGATAACAGCATGTCACACCCCCTTCTCCGAATAATTCTCGCTGACGAAGCTGAATCCTAAGATCAGCAGGATCAGGAAGATACCGGGGGCAATAACACACCAGGGCGACGAAAACATCACGCCCTGCGCCTCCGCGAGCATGCGGCCCAGCGAAGCATCGGGCGGCGATACGCCGATACCCAGGAAGCTTAAGCCCGACTCCGCCAGGACGGCGTTATTGAAGCCAACGGCAACACCTGCCATCCACGTCGGAAAGATATTCGGGAAAATATGGATGAAGATGATGCGCAGTTTTCCTGCGCCCATCAGTTTTGCACTGCGAACGTACTCCGCATCCTTCACCTTAATGACCTCGCCGCGCACCAGACGCGCGAAACTCGGGATGAATGCGATACCGAGTGCTACGATAACGTTATATTTGCCGGCTCCGACCAGACTGATCATAACGAGCGCGAGCAAAATACTCGGGATCGAGATCAGGGAATCATTCAGTCGCATGATGACTTCGTCCAGCAAACCGCCCAGGTAACCGGACAGGGAACCGACCACGGCGCCGATCAGACCGCCGAGGGCGATTACGCCGAACGCGATGGTAAAGGAATCCTGCATGCCGGCCAGAACGCGCGAGAACACGTCACGCCCGTATTCATCCGTGCCGAAAATATGACTGAGCGAAGGCCCCTGTCCGGTGATGGACGGGTTCATCGCCGTCGGATCATACGGCAGCCAGAAATAGCTGACAATAACGCACAAAAACAAAACCGCCAGAATGACGAAACCGACGTGAAAATAATGATTTCTTTTATTCCAAAATCTGATAAACCTGCGCATATGTCAATCCTCCATAGTAATTCTGGGATCGATACACTGATACAGGATATCAACGATCGTATTCATAACAATAACTACAAATGCCATATACAGGATGATCACGGAAACGACCGGAAAGTCGCGGTGATTGATCGAAGAGATCAAAAGCTGGCCCATGCCCGGAAGGCCGAATACCTGCTCGACCACGATGCTTCCGGCCATGATCTCGGCGATGGTCATGCCCAGGATCGTCACTACCGGCAGGATCGCATTTTTCAGGATATGGCGATAGAACACGTGCTTCTCTCCCGCGCCCTTGGAATACGCCGTGCGGACATAATCCTTGCGGGACTCTTCCAAAACGTTGGTACGCAGGAAACGGGACACCATGGCGATCTTCGGGATCGCTATGGCAAACGCGCCCGGGATCATGCACCCCAAAAAGCCGAAGAAACTGTTCTCCGGTTTGACGAAATAGTACGGAATAAATAACTTCAGCCCCAGGCCGAATATCAAAATGATCAGAATACCCGTAAAAAACGACGGAACCGCCATGCAGACCTGGGTCGTAACATGTAAGGCCGCACCGATCGGTTTCTTAGCTGTCCTTCCGAGGAAAATCCCGACCGGAAGCGAGATCAAAACGATCAGGAAGAAACTCTCCATAGCCAGGAAAAACGTGACTTTTAATTTGCCTCCGATCAGCTCGGCAACGGACATGTCGTATTTGTACGAAGAACCGAAGTCTCCGCGGAACATGCCGAACAACCAAGTAAAATATCGCTTAAAGAACGGATCATCCAGATGTAATTCTTTACGCAGCGCCGCGATCTGCTCAGGCGTTGCATTGGTTCCGAGACGCGAAACAGCGCCATCTCCCGGAATGATCTGGAAAATGACGAATATCAGAAACGATATTAAAAGCAGGGTTAGAACCAGCGCGATCAGGCGCCTTGCGATCTGTTTCATGCATGTCCTCCAAGCTACGCCCCCGCCGTGCGAAAACACATTTCAAACCGGCGAATGTCCGCGTAAAGAATCAAGCCGGAAGGCGCTATGCCCTCCGGCTTGCTATCCACATAACGCTTCCTACATAATAGCAGAAAGGACGTCAATTTGCAACTTGTACATTTTTCACAAAATCACTCTGAAGCTCCATCGGCAGCACATCGATACCGACTGCGAGAGCACCCGGTCCGATATGGCAGGATACGGAAAGCGAAAGCTCGGCGATATCGACCGGAATACCCGGATATTTTTCTGTCAGTTCGTTGCGAAGCTCCTCAACTGCTTCGAAATTCCGTGTATGAACCGCGTACAGGTGTACCTGCTTATTGAGGAAGGCTTCGGTGAAACGCTCCCGCAGATCCTTATCCACTGCATCGACCATGATCTTGCGCGCCTGCTTAATACCTCTGCATCTGGAAAATGCATCCAGCTTACCGCCCTGAATGGTCAGAACCGGCTTGATATTCAGGATCGCACCCAGCGCTGCGCCGGCCGGAGTAACACGTCCGCCCTTACGAAGGTACTTTAATGTATCGACCATGATATAGATCGAAGATTCGAACTTATCGCGGGTCAGGATATCATAGATCTCCTGGCCTGAATAGCCCATATCCGCAAGTTTTCTGGCATGGATCGCGCTGCCCGCCTGGGTAATGGAGATACGCTGATTATTGACAACGAATACCTTTCCGTCGTAATCCTCAGCTACCAGCGTCGCCGTCTCACAGGAACCAGACAGTCCGCTGGACATCGGAATATAGATGACCTCATCGTGTGTCTCAAGCAACTCGTCCCACGTATCCATCAATGTTCCGACGGTCGGCTGGGACGTCAGGATCTTGCAATCCTGCTTAAGCATCTCGAAGAACTCTTCCTTCGTGATGGAAATATCCTCAAAATACTCTTTATCATCGATCGTAAACGGCATCGGGACTACATAAATGCCCAACTCCTTCGCTTCCTGCGGTGAAAGGCCGCTGTTGCTGTCCGTCAAAATCGCTATATTACTCATGTTCCTTCTCCTCCGAAAACGGTTTCTATCCCTATTCATGCAGGGTCTGAAACCATTCCTTAACATAATTGCATACCCTTACCAATGCATTATAAACGAAGGTGAACGAAAAAGCAATAGAAATTTTCAGAAAATTAAATACTACATTTCAGAATATTCAGAACACATCACGCGGTTATTAAAACACGAAGTTTGAGTATTCATAACTTTTAAATGTAGTAATAAAAACTACGAGACCGCAACAGGTGCAGTCTCGCAGCATCTACATAATTCAGTTTTCTTTCAACGTCCAGAGGATATCGAAAAGCACTTCCAGACCGGAATCTGCATTTGCCGATGAGGTGTACAGATCTACACTCCAAAGGCTGCCCTTATCATCGACGTTGATGCAGAGGGTCTCTTTCATATCACCGGGAAGATCCATGTTCACGGTCTTGTAATTATACCGGCCATTAATACTGATGATATCGGAAAGTGTGATGCCTTCCTTCTTTTTCAGATCAGACGCCAGATTTTCCATCTGCTCCTCTGTAGATATAGAGCCTAGCATATTCTGATGTCGGATCAAAATATACTCGGTTTCCGCCTCGTTCAGGAATAAATAAATACCGTCGGAGGCTTTTCTTACATTTTTAATGGTGTCTTTTTTGTAGGCAACGGTCATATCCGTCTCATCCGGCATACGATCCGTAAGAATCTCGTATTTTTTTTCTTCTTCCGGGTCAGATTTTAAGCCCATCGCACAAGTTTTAATTATCTCTTCGGTTTTCTTGTTTTGTTCATCCGATTTCTGACGATCATAACCCTTTACGATTCCGATCACAACATACACGCCTATGTCATCCTTTTTACCATAGATCAAGGTAAAACCGTCACCGTTATATGACTGTTCGGATTCGTCCATGAATTCCATCTTCGTCATGGGGCAATATACCGCCCGCATATTATTCAGGTTTTCATACACAACGATTGTTTGATCATCCAATAATTCGAAATCACGCAAACGAAGCATGTCCTTAGCAATGATCCTGTCGTCCGTATCATTCAGCAAGGCCAAAAGATCCATCTCATTAAACACGGCTCCGCCGTTGTATGTGTTCATTTTGAACACATACAACAGGTATTCCGGAGTTTCCGCGATCATCGCATCTTCTTTCTGCTCGACTGTTGCGTCTTCGGGAAATGCTATCTCCGCAGAGAGTATATCGGGCCGATAAACCTTAGTCGTATACAAAACCTCATCCGGTTTAACTTCCACAGCCTCGGAAGGTTGTGTCGTAGGCGTTGCCGACTCAACAGGCGTTTCCGTAGGTGAAGCCGTCTCGGCAGAGACTGAAGCTTCTGCGTCAGTAGTCGGTTCTTCGTCTTTCTGTTTTTTGCATGATGCGAGCGTCATCATGACGGCCATCACCAAAAGCATCAGCAACAAATTTTTATATAATCTCTTCACTCTCAACTCCTTAACTAAAAGAAACTCATCTCTGCTTTACATAAAGGAATATCTTCGTGACACAATCCGGGATCTGATTTGCCAGATCTTCAAATCCATTCGAAGAGACTCTTTGTCCGAAGATTTCCAATGCTCTGTCATATTCCCCGAATGGATCCATATTATCCGAACCCGTAGCAAAATCATTCGCCACGGCCTGCTCTGCAGAAATAAAGAGATTCAGTACAGATTCGAGAATCTTTTCGGGTACTTCGCCTCGTTCTGATTCGATCTTCAATGCTTTACCCAACATCTCGCCTTTGATTTTGTCAACGGTTAGATCGATCACTTCATCCTTCAACGTATCTATTACGAAATCGGACAGTTCTTCATATTCCTCTCTGCTCTTCATAAGTTCTTCGATCTTGTTCAAATACTTAGTGCCCTTTACGACATAGCCGACTGCCGGGCAGTATATACTTATCGCGTCAACGGCCACATCCGAAAACGCTTCACCGATCTCAAACGCGAACTCCAGAGCCACAGACGCATTATTCGTGTGCGACATAAGGATATTTAACTTGATGTTTTCACTTATGGGTTCATTTGTTCCATAGGAACGCAATACCCAATCACCGTTTTCAAACCTCAGTACAAACGCAGTGCTGTTGAAACTATTTGACGTCTGACTGTTGCCGGCTCTCTTCGTATTTACGATATAGTAAGTCGTCCCGTCGATCCTCTCCCACTCCGAAGAAGTATATTCTCTGGTAAAGTGAGTATCATCGAATGCAGAAGCATCATATTCACTCTTCAGCATATCCCTTACTGTATTGCCCTCGTCTTCTTTCCAAACAGCATACAGAGTTACATCCATACCGTAATCTGTGGGAACGATCGTCTTAGTCTGATCTTTCGGGAATTCAGGTTCGAGTACATAATACTGTCGGTAATTCACGGGATGCCAACCTTCGAACGTATAACCGGGATAGGACGGAACGTTGGTAACATCCACCGTATGTTCACCGGGACTGAGCAATGCGGTTCCGGGACCGCCCACTCCTCCATTCGGATTATAAACGATCCTGAATACATCATCAGGAGCAGCAAGTTTCCTGTAAGTCGCGTATAACTCAATGCTCTCCCGAACCGTAATGCTTTCACCGATTGAAAGATCGGGAACTGCAGAATAAACAGCACCAAAGCGCAGATCCATAATATCGTATGACCAACCGACAAACTCATAACCGCTGTAGAAGGTAGCCTCTGCCGGAGGCGTAACCTCTGAACCCACATTTACAGTTGCAACCGATCCGATCTGTTCTCCGCTAAAACCATCCTTATACTTGATGGTACATGTTTTATTTCTAGGGATCGCGTACAAAACATAATCCTTATAAGGAATGGTAAAGCTGCCCTCAGGCGCTAATGTCACATCATCCTTGGATTCTCCCCAACCGCTCAAATAGAAATCGCCTTTATTCTTAAACAATTTAGAATAATCTTTCAGATCCACCTTGGTTCCGGGAAGTCCGGAAATAGTTATCGGATTAGTGATACCCGGATAACCGTTCGGATCCAAAGTGCATGAATACTTGGATTTCCAGCATGCATATAATACCAGTACACCGCTGCCTTCTTGATTAAATGTGACCGGAGAACTCTCCCTGTAGATGACATTTACATTGAACGTTTTCAGATCAGCGCCGATTGAAGGACTGCTATTCGGTCTATAAGCCCATCCGTTGAATACACACCCTTTTTTGTCAGGATGAACCGTCGTCAACTCGATCTCACCGGTACTGATATTACCATACGTAGGTTCCGTAGGCCCGTTCTCAACATCTTTTCCGTTCCAGATATACACAACAGTGATCTTACCGGTTTCTACCTCTGTTTTCTCATAACTAGTCTCCAGACTGTATACAGACCGTTCATCGCGAGTATTCACGAACGAAGAAACTAAGGCTCCGGAAGATATAGATCTGCGATCGAACAAATCCGCCAGATATGTCCAACCTTTGAACTTAACCCCGCCTACTTCCGGAGGAATATAGGAAACGGTCTCGTCCGATTTTAACGTTTCCGTATGCAGAATTTCTTTTGTGTAGGAATCGATATACTTGATCGTATACTCTCTACGTTCCCAAGTTGCCGTCAATTCCAATCCCTCTGCCGGAACAAGCACTTCTGACCCCTCCGGATAGATCGTTCCATCCTTGGCCTTCCATCCACCGAAATTATAATCGTCACGCTTAGGGGTATTGAAAGAATTGAGTTTAAATGTTGTTTCCCCCGGAAGGATCAGCGGCATTTCCGCATCCTGTTTGCCATCGATGCCGTCCTTCAACTTCAAGACGCGTTCCGTCCATATCCAGTCAGGATACAGAACCACACATCTCTGATAGTTCGAAAGTTCTACTTCCTTCTGAAGAACTCCTGTAACACCGGGGGTTTTCACCCATCCGAAGAACACGAAGCCATCCTTATCCGGCTTCGAAATCGTAACCGATTTCTTTCCCGGACTATCAAAGTTATCGACCTTAGGACAGTTATAACCATCATATGGATGATAAATGATAGAATATGCATTCTTATTGCTTCTCTCATAAATCGAGTATACATAGAGTGTACTCGATGAACTGTAAGGGACATCTATGCTTCTGGACTGACCCGCCTTAAAGTACAGGTCTTCCGCAAGGATATCGTTTTCACCCAAAAGCGGGAGCTCGCCCAGAGGAAAATTCTCACTTAACATCCACCCCGCAAAACGAAGGCCGGGAATTTCAATGCCATCGATCGCGGTGTACTTATGGCTTACACCGTCCACTTTCTTAATTTCTTTTCCGGTGAAACCATCCATGTATACGATCGAATGCTCATACCATAGAGCATACAGGGTGATCTCGGTTTGATTGGTCTTTTGAAGAACCCTTTCGACCGGATCTCCGGGAGCAAATGTATCTCCGAAACGATCGGGGGTTGTACTCCAGCGATAAAAATTGACTCCATCGTCAAAAAGGCAGTTCGGAAGCGTCTTGTTATCGCCCTTTTCAAATACCAAATCATCCACTTGACCGTAACTATACTTATTACCGTCAAAATGAATGGTATATTGCTTAGTCGTCCATACAGCGCGTAAAGAATGATTATTGGCATTAAATACAGTGGAGCTTTCATCCACTATACGGCCCATCTCATCCTTCCAGCCGCCGAAGATCTTTCCCTGGGGATGTACTGCCGTCGGTAAGGTTCCATAAGCAGCCTTATACTCGACATTCTTCGTATAATTGCGGGTACGATTGTTGGTTCCGGGTTCAACGATGAATCCACCATCTGCATTAAAGGTAACTTGTACATCTTTTATAGGAATCCATTTCGCGTACAAAGTTACGACCGTACCGGGCTCTGCATAAGGAGCTACCAGATTATATGCCTTACCACCATTCGCGAGTATCTTGGTTCCGCTTCCATCCGGATTCGTAGTCCAAGCCTCTACCGTATATCCTGTTTTGATAAAGCCATTTTCTGCCACATTAATCTTTGTATTGCATACTGCAGGAGTGTTCTCCATAGAGCCTCTTTCGGCTCCGTTTCCATCGTATTTGATCTTATACGTCTTATTCGTCCAATGTGCGAACAAAGTCAGTTTATCGACATTCGGGCAGACAGAACTCTCCGTATAACGGATACCGCCTTCGGGAGCCGAATACCAGCCGTCAAACATTTTGTAGGCGGGAGCATCCACTTTCGCAGGGAAAATGCCCTTCATCTGAGTCCCCGGGACTACCGTTTTAGACTGCAAATAGATCTGTCCTCTTCCACCGTTGACATTAAAAGATACAACGCAGCCTTTTGCATTGCTCTGTTGAACCTCGATGTTCAGGGTCCTTCCGTTGCTTGTATCAGTAAAGGTGATCACTCCTTTACGAACACTATTGCCCGAATTTGCCAAAACACGTACTGTATATACGTTTCCGCTTCCACCGACTTTGATCCAGCTGCTTGCGGTACCCGGGAATGAAACTTGGATAGAACTGTCTTTTACCAGGTTTAGTAGTTTGATCTGCTTCGTATCGGATGCTTCCGAGAAGATCAGAATATGATTATCTGCGGAAAGTGCGGGCAAAGAGGCACTCTCACTTTCACTCTCACTCTCCGAAGAAGATGTTTCTTCTTCGGTCGTACGAGGGGGCTGAGTTTCCTTTGATGCAGCTGTAGAATCTGCCTCTGCAGTCGTAGTCTCCGTCAGTTTAGGAAGCGTATTTGTTTCGGTTTTTCCGCATTCCGTGCACACGGACACTTCTTTGCCTTCTTTGTTTACAGTTGCGGCAACGCTCTTAGAAGAATCTATCTTCCAGGAATGTTCTTTAAGATCCTGACCTACATATCCGCAATCCAAGCAGACCTGTTGTTCTGTACAGGTCGACGACTTTCGGTTCCAATTGTGAGGCAGTTTTTGAATCGTTTGTGAATTGATCGCATTTTGATGGCAAACAACACATTCGTAATTCTTATAACCCTCTTGAGTACAGGTGGCCTCCTTCTTAACGACCCATCCCATCGTGTGCGCCAATTTTGCTGTTTCTACGGATTTTTGCGCTGTACAACCAGGGGTACTGCACTGATATATGTCGACTCCTTTTTCCGTACACGTCGCTTCTTTCTCGGTCCGTACAAACTTGGTAAAGGTATGATTATTTGACGGAGGGAAGTCTTCTCCATTTGTTACGGCTCCACACACTGTACACCTATAGTCTTTATGGCCGCCCTTGTAGCAATTGCCTGCTACCGTTGTGACCCACTCACAGGTATGCGCCTTCTGCTTTTCCGCAACGTAGCCGCACACAGTACACTTCTTTGCAGCTGTACATGTTGCTGATGATTGATTCCATGTATGCTCCACGATCGGAATGGCTTTCGAAGTGGTGGCTGTACATCCGGGGGTACTACACTGATAGATAGCCGATCCTTCTTTCGTACAGGTTGCCGCCTTTTCAGTCTTCACAAACTTTGTATAAGTATGGTTATTAGACGGAGGTGTATCCTCTCCGTTGGTTACAGCTCCACATACAGTACACTTATAATCTCTATGACCGCCCTTATAGCAATTGCCTGCTACCGTTGTGACCCACTCACAGGTATGCGCCTTCTGTTTTTCGGCGACACATCCGCAGACTGTACACTTTTTAGCTGCCTTACACGTTGCTGAGGACTGGTTCCATGTATGCTCCACGATCGGTATGGTCTTCGAAATGGTGGCAGTACAACC
>DBXX01000025.1:0-8647 GCA_002309675.1 Lachnospiraceae bacterium UBA1201
GATCCAGTAAACCAGGAACATAACAATCGCGAAGATCGGCAGACCGAGCCACCGGTTCGTAACGACCTTATCGATCTTATCCGATGTGGTCAATGCGCCTGCGTTCTTCTTTTTGTAGCAAGCCTTGATCACTTCTGCGATGTAGATGTAACGTTCGTTCGTGATGATACTTTCGGAATCGTCATCCAGCTCTTTTTCCGCTGCTTTGATGTCGTTCTCAATATGCTTCATCTTCGTTTCATCGATCTTCAACTGCTCGAGGACCTTGTCATCGCGCTCGAAGATCTTGATCGCGTACCATCTCTGCTGCTCCTCCGGCATATCGTGAACGACTGCCTCCTCGATGTGCGCGATCGCGTGTTCGACCGGCCCGGAAAATGTATGCAGCGGAACGGTATTTCCGCCCTTTGCGGCATTGACCGCTTCCTGCGCGGCCTCCCTGATGCCATCGCCCTTCAGCGCAGAGATCTCAACGACCTTACAACCCAGCTGGCGTGCCAGTTCGCCCGTCTTGATCTCATCGCCGTTCTTCTTCACAACATCCATCATGTTGATCGCAACAACGACCGGGATGCCCAGCTCGGTGAGCTGCGTCGTCAGGTACAGGTTTCTCTCCAGGTTCGTTCCGTCGATGATGTTTAAGATCGCATCCGGACGCTCGCCGATGAGGTAGTTTCTGGCTACGACTTCTTCCAACGTATATGGGGACAATGAATAGATGCCCGGAAGGTCGGTGATCGTTACGTCATCGAACTTCTTTAACTTACCCTCTTTCTTTTCGACTGTTACGCCCGGCCAGTTACCTACGAACTGGTTTGATCCGGTGAGGGCGTTGAACAGGGTGGTCTTACCACTGTTCGGATTACCTGCAAGTGCTATGCGAATACCCATTTTTCTTTCTTCCTTTCCTACTCAACTTCGATCATTTCCGCGTCCGCCTTACGAAGCGACAGCTCGTAATTCCGTACCATCACCTCGATCGGGTCACCCAGCGGTGCAACCTTGCGGACATAGACTGCGGTATTCTTCGTGATCCCCATGTCCATGATCCTGCGTTTCACCGCTCCGGCTCCGTGAAGCTTAACAACCTTAACTGTCTCGCCGATCTTCACATCTTTCAACGTCTTCATTTTTTCTCCTCTCTGCATCAAACCATGATTTTCCTAGCCAATTCGTCACTGACCGCCACGCGGCTCTCCTTCACCTTTACGATCAGGTTCTCGCCCAGCGCGCTCACGACGCTCACCTCTCCACCAACATTGAAACCCAAGTGTTCCAGGTGCTTTTTGACCTCCGGATTTCCGCCGATCTTTTTGATGATCTGCGGCTCTCCGGCTTCTGCATAAACCAGAGGCATCATGCTTTCTTTCCAGCCTTTCTCGGTTAGTTTTGGCTAACCGTTCTATAAAAATATATGGTTAGCATCGTCTAACCACGCTATATTATAGTTAGCCTCGACTAACCTGTCAAGCATTTTTTTAAATTTCTTACAAAATGGTTGTATCTGCGGCCATTTTGTGGTAAGTTTATGCTAACAAGCATTTGAAGGGAGACGTACGTATGTCACTATTGGAATCAGGGGAAATGTATCTGGAAACGATCTACGTTCTGTCGCAGAAATCGAACGCCGTCCGCGGCATTGACATCGGTGAGCATCTGGGCTACTCGAAACCATCTGTCAGCAGAGGTCTCGGGCTTCTTAAGGATGCCGGACTGGTTGTAAAAGATAAGGACGGATATATCAAACTGACTGAAGCCGGCGAGAAGATCGCAAAGACCATTTACGAACGGCATACCGTCCTCTCGAAATTATTCATGGACCTCGGCGTAGACGAAGCCACGGCGACTGAAGACGCCTGCCGTATCGAACATTACATCAGCGAAACGACCTTCGAAGCAATCAAAGCGCACATCAAAAAACACGGTGTATGAGCCGCTTCCCGCTGATACACGCATAGAAAGAGCCTGTGAAAAACGAAACCTCGTTTTCACAGGCTCTGTTTTCTTCTCCGGCCCGTTCCTCTTCGAAAAAGCCACCAAAACCCGCTTTTTCTCCTCTTTCGGTGGCCGTCGTCCTTCCGTTCCGGCCTGTTCCTCTTCGAAAAAGCAACCAAAACCTGCTTTTTCTCCTCTTTCGGTGGCCACCACCCCTTCTCTGCAGCCTATCCTCTCCTGTAAATACAACCATAACTTGCTTTTCCTTCTCTTTCGGTGGCCACCACCACTTCTCTGCAGCCTATCCTCTCCTGTAAATACAACCATAACTTGCTTTTCCTTCTCTTTCGGTGGTCACCACCACGCCGCCGAGGTATCTTCTCGTACAAAAAAACCACCAAAACCGCTGAAAAGCTGATTTGGGTGGTTTCTTCCGCGTATCAATACCCCAAGTCGAGGATAAACTTCCGAATTTCATCTTCTAACTTCGGGGTGATCAGATAATATTCCCCACTCTCGTGGTCGTTGTAGCGTAGTTTCAGGTAGTATTTGTCTTTGTATGCGCCAGGTTTCAGCTCGGAACTATCCAACGTATTCAAATAGTCCCTCACCACATACCACTGCTCGGGTGTGAGGCGTTTGCTTTTGCTTCCGCTATAAGCTTCATCGTGGATAAAGAAGTAGTACGATGCCTCTCCGCGGACCGGTGTGATCTGGTAAGAATAACGCGTCGTCGACAGAAGCATCTCAACCAGCTGCTTTTCACCGATGCGACGCAGGTCTCTGCCCAGCGGGCGCACCATTTCGTGCAACGTTTCATGGATCGTGGACCACCGCCGGCTGGAGGGGATCCGAAACTGCGCGGTATAGATGCCCGCATCCGACTCCCAAGTCAGATGAAGCAACGAATAGTCTCCGCCATCCAGCACTTCATTTTCATGCTCCCATTTCCAGACGTCCTCCCGGGTGGTCTCTTCGCACTCCGCTAGTTCAGGCTTCAGGTACTCAAACTCCTCTGCTAAAACTTGCCAGAGTTCTGGGGACACCGGCGCGTGCCTTCGCTCCACGAGTCCCTCGTCGACCCATTCATCTTCCTTCGGATATACGCGTCCGACGCCGTCCAGTTCAGCCAACTTCGCCTCGTCCGCTTCCCCCTCAAGATCATCAAAATAATAGTTCTCATAGTATGTCGTATATACGATCTCCGATGCATTGACCTCGATGTCAAACTCGGAATGGAAATTCATGCTTCCACCGCTTGATTCATACTTCACGCCGACCAGACGGCCATAATCTTTATACTCGTTCATTCTTCTCCTCACTTGCTGCAACGAAAGCATTGAACACTTCCGTTCTCTGCCTCCACGGCCAGCTCCTTCGTCAAAATGTTCGCGTCGGCCTCAACTGCTCCGTAGATGCGGCCGTCGTCTGCGAAATACTCTATGATCCCGCGGTCAATGATGACCCAAACCGGCTTGTCGGTTTTTTCGATGTGGATCTTCGTTTCATCCACTCCGATAACCACAGGAGTCCCGGCCGTATCGTCGATCTTTGCGACCATCGGCTCGGATGCAATCGGTATCGCAACGCGCCCGTTTACGCCAACTTCTTCGCCTGCTTTTACTAAGCGCTCCCGGAATTCCCGAACCGGCCGAAAGAACAACCGCAGCCCGTCCTGGCATTCTTTCAGCGACAGCTTAGTCGGGATCGCCATCATTCCCCGAAACCCGCCTGCATCCTGCTGTGTGCGAAGCCACGTCATACTGACCACGCGGTCTTCCACTCCGGCAAATGTCTGCGCGGCATAGCCCAGTTTCGTATCATAACCCGTGAGCACTTCCGTCTCCGGATGAAACGCATATCCGTCAAAATCACCGATCCGGTAGTATCCGTCCGCAGACCAGAATACCCACTTCTTCTCCCCGGGCCTGTCTTCGACCGGCAACGCAAATAATCCCGGACACTCCCACATTCGCTCTGCCGAAAACCGCTGACTTTCCTGCCAGTGAAGCAGGTCTGCCGACCGGAAGATGGCAAACTCCGTGCCGTCCAAATACAGCACCATTATATAGGCGCCGCTTTCCGCATGCCAAAAAACCTTCGGATCGCGGTTCTCACCCTTAATGTGCTCGATCACGGTCCCGACTTTTTGCAGGGTCTCCCCACCATCCGTGGATATGGCAAGTCTCTGCGTATGTTTATTTCCCTGATCGGTCGACCATTGGTTGCTGCCTCCTGCCGCCGTGTAATAAAACAACAGCGCATCCTTACCGAAGCCGGCCACGCCCTCATGGTCCTGCCAGCCGCAACCGGAGTAGACCGTACCGAATTCGTCGGGCATGAGCGCTACCGGCCGGTGTTCCCAAGTGATCAGGTCCCGGCTCACCGCATGGCCCCAGTGCATATTGCCCCATTCGGTGCCGAAGGGATTCCACTGATAGTAAAGGTGGTACACGCCGTCCGCATACACAAGGCCGTTCGGGTCATTGATCCAGCCGGTCTCTGCCGTAAAATGCAAGGCAGGGCGGTCCGAATAGAAAGTGTCCGGACGGTTCTCATGACATGTAAGCTTCCCGAGCACATCCTCCGATACGTCGCCGACGATCTCGATCTTCTGTCCGATGAAACATCCGACATCCAGTGCAAAGAAACGCTCCGGATGCAAAACATCCAGTTTCACATCCAGTTCATTAACCTTCTCTCCGGCTGTGTAAAAATGCAGTTTCTGCACCTCTGCGTCCTTATGAACCGGAAGCCACAAATACTTCTGCGTGATCTGTAATACCATTCTCTGCACCTCAAGATCTGTCTGGTCTATCCATTATACTGTATTTTCTCAGATAAAAATCATCAGCATCACGATCGCAAATCCGATCACGAAGGCGAACGCTCCTTTATCATTGCCCTTTTGGGAAGCCAGTTGCGGGATCTCTTCAATCGTAGTGTAGATCAGAGCTCCTCCGGCAAATGCCATGACATAGGGCAATATATTGGGAAAGAGCAGGGATACGATAACCGTGATGATACCGAGCAGCGGGATCGGCACGCCTGAAACGATGCCCATAAAGAACGCCTTACCGGTATTCGTCCCTTTCTCATGGATCGGAAGCGAAACAAAAAGTGCTTCCGGGATGTTTTGCAGCGCGATCGCGATCGCCAGAACGAGCGCCGTGGAGACCGAGATCCACTCTGTCTTTAAGAAATGCCCGGCGTAGATCGCCCCCAATGCGATCCCCTCGGGGATGTGATGGATCACCTCCGTCAGCATCATCTTCACCGCCGGATCCAACTGGCTCTTCGGCCCCTCCGTGATGCCGGCATAAGCATGCGTGTGCGGCACGATGCTGTCCACGAGATACTGGATCAGCACTCCGCCGCAGAAGCACAGAACGACCGGAATGATCTCATGCCTATAATTCCCGCGCATTCCCTGGACGGCGGGCTCGATCATGCCCCATACGGCGATCGAGATCATGATACCTGCCGTGCCTCCGGCCAGAATCGTCCGCAGGTCCTCCGTGATCCGATTCTTTCGGGCGTACACGATCGCCGCTCCCAAAACCGTTCCGGCCAATGGGATCAGCATACCGAAGATCGTTTCGGAGTCGGCAAGCGCCTGCGACCGATCCAGGTGTGTGATAAGCGAACGCAGGCCGATGAAGATCAGGATCGTTCCGCCCATGATCTCCGCGCCGGCTTTGTACCGCGTCCCAAATATATGGCCGATCTTTACGCCGACCATGGAGATGATACAGGTAATTACCGCGATGACTACGACCGCAAACAATACATTGACGAAGTCCGCCTCCGTAAACACGCGGACCGGAACGGCCACGAATGTGATACCGACCGCCAGCGCGTCGATGCTGGTCGCGACGGCCATCATGAACATCGTCTTCACATCGAAGCCCGGCTTCACTTCCTCTTCCGTTTCGAAGGCCTCTTTAATCATATTGCCCCCGATCAATGTGAGCAGAACAAACGCCACCCACGGCGCGATCGTGTTGATCAGGTCTTCGAAACGCGAGCCGATCAGATAACCCGCCAGCGGCATCAGCCCCTGAAAAGCGCCGAACCAAATGCCACACAAAAGATATTCTTTTAACGTGATCTTTTTAACTGCCAGTCCTTTGCAGATGGACACCGCGAACGCATCCATCGCCAGGCCGACCGCCAGTAACAATAATTCAAATAATCCCATACTACGTTTACTTCCGCTTTCATCCGTTGCGCTCTGCGCTTATTTCATAAGCTTTCGCACCGTTTTGAGTAATTCGTCCACGATCTCCTCGTTTCCGTTTTTGATGCCTTCCGTTACGCACCCTTTTACGTGATAACCCAGCAGTTCCTGATTGAAGCCATCCATCGCGGAAGCCGCAGACATGGACTGCTGCAGGATATCGTTGCAGTAAGCATCCTCTTCGATCATTTTTTCCAGTCCTCTTATCTGGCCTTCCAGCCGTTTCAGGCGGTTGAGGAGGGACTTTTTCTGTTCTTTTGAGCGGTTCACTTTCATGCCTTCCATGTTCATTCACCTTTTATTGAACGGAAATAACCTTATAATCCTGGTCTTCCACGGCCTTACGCAGCACGTCATCAGCTACTTCCGCGGTCAATGTAACGACTGCAGTATTCGCATTGTGGTCCGCAACCGCGCTCTCAACGCCTGCAACTGCCTCCAGTGCCTTCTTCACACGCGCCTCACAGTGTGCGCACATCATTCCTTCTACCTTCAGTGTCTTCGTCATCGTCTTTTCCTCCGTTTCATTTTCATTGACATAGATCGTTTGTACTTTCTCTAAAGAAGCCGGATGTTTCATCTTCCGGTCATGCGTCGCGTCATGCACGCGCACCCGGTTGAGTCTCAGCGCATTCATACACACGGTGAAACTCGACAGCGACATGGCCGCCGCCCCCCACATCGGGTTCATGCGGATTCCGGGATAGATGCCCGCCGCCATAGGAATAAGTATTATATTATAGGCAAACGCCCAGAAGAGATTCTCATAGATATTCTTAAGCGTCTTTCGGCTGAGCCGTACGGCCGCCGATACGTCCGTTAGTTTTGAATTCATCAGGACGATATCCGCCGAATCAACGGCAACATCCGCGCCCGCTCCGATCGCGATCCCGATATCTGCACGCGTAAGTGCAGGAGAATCATTGATTCCGTCTCCGACCATCGCGACCTTTCCTCTTTCCTGCAAGGTACGCGTCACTGCTTCCTTCCCATCCGGAAGCACGCCCGCGATGACGTGATCGACCCCGGCCTGCGTACCGATCGCCCGAGCCGTCCTTTCATTGTCCCCGGTCAGCATGACCACGCCGATGCCCATGTTCTTCAGCTCCTGAACGGCCCGCGCGGAGTCCTCCTTGATAACATCGGCGACCGCGAGAATGCCGAGCAGTTTCCCAGCCCTCGCGAAGAACAGCGGCGTCTTCCCCTCTTTTGCGAGGTTCTGCTCCTGCTCCTCCATCGCAGGATCCACCGTGCATACGGTTCGGATAAACGAGCCGGATCCCGCATGCAACGCCTGTCCGCCCTGCTCCGCTGAAATACCGTTTCCGGGCAATGCCGTCCAGTTCACGACAGGCTGCGCCGCGCAAGGAGGATCATTCACCGCGTTCACGACTGCCTTAGCCAGAGGATGTTCACTTCGCACTTCCAGCTGGTAAGCTGTCGCCATCAGCTCCGCATCGGTTACACCGGCCGCAGGCAGAATATCCGTCACCTCCGGCCGCCCTGCGGTAATGGTTCCGGTCTTATCCAGCGCCACGATCTGCACCTTACCGGCCGTTTCCAGCGCCTCGCTCGTTTTAAAAAGGATCCCGTTTTTCGCGCCCACGCCGTTCCCGACCATGATCGCGACCGGCGTAGCCAGTCCCAGCGCACACGGGCAGCTGATCACGAGTACACTGATCGCCCGCTCCAGAGCCTCTGCGGCGCCTGCTCCGACCACCATCCATATACCGAAAACAACGGTAGCGATGGCGATCACCATCGGAACGAATATGCCCGAGACCTTATCTGCGATCCTGGCGATCGGCGCCTTCGTGGCCGCTGCATCGCTGACCATTTGTATGATCCGTGAGAACGTCGTATCCTCACCGACACGGCTCGCCCGTGCCTTGAAATATCCGAATTGGTTTATCGTTGCGGCACTCACGCTGTCTCCTGCGGCTTTATCTACAGGGATCGATTCCCCGGTCAATGCGGACTCATCGACCGAAGTTTCTCCTTCGAGGATCACGCCGTCGACCGGAATCGCCTCACCGGGTCTTACCACGAACAGATCGCCCGCCTGCACCTCATCGATGCCCACCTCGATCTCGGCTCCTTCACGCTCGATGACGGCGGTCTTCGGTGCCATCTTCATCAGGTTCTTCAGCGCATCCGTGGTCCGTCCCTTCGACAGGGATTCCAGTGTCTTTCCCACCGTGATCAGGGCCGGTATCATCGCCGCAGACTCAAAGTACAGCTGACTGTGGTACATGTCCATCAGGTCCGCATTCGGCGTTCCCTGGGTGATCATGACCGTCATTCGGTAGATCACATACAACGACCAGCCAAAGGATACCGACGAGCCCAGCGCCACCAGAGCGTCCATATTCGGACTTCTATGAAGCAGCGACCTAAAACCGGAGATGAAAAACGCCCGGTTGATGATCATTACGATGATCGCCAGCAACATCTGCGTCAGCGCCAGCCCCA
>DBXX01000025.1:8806-13695 GCA_002309675.1 Lachnospiraceae bacterium UBA1201
AGTTTCGCGCCGTAACCGGCCGCTTCCACCGCCCGGATCACATCCGCCTCGCTGACATCGCCCTCAACTCCCATGGAGTTCGTCAGAAGCGAAACGCTCACGGATCTGACCCCCGGCAGCTTCCCGACCGCCTTCTCCACACGGGTCTGACACGCAGCACATGTCATCCCCGTTACAATATATTGCGTCATAAGTTTACTCCTTAAACGGCTAATGAATCCAATAGTCCCTCCCAGTATGCCAGTATATACTAGGGGGGACTATTTGTCAAGTTTTATTCTATCTTTTCCATTTGGTGCTTTCGACCGGCCCCAGATAGGTTTTCGGAACCTTCCTGTTTTCCCGGGACAGAACCAGTTTCTCTAAGATCACGCCCGGATCTCCGGCATAGATATACAGGTCATTTCTGCCTTTTTTCAAAGAAACCTTCGTGTCAATGCTTCGCACATGGTTTAAAACACCCTGCGCCCATTCCTCACAGAACCACTCCGTGTAATACTGTCCGGAGACCGCGTCCATGCTAAGCGGCGTCTCTTCGTTCACGGATAAGAAGAATCGCATCCGCCTGCCTTTCACGACGGGGTTTCGCGCCAAAAGGACCATGCTGAGATCATAATCTCCGGTCTCCTCTGCGACCATGGAGTAGCGAACATACGGAGATCGCTCTGCGCTTTCATACCGCACCATGGCCGGCAGGGCTTTCACGGCAGATCCTTCCCTACCCAGGCCGGGGATCACGCAAAAGCCTCCTGCTTCAACGTCCTTTTTCTCGCTGAAATGCTCCGCATAGATGCAGCAATACCCATTGCGCTCCCAAAATACATTGTCCTCGGCAGCGCCGTCCGCAGCGAAGCCTTCGACCTCCAGTTCCAGTTTGGAATAGGTCGTTTTTCCGTTGTCAAACCGGATCTGAATGGTCACGGGCACCTTTTCGGATCCTGCAACCCACGCCGGATCCCGGGTGAAACGCAAGGTCGTCCGCCCACTGCCCGATGCATCCACACGGCCGTTAACCGGTTCGCAACGCAGCTGGGAACTGCCCATCTCCACCGTAAAATCGTAGGAAACATCGCCGCGGCTGTCCAGGTCCACCAGTACCTCCTCGCAGTCCGGCCGCGTCAGATCGTCATTTTTGAGCGGACCCGCATCCTGCCAATGCGCGCCCAAATGGTAAGCATCGCTTCCGCGAAAGCTGATGACCGCCTTTCCGCCGCTTATTGGCATAACGGTCTCCGCCGCCGGGTAAGTCCAGTCCTTATCATCCCATCCGCGAAAACCGACATGCGCCGGGCTCAGGCAGTGGTTCCATTTTCCGTTTAATATGCGGTGGAACTCTTTGATCCTTTGTTTATCTCTCTGAATATCCGCACGCACCGCTTCCGCATAGTGGTTTGCGTACAGACAGCCACGGCGGGCCAATTCTTTATTTCGGGCTGCATCCAGGTACATTTGTACGGCATTCAGAGAAGCCGCCGCCTGGTAATAGATCATGCTCTGATAGGCGGCCAATGCATCCGCAGGCAATTTTTCGTTCAGCCGATCCGCCGTCCTCAGGATGCTTTGGATCTCCTTCTCGATCCGGTCGCACTCCCGCAGATGGACCGGGTGGAACAGTCCCTCCCGCAGCGCCTCCGGGCTGCGGATGGCATTCCACTTGGTGTATCCGTCCAGGACACTTGCGATCGCATCTTTTTGCTCCTGTGTGACCCGCTCCCCGAACTGCGTCTCGACCCACTGTTTCCGGTATTCCCGCGGCCGGTCCGGATCTTCGCCGCTCCACTTCTCATAGTCATAAGCCAGGTCCATAAAAAAGTTCAGCGGATATTCCATGTTCTTCAGATCGCCCACATTCACGATCCACATCTTCCGGACGCCGGCTTCGTACGCCTGCATCATCTGCTCGCGCGTTTTTGCCGTGCGGTTGCAGTTCGCCCACTCATAACTCACAGGCGCCCCGTGGTAGTCGAAATGGTAATACATGCCGAAACCGCCCGGATGGTCCCGGTCCGCCGCCTCAGGCAGCCCGCGCAGGTTCCCGTAGTTGTCGTCACTCAGGAGGAAGATCACGTCCTTCAGTTCCTCCCAGTCCTTCAATCCCTCGCAGGTTTCATCCCCGTAATAATAGTCTTCCACCTCTTTATAGATCGCCAGCATCCGCGGGATCTCGCCGAAACGCTCTCCCGCATGTTTTCGGATCAATGCATGCTGCGTCCGGATCGCTTTCTTAATGACTTCCACGTTATCCTTCATGGTCGCATCTGCAGGCAGCAGTTTGGAATCATTTTCCCCGCGCATCCCGATGGTGATCACGTTCTCAAACGGCAGGTTGCGGACCAGGCCGGCCTCCCAAAACTTCGTGATCGCTGTCTCATTCGAGATAAAACTCCATATGGAGTCTTCGCCGTAATCGCGGTACTGGTTCTGCCACTCAACACCTGCCCGGCACATCGGCTCATGGTGCGAGGTTCCCATGATCACACCGTAGTGGTCCGCCAGTTGCGCGCTTAAGAGTCCCGGCCCGTCTTCCGAAAAGGAGGACTGCCACATGGCCGGCCACAGATAGTTTCCCTTCAGGCGCAGCAAAAGCTGAAAGATCTTCTCGTACGCCGCCGCATTTACCCCGCCGAACTGCTCAGTCGCCCAGTTGCCGAACGCCGGCCACTCATCGTTGATAAAAAAGCCGCGGTACATCACGGACGGCTCCTTCGAAACAATGGGGAGTTCCAGACTCACGCTGTCCTTCGCCGCCGGCTTTACATCACCCCAGTACACCAACGGAGAGACGTCGCACAGCTCCGAAAACCGGAACATCCCGTAGATCGTCCCCCGCTTATCCGAGCCTGCGATCACCAGAACCTTCAGGGCATCATGCTTCCCGTCTTCGACCGTTACCATTTGCATCATGTAACATTCGCGCTTCCCGTTGATCGCGGACAGGGAAATCTCACCCTGCTGCTCCAACTGTTTCAGCAGCGGGCTGTGACCTGCGATCGCCATCAAAACGACCGTGTCCCCCTCACACTCCGCGAGTTTGCCTCGGATCACCGGCGCCTTTGTGCAAACCATCTCCACATCCCCGGCTACGACCCGGCCAATGCTTAAGATTCCTTCTCCGCCTTCCTCTTCGATCAAAAACTCGATCGCCCGGTCATCCTGTATCAATCGTATCTGTTCCATCGTTCTTCCCCCTCTATTCCGGTCTTTGGATAACAGATGTTTTATACCACTTGCCATCCTTCCCATATATGATATAATAATTTCAAGCAAGTTTCCTTGCGCTTCTTATTCGATTTATTGCGTGAAATATACTATTTGGAGGCAAACATGGACCGACTGCATCCTAACCACACCCCTGCGGCTAACCCCGCTCTCATAGAACCGCTTTCCGCCCCGCTCGCATTTTCCCATAAGGTCTCCTCGGGCAATGCCAGCTATACCTACCATCGCCATGATGGTTGTGAGGTCTTTCTGTTCCTTTCGGGGCATATCCGCTTCTATGTCGAACAGACCTGTTACGAGCCGGTCCCCGGCAGCCTGATTATTCTGAACCACAACGAAATGCACCGTGTGGAGAGTATCGACGAATCGCCGTATGAGCGGATCGTGGTCAATGTCAAGCGGTCCTATCTGGAGCATCTGTCCACGCCCGACCACTCGCTGGCAGACTGTTTCTACAACCGTGCGCGGGGTACAGAAAACCTCCGGGTACTGTCCCCGGAGGCTGTCAAAGGATTTATGCAATTGTTTCAGGATCTGTCGCGCAGCCATGAGCCCGGTTGCTACGGCGCATCGATCCTGCAAAACAGTTACGCTGCGCTTCTGTTTTTATGGGTTGGGGAACAGTTCCGCACTTCCGGGCTGCCCGTCCGAAACACCATGCCGCCCTATGTCAGCGGGGTCATGCGGTATCTGGCTGACCATCCGGAGGAGCCTCTGTCTCTCGATCTGTTATCCGCCGAATTCCACGTGAGTGCCACCTATTTAAGCGCACAGTTCAAACGGCACACGGGCCTTACCCTGCGTTCTTACCAGCTCGATTTGAAGGTCGGACGCGCTAAGGAACTGCTCGAAGGCGGCGCCACGGTCACAGAGGCCTGCTATGGGTCCGGTTTCCGTGATTACGCGAATTTTCTGCGCAGTTTTAAGCGCATCACCGGAACCTCCCCCGGCAAATATGCAAAGCAGGCCTGATGCACTGCGCGCCGTTTCGGTCTCTTACGCATTGCCCGCCGGCCCTTCGGTCAGAGGATCTTATGCCCCTGACGGTAGCGGTCCATATATTCAGCATTGATCTCGGAGATCTCCTTCTTCCCGTCAATGTAGTCCTGATAGATCTCCCAGGGAGAGCCTCCTCCCAGCCAACAGGATGAGCAGTTCTCGCACCCGCCCCCGCAATCCAGCGAAGCGCGGATGATCTGCTCGCGTTCTTCTTTTGTCGTATCCTTGATTAAGATCGAACTCATAGCAACTCCCCCTTTTCTTAAACGTGTATCACACGCCCAGTTCTTTTAAAAGCCCGCGGCATCCTTCTTCGATGTCCCGATAGGCGGTTTCAAAATCCCTCGTATACCACGGATCCGAGACCTCCTGGCCCGCACGCTCTGTGAGATCCAGCAGCAACCGGATCTTCCCCTCGCGCGCCGAATGCCCGGTCATGCGCTCCATGTTCCGGATATTCGCCCGATCCATGCCGATCAGCAGGTCGAAACGCTCGTAGTCCGCGCGATTTAACTGCCGCGCCCGTTTCTGCTCGAACCCGCGGATCCCGTGCACCTGCAACACCCGGGCGGCCGGCGGATACACGGGATTGCCGACGCCGTTCCAGATCTCTTCCGTACTGGTCGCCGCCGATTCCACCAGGAACTCCCGTTCCCGTCCCGCTTTTTTCA
>DBXX01000025.1:13735-16355 GCA_002309675.1 Lachnospiraceae bacterium UBA1201
AATAACACTTTAATCATTCAATACTCCGTTCAAAAGCCTCACTATACCATCTCGAAACCGAGGGCAGCCAGTAACTCTTCACCCCGGTAAGCATAATTGCTATTGGCTCCCCATCCGACATTAAATAAGCCTCCGCCACCTCCGGCTCCGACTATGACGGCTTTCAGGACATCACCGTCATCCGTAAGCATGATCGAGATGCTTGCATAATTCTCCGACCGAAAGTAATAACTCTCTGCCACCAAAAGGATGGCCTTCTTTCCATCGCCCAGTTTTACGGAGGTGAGGACTTCCGCCTCCCGTACTCAGAAACTCTGCGATTTCGTCGATCGATTCTCCCTCGACCTCGGTGATCGCTTCTGTAAGTTTTCTTTTTTTCATTCGAATTTCTTTCATCGTGTCATACTCCTGTTTCATGTGTATTCGTCAGAAAATCACTCTTTTTCAAACCAGGAGATCTCTCCCAGTTCATCAAACATCACCTTGGATGATGAATAGTTGACTTTCATTTTTATGAAATCCGCTTTCGGCTCGCCGACGCTGTCTCCGAACAGGGATAATTCAAACCTTCCGCCACGGAAGGCCTCGTTAAACTCCAACACTTCAAAATCCCGGACTTCATGGAATGAAACGAGCGGTGTTTGGTCGTCACCGGTTATTAACTCTCCGTCTTCGATCACCGGATCATAAAGAATGATCCTTCCCGGTCCTGACTGATGCGCCTTCTCAAACGGATTATCCGGATGCGAAGCCAACAACTCCATCCATAGAAAAAAAGTACTATCTCCTTATCCCCTCTCGGTTTACAGCAACCCACCCAAAACTCTGTACAACCATTTCTAGATCCGGCTTACCAGCTTACGTATCTTGGAATAAGCCTTCTCTGAAACCTCTTTGTTTTTGGAAGTATTGGCGCATATGACGGTTCCCATATGCTTAACACCGGATGTTTTAAAGTATTCCTTGACCGCTTTTCGCAGCCCGGTAGTCTGACCGCATAACTTAGCAAAAGGCATAGGCGTGTTACAAGCGGTAAAAAGCATATACCGCTTTCCGGATAGTCTCGGCTTAGGAAAAGTGTTCGTTTCTTCCATGGAAGTGCCCGACATGCGGTCGAATACGTTTTTGACAACAGCCGGAACATTCGCCCAGTAAACCGGGGCAGCCAGCAGGATGACATCGGCCTGCTTGATCGACTCTGCGATGCGAACCATATCATCATTTTCGAAGATGCATTTTGCAGTCTCAAAACACTTTCTGCATCCCTTGCAGTAATTGATATTACATTTGTGCAGGTTTATATATTCGACCTCATGCCCTGCTGCTTCGGCCTCCCGAACCGCGTTTTTAAGCATGGTCGTTGTAAGACCATTTTCTCTGAAACTTCCTTGTATCGCTAATACCTTTTTCATATCTTTTCTCAATGTTCTCCCTTATATTCGTAAAACTCAGTCCCAAATGTCATTCCATAGGTCCTCGTGCGACTTAGTAAACAAACATCTGCGCCTCCCGGTTTCCGTACTCGTGCGTCCCCAAACCTCATCCCCCGTTTACGGTTCTGTCATCTATCATCTGATCCAGAGCCAGCTTTTTTCTTACGATGTAAGACGAACCCGTATGCTCAGTTTCGACAAAACCGGCGTTTCTGAAAAGCTTAAGTGGCCCGGTAAAAGCCAGCGATCCCTTCGGATCATCCTCCTCTTCCGGATACGCTTCGACATACGAATACCCGTCCTGCTCTGCATCTGCGCATACCCGCTCCAGTAGCATACGGGCAATACCCATCCCCCGATATTCCGGAGCGATCTCGAAACATACGATCGCCTTGATATATCCTTCACGGGGGCAATAATCCGGCACACTGTCCGCAGGTGCGTTCGACAGATCGAATACACCGACACGATAATACTTCATCCGGTCGTTGGCATTGCACCAGCCGATTGCCAGATCCCCGTCATACGCCAGGTAACCCCGGATCTCCCCATTCAGGACCATCCGGTACGCCGACTCACGCAGCGCTCTCTGCCAGCCATCAGCACCGCCGTACTCCTTAGCCTTCTCCAGCACTTCCTTATGGAACTGCTCCGTCGGCATGTTGAACGCATTGCAATAGCAAGGGAAAAACGGTGAGCCATCCGAAAATGCCCGATGATCGAAGAAATCAAAATAATCTTCGGCCAATTCCGGCGTCAACGGACGTATTACGATCTTCTTTTCCATTTTCATAGCTGGTCTCCTTTATATATTACCACTTTGAGATAATCCTTCTATTTAGGACGTTTTTTCGTTGAATTGTTTTGTTTCTGCTGCAACCTTTTGGCTTCGCCAAAGGCATGCGTCTTAAAATGATCCGTCTTACGCAACTCATTGGCGGGATTATTCAGTTTCAGTTTGGGCTTGCGAAACTCCGGCTCCATGATCGACAAATTCTGCGGTTCATCGTTCCTCTCTTTCAGTTTTTCAAGAAGCTCATGGACTTCTCCAAAGTTAGCCGGAGTACTCGTAACGTCACTGTCGTAATCATTTGTATAATATGTGTCTCCTAAGTCTGTCATGTGTCTCCTTCTTTCTTCTGCTATGCACTCATCCTTCTCAGGTACTGCCGGATCGAATTCTTAAT
>DBXX01000025.1:16432-25192 GCA_002309675.1 Lachnospiraceae bacterium UBA1201
TCCTTCAAACAGCCGGACAAACGGGTTGTTCTCCCCGACCCGCTTCTCCTTATGAAAGCCTATGTAGTCATTCATACACTGAAGCACGACATAAAGCATATTATTTCTGTCCAGTATCTCCAAAAGCTCGCGGTTCTTAACAGCAAAGTCGAATATCGTCGTCAGAACATCCACGTCGCCATGATCGACGGTCTCAAAGTATTCACGGATGATCGTTCGGATCAGGGATAGCAGCACATCGTCCTTGGATTCAAAGTTTCTGTAAAAGGTCTTCTGGGCCAGTTTCGCCTCCAACAGGATCTGCTTGACAGAAATCTCCTCATACGGAGCTGCATTCATTAATCGGATCAATGCTTCCGTGATCTCCTTCTGAGATCGTATCGCCGAAGGGTTCTTCGTTTCAAACATGCTACTCCTCCTAAGTGACACTTTTTAGCATGATTGTGTATCTTCGGGTTTGGGTGTTTACTTTCACCGCGCCCCATTGTATTATATCACAAACGACACAAATGTGTCACTTTTTTTACAGGAGGTACTCATGAGAGACTACATTTTACTTCTACCGATTCTGTTCATCTTTCACGACATGGAAGAGATCGCCGGATTTCTCTGGTTTTTCAAACGAAACCCCTATCTTTTTGACCGTTTTCCGAAGGTAATGAAGCCTTATCGCGGACTGACCCATGAGGCATTTGCCCTTGGGGTCTATGAAGAATTTATTCCCTTCTTCGGCGTCAGCCTTCTGGCATATTATTTCCCGTGCGATGTTCTCCACGGCCTTTGGTTCGGCATATTCATGGCCCTCACAGGTCATTTCTTCATCCACATCGGACATACGGTATATATCCGAAAATACATTCCCTGTGTGATCACCAGTGTGATCTGCCTGCCGATCAGCATTCTTATCCTCATAAAGTGTGCCGTTCTTATGAACTGGAACACAGCTTCGATCGTTTCGGTCCCTGTGGCGATCCTCCTCATGATCGGAAACATGAAATTGGACTACCGGTTCATGCAGATCATAAGCCGAAAGATTCGTTCGGATGAAACGCAGTCCAAGCCCCTGCCCCTGCCTTGATCACCCGGGAAACTTCCCGGGCATCTGTTCTTTTGCGTATAAGCTACCGATTCATGATCGATCTTCATTCTTCAATCTAAATCCGGGTTTGTTATTCGATCGGAGTGATGAAAACCATCTCCTTTTCGGTAAGATTCTTTTTCAGTTTATATGCCTGCACCCGTGTTAGTTGCGGGTCGTAGGGCATTTTCCCTTTGGGAAACTCCTTTTTTACGATTCGCTTATACAAGCCACTGATAAATGAAAGCCAGCGCTTGGTTCCTTCCGCGGAGCCCTTATCTTCCAGATACAGCACCCCATCGGCAGAATGGAACACAAGCAACGCAACGTTTAGCGTACAGTTGGGGTTTTGCAAGAAACTCCTTTCTAAGTGGATCTTCGTCCGATTATCAAAAAGAATAGAACTACTTTAACGCCTTTAGGAAGGAAATGAAGGACGGAAATGCCTCTTCAAAATCCCATTCATCCATGCCGTGCATTGCGTAATAAACCGGTGAATTCTCCTGCTGGACATCTATGCAGAACGGATCCGCTAAGCATGTAGCAACTACGATATAGTTCTTCGGCCAGTCTGCGATCTTGGTATTCTCTCTGGGAATTAAAGCATATCCGGCCTGAGCATCGATCAGATCATGCGCTCCAATCAACCAAACTGGACCATAGTCTTTCAGTTTCATTTCGACACCTAGAGGAGAAGCCTTCATCAGAAAATCCAGATACGAATTCGGTGGGTTCAGCTCCTTCTTGATCATCTCTATGTCATCATCGGTTGCTTGTACCAGCCAAAATTCCGGATGCGCCTTGTCTTTATGTCCTTCTCTTCTCTTGAGTAGCTTAGCATTGAGCGATGCATACACTTTTTCGGCTGAGGTCTTCGGTTCCCGCAGGCATTCGTGTACTTGCGGATCTTCGTATCCACTCCCATCCGGATATCCAGCATCTCTCCACTTTTCTATTTCGGCCAGTCTTAGGTTTTTGATTTTCCAGTGTATTAATTCATATGGACTCCCTAAATCGAATGGCTGGTCGGACAGATGTGATAATTCACACACGATCAATGCTCTGCACTCCATGTCCAAATCACCGCGGAGCAATGCATCCACCAGAAATTCATACGCTGATTTCTGCATAACCACGGCATATCCCTTTATCGCCCAAAATGCCTCGGAACTGTTGCCATGCTGTATCTTCTCTCTATAGTAGTCTGCATATCGGATCTCATTCTCTTTCACAAGATCGTTGATCGTCGGGATAATGAGAGACCTCAAATGAGTCATGGATGTCTCTTCTGAATACTTCATCATAGCCTCAATGATACAGGCTCTTTTCGCTTCGTTCTTTTTCGCCGCCTTTTCCAACTTATCGATCGCATTAAACGCTTTCTCTCCATCCTTAGCCTCGAACAGTTTTCCAATCAGTTCCTCGACATTCGCTTTAGAAGAAGATACTTTTGAAAACTCCAGGAGTTCGTGATCCCCTTCTATGACTGTCATATCAGCCCCTGCTTTCTTCAAAGCTCTCAGGTTTTTTAAAAACAGATCTCCCAGAAAATAATCGGAGTTGTCTTTACCGTTATGGATTATGGGGTTAACTTTGGGATCAAACGCGAAAACCACTTCTCCTTTTTCCATGGAATCCTTTATATGAGTCATGGACAGAGAGTCATCATATTCTCTTATGATCTTTATATATTGCAAATACTTTTTATCTTTTTTGATCTTTACCGTAACCCTACTCGTAAACAATACGGTTCACTCCCCCCTCTTTCGTTCTTCCCTTTTATAAATTCGAAAGCTCATGCCTTCCGGATGACTTCCACGATCTCACCAATATACATATCGTGAGGCGCCTGTCCTTCATACATAGCCCGGGCTACATCGTTCGGCATATTCGCCACATCCAGCTGCTGCTTAAACAGCTTTTTGCAAACCAGCGTGACCTCAGCCTCTTCAAAAGACATGGATGCGCCTGCCTGAACCGGCGTAAGCCCGGAGGCTTTCATCTTATCCATGTCCCGGCCGGACTTCGAGCCGAGCACGCCGAGGATTTTCCTGAACGCTTCCGGATAGAAACTTACCGTAAAGTATTCTTCGGAGTCCATGAAATCGTGTGTGTATCTGGATGTCCGCACATAAACCGTCGCCACAGGCCGGCCCCAAAGGGTTCCGAGTCCGCCCCAGCTAATGGTCATCGTGTTGAACTTCTCTTCATTTCCCGCTGTGAGCAGAGCCCACTTCTTATCAAATACGCTTAAGATATCAGTTGTAAATTCCATCCTTTAAATCCTCCTTTTTTATACCTGTTCTCCACTGAATTTCATGAACTCCGTGGTTTCGACGTATTCTGCCTTGAGTTCACCGAGTTTTGCAAAATGAGCACTGTTTTTATGAATCTCGATCGCCTGCGCGTCGCGCCAAACTTCCGTCAAAATGAGTTCATCCGGAGCGATGCCAAACGAATACTCATATCGGATATAATCGGTTCCGCTTTAACATCGAACGGTATCACCGCCCGTTTATACGTCCCCTAAATAACTTCCATCCCATGTGGAAATAATATATCTTCTGTCTTCATCGATCATCTTAAAATCCGTGATCGTATAATATTCAAACTCCCGGATCAGTTTCATGGATGAGAGTTCAAATAATCCGGACGTATTACCGCCCAGGTAGACAAAAAGATACTTTTCGCAGGGCGAAACCCTTATTATTTGTAGCGCTCGATAGGCTTCTTCCTTCTTAAACGGAAGCTGCAGTTTCGTCGTTTCGGTAAAATCCTTGTCCGTAACCACCAGGTGTTTTTTATCTGCGTCCAGATAGTAGATATGATCCCTGCAGAACGAAATTCCCTTTATACAGTCCGGAGCGGGCCCGCTGAATTGCCGTATAACTTTATAGGAAATACTGTTCGGATCCGAAGCAGACACCAGAGCTACCGCGGTTTTATACTCTCTCCCTCTATCCACGATCTTATAAATATTCTTACTGAAGCGGTCATAATGCTGATAGGCAAATGGGGAATACCCGGTATCATTCTCTATAATATCATCCAGTATACGGAAGTTGTTTTCGATGTCCAGAAGCATCGTCCTTCCTTTTTGATCGAAATCCAATAGACATTTCTCATCCGTAAAAATCATCGGATAGCCTTCAGTCTCAGCCATTTTGTTCCTGCATATTTCCTCACCGGTCTCCATGGACAGGAATGCTATCATCCCGCTGGTATTCTTCGCAGCCAGATACTTTTTGTTTGGCGAGATCGCTATTTTAGCTACATAGCTGACCGTTTTTGCCTTAAATATCTGCCGCCCCGTCTCCAGGTCATAAACATACACGCCGTTTCTGTTATTGCATGTCGCTACCAGCTTTTCATCTTCTGAAATAAACAGATCCCAGTTCCAACCATTGAGTTTCTTATCCTTCCCCATTTTCTCACCCCCAAAATTCCTGTTCATTGGTGATCTCTTTACACTTTACATCCTTTTTATAATCATATCCCGGAGGGATCAGGCATACGTATGAATCCCCAAAGCGCCACTTGCTTTCCAGGCTGAGCCCGTAGGTCGTATGTCTCGCGAACCAGTATAGATTCTTAGCCCAATAGCACTTAAGATACTCCTTTCCCTCGGGAGAACCGTACCATGCCTCCTCAAAGCCCGGGAGGGCACATATTTCGAAGTCCCCGCCATCGCGGAGGAGTTCGCGCATCTCAAACAGCGACAGCACATCCCCTTCTTTCGTGGTGGCATACTCTGTCATATCACTGTCGATCATGGCCCATTTTTGTTTCTCCGGAAGCCAGACATGATTTACCACGTGACAGTCCCCGTCATTTTTATCTTCCGGCAGGCAGGTGATAAATGTATTCTTGATTCCTGCGGTTAAAAGGAGCTCGCTAAGCAGGATCGAGTGCCACCTGCAGTTGAAACCGGTCGGATACTCTTTTACATATTCATACAACGATATCGCATTCAGATTTTTGATCCATTTTTTCTGGTTGTCATGTGGAACCAGCTTTGCGACAAATTGCGCGAGCTTTAGCGCCTTTTCCCATGTCGTTAACGGCGACTGTTCCATCGCCTCCAGGTCCAGACCCGCTTTTTCTTTATAGTACTTACGGATCGTGTCTTTCCGCCTTTTATCTGCCTTCACGACATATCGTATTCCAACGGTGTCATCATTATACGGCGTTGCATCCCGAAGTATTTTTGCATAATCCTGCAGTGTTTTCTTATTAATTTCCATACGGGGGTTCTCCTCTTGTTATTCTGTCTTGATCGTATAATATCGAACTATCTTTTTGTCAGAACCATACATTCTGTAGAAGCCGTAAACCCAAGTTTTTCATAGAGCGGTCTTCCTAACGAGGTTGCATCAAGACTGATCTCCGTAACACCTTTTTCCCATGTTCTCTCGATCAACAATTCAACCATTTTACGGGCAATGCCCCGGCCGCGGTATTCACTTCTTGTATAAACGTTCATAAGATGAGCGCGTTTTCCGGTTGGGTGGTCAAAGGTCGGCATGATCCCGAAAAAACTCATGGATGCATTCAATATCCTCTTTTGAGGCGATCCTTATATCGATCATTTTCAATCACCCCTTGAACCCGGAATCCGAGATCGGTTCACCTTCACTAAGCAAGTGGGCCACCTCGCCGACAGCCCGAACACGAAACCATGCAACGCCGGGATCCCTTTCCTCGGTCTGAATCACGGTCAGGCCGGTAGGCGCGCAGAAAAAGCCATGCCACAAAAGCGGCGGGGCGATTCCCGTCAAATGCGCGATCACGCTCATGGTCGCGATCATGTGACAGAAGATCACGATCGTCGCCTCACAAGGTCCGTTTTCACCCCAATCGGTCCGATACACATGCCCATCCCGACGGTAGCCATACTCCGTCAGAAGAGCATCAAACCCTTCTGTGATCACCCGATAGCCATCCTTGCAGGAAGGATTATCGTAGTAGTGGGAATTCTGCCAGGTATCGACCGAAAACAGTGACGTGTCCTGCGTCCAGTCAGCAGGATAGAAATCCCAGGCATGGCGAACAATACCCAAACGTTCATCTACGGTACGCCCCGTGTATTCTTCGACCCACGGAAGGACCTTCGCTTCCTTTCCCAGAGGCGAAAGGCAAATGTCACAGGTCAGCCTCGCTCTCCCGAGCGGCGATACATAGTAAGCAGATACCTTCGGATCGATCCGGCGGATCCACTTGGCCAGGCAGGCAGCCTCACGCTCCCCCTTCTCGGTCAAGGCATCCTTTGAATAGTCTGGTTCTCCGTGACGGATCATGATGATTTTCATATGGTTTTCGTTCCTTTCCCCATGCTTTTTACCATCCGTTACAAACTCTTAAATAGATCTCGTTTATGATCTCTCCCTTACTCTTGTCTTCCGTGATGGTGGTTTCTTTTATCAGGTCCAGATAATCCTTTTCCTTCCACCACTCGCGCATCTCAGTAGCGCCAAACTCAGCGGCTTTGGACCGGGTCTGATGGCGCCTTACGGTTTCTTCAAAAGGAATGTCAAAATAATACGCATATATTTCAGAGCCGTACATTTCGATCGCCGCTTCAAACAGTTCATGGTACCAGTCTGCGATAAAAATGCCTTCCAATATCACCACTTCGCAGTTTTCGCTTCCGTACTTAAGCATCTGTTTTATCAGGGGCAATGCCGGCGGATCTACTCCATCCCGTTCTTTAAGAACTTCTCTTCGGATCATATCCTGTGAAAGGACCATGGTACCGCGTCCGAACCGTTCCTGCAGCCCCTTCGCTACCGTCGTTTTACCGCTCCCGGAATTTCCGCGAAGCATGATCAATTTATGCTTATTCATTTTCCTCAAATACTGTTCGGCTTCCGTAAGCTCTCTTCTGGACTCCTCGTACTGAATGCTTTTCATTGCTTCATCATAGTCCATCCATACGATTTCCGAAACCTCTGATTTCTGCATGACGAAGTCCTGATCAGGGCATTCCGCCAGAAAATAAATATTCGTCTTCCTGTCATTCGGGCGGCCTTCCCGTGCCAGTGTATGCTCATCAACCGTTCGGAAACCATTCAGGGGGACTATATCCAGCCCCGTTTCTTCCTGCACTTCCCGGATGGCAGTATCCTGCTCGGTTTCCCCTTCTTCCATATGTCCTTTGGGAAAGCCGCAGTCGCCCCGATAGTTTCCGGTTCCGCGGATGATCAGATACTTTCTGACATAATTCTCGATTTTATAGATGATCGCTCCGCACGACTTCTCATTTGCCATAGTTGTTCCTCTTACGTAGTTTTCCTGAAAATATCATACTCACCGGGGGCGTCGCAATTCCCGTATGAATTCCAGCATGTTCTTTTCTGTTTCTTTCGGATATGAAAAGCCTCTTTTTTCCGCGACGGCTCTTCCTAACCGGTTCCACAATTCTGTCACGGCAGTATAAGCCTGCCACATATGCTCGTAATCCGCATCCGGATAGGTCTTCTTGTAGAGCAGAAACAGGTCCTCTTCCAAAAGCTTTTCAAATCTTGAGTTCAGGATCCCCACATCCACCGGTTCTCCGTCGCGCAGGTATAGGTACCAACTTACCATTCTGTTAAGCAGATCCCGAACTGCCACATTCAGATAGAACATCGCAGACGGCAGTTCTTCCCTCAGCGTATACTCCGCAAAGGTTTTCAATACCCACCAGAATTCATTGCAGGTGCCGATAAACTCCCTTTCCTCCGGGGCTGATGCAAAGATGGTCTGCGTTTCCGTCAGTCTTTCAATCTCCGGCAGCAGGTTGTCTTTATCCAGAAGCTTTTGATAGGTCTCTCCGATCCAGACATTGTCATGTGCTTCATCTCCGTTATACTTTTGCAGAAATGTTGCGCTGTCCATGGCATTGATCACGATCGTTATCCCGTCGCGATAAACCATCAGATGCGCCTTCGTATTTTGAAACATCTCCGGATAATTCCGGTCTCCCCGAAACAGAAGGATTCGATCTCCGAAGCATGTTTCAAAAACCTCATCATCCTCATATTCGGAAATGTCATTCACGATAAAGCAAAACTGATAACTATAGAGGTATTCCCTCTGCAAAAGCAGTTCCGTCCGGATCACCGCCCTGACATCATCCCGGGCCTCGGCGACATCCAATACATTTTTGATGATCTCATTCTCTGTTCTCATGGTATTCCATTCCCGTTTATTAATTTGTTACGTCGTACAAATGGAAAGACAATTTCATCTCCTTCATACAACTCCGGATCATTATAACTCTTTCTTCATCCAAATATGCGGGCATCCTTCATCGTCATCGATCTCACCGAATTCACGGTATCCGTTCTTCGCATAAAAGCCCGAAGCCACGCACTGACTATGGAGGATCAGTTGTCTTCCGCCCCTCTTTTTAACTTCCTGCTCGGCCTCTTTCAGCAGCCAGGATCCTATATCTCTCCCTCTGTATTTCTTGCGGATCGCGAGTCTCCCCAACACATAGGACGCGCGTCTCTCTTCATAAAAAACACGGCAGGTTCCCACCGGGGCGCTTCCATCGTATGCCACGATATGTGTCGCTGTAGGGTCAATGCTGTCAAACTCTTCCAAAAAACCCTGTTCTTCTACAAAGACCTCCCTGCGGATTCCGGCAGCATCAGAAGGTAGAGAGTTAAATATTCTAAATTCCATGAGGACCTCGTTTC
>DBXX01000025.1:25378-25524 GCA_002309675.1 Lachnospiraceae bacterium UBA1201
TTATATGCGTTATGCAGCGTGCATACCGGTATGTCCTGCTCGCAAAGATACAGACACGGTTCATACGGCTGGGAAGCCAGGAGATATTTTTTCCCTTTGTACGTATACGTTAGTGCATCACCAATATAATCCAGCTTTCCAAAAGC
>DBXX01000086.1:0-5778 GCA_002309675.1 Lachnospiraceae bacterium UBA1201
TCAACATTACGAAACTTCTGGAAAACACCTCTCGTACAAAGGTGTATGTTACGATGCCGGAATTCCGGTATGATTTCGGGAAGGAACTTACAAGCCTGCTTCAGAAGATGGGAATTCAAACCCTTTTCACGCCGCAGGCGGATTTCTCTCCGATGTCCTCTACATGGCTGAAGATGGATTCCATCCTTCACAAGGCGCATATTGAGGTGGACCGAAAAGGAACTAAAGCAGCAGCAGTAACGATGGGCATTGTGACCGCAGGCTGCGCTCCGGTGATGGAAGAGTATAAAACAGTGTTACTAAACCGCCCGTTTATATACGCGATCGTTCATAATGAAACCGGCCTTCCTGTTTTTGAAGGTTTTATGAGCCATGCGGAAACCCAGAAACATTGCTAACAAAGCTAAAAAGTCCGCGGAACCAAACACGGGAGTGCCTATGTATGAGGCGCTCCCGTGTAAATTATCTCGCGTTTATTCGGGTAGATCTTCGAAGTCGCTGTCATCGAGGATCTCGTCGATGCGGTCGAGGGCTTCTTCGTAGAGCTCTTCGTCATCGATCGGGTCGATGTCGAAGTTTCCGTTCTCGTACTCCGTGTAGAAGTAGGGGATAATGCTGTCATCCAGCTCTCCGTCCTGCGGGGACAGGGCAATGATGTCATGGCCATGCAGCGTGAAGTAGAAGCATACCTGGCAGGGAACAGAGTTACCGTCCTCGTCCTCGAGATCGATCACATAATCGCCTTCGGGCTCGTAGTAGTCGTACTCCTCCTCGTCGAAGTCGTCAAGAATGTTGAATTCATCCTCAGGGATCTCGATATCATTGCCCGCGTTCTGTGAAAACAGATCATCATCTTTATCAAACGTGTTCATAAGTAACCTCCTTATACATTAAAGCGGAAGAGGATTACATCGCCGTCCTGTACGACATAGTCCTTACCTTCCAGACGGACCAGACCTTTTTCCTTTGCGGCGTTGTAGGTCTTGCAGTCCAACAGGTCCTGATAGTTAACGACCTCGGCGCGGATGAAGCCGCGCTCGAAATCGGAGTGAATCTTGCCGGCTGCCTGCGGAGCCTTCGTTCCGCGGGTAATGGTCCATGCACGGGTCTCGGTCGGGCCGGCGGTCAGGTAGCTGATCAGGCCCAGCAGATCGTAGCTGGCAGCGATCAGTTTCTCAAGACCGGATTCGGACAGTCCGAGCTCCTCGAGGAACATTTTCTTTTCTTCGTCATCGAGCTCGGCGATCTCCTGTTCGATCTGCGCGCAGATGACAAATACACTGCTGCCGGTAGCCTTCGCGATCTCGCGAACCTTCGCTACGTACGGGTTGGAAGCACTGTCATCGGCCAATGCGCTTTCATCGACATTTGCCGCGTAGATGACCTTCTTACCGGTCAGCATGTTCAGAGAAGCGAAGAGAGCAGCTTCATCTTCGTCAACGGGTGTAAGTGTGATGGCCATGTTGCCGCCTTCGAGGTGTTCCTTGAGCTTCTTCAGGCTCTCGAGTTCCTTCGCCAGGGACTTATTGCCCATGACGCTCTTTCCGGTCTTGGAGATACGACGCTCCAGGACTTCCAGATCGGCGAAGATGAGTTCGAGGTTGATGGTCTCGATGTCGCGGGCGGGATCGACACTGCCTTCCACGTGGATGACATTGCTGTCATCGAAGCAGCGGACTACGTGAACGATCGCGTCGACCTCGCGGATATTGGCCAGGAACTGGTTACCCAGGCCTTCCCCCTTCGAAGCGCCGCGCACCAGGCCGGCGATGTCGACGAATTCGACAACGGCGGGGGTGATCTTCGCAGAGTCGTAGAGGGCAGCAAGCTGTGCCAGGCGCGGATCCGGAACCGGAACGATACCGACGTTCGGGTCGATGGTGCAGAACGGGTAGTTAGCGCTTTCTGCGCCTGCTTTTGTAAGTGAATTGAATAAAGTACTCTTGCCGACATTCGGCAAACCGACGATTCCTAATTTCATGATCTGATAAACTCCTTTAATCCGACGCTGTGGCGCGTCCGCCTTATTATAGCATAAAGAAAGAAGAAAGTACAACAATAATCCTTGAAGATTCAGACGTTCTTTGATAAAATGTGAAAGACGGTGTTTGCAGTAAGAAGCCGGCTGAAGGAGAATAGAACATGACAGACGTCAGTTTTCCCCATCTTGGGATAAATATCGATCATTTGCCGCAGGGTTTTACGATCTTCGGCGTGGAGATACGTTTATATGCGATCATGATCATGATCGGAATGGCTGCGGGATTCTTTGTGGCGAAGCATTTGGGTACCATCGAGGGTGATGATCCCGAGGATTACTATGATTACATTATTTATGGAGTTCTGTTCGGAATCCTCGGCGCACGTATCTATTATGTTGCCTTTGAATTCGACTACTATAAAGATCACCTTTCGGAGATCCTGAACCTGCGTCAGGGAGGATTGGCGATCTATGGCGGAGCGATTGCTGCAGTCCTCACGATGCTGATCTTCACGAAATTAAAGAAACGTCGTTTCCTCCAGATGGTGGATATGGGCGTGATCGGTTTGATTCTGGGTCAGGCCATCGGCCGCTGGGGTAATTTCTTCAACTGCGAAGTGTTCGGCGGGGTGTCGGACGGTCTGTTCGCCATGCGGCTCAACAATCGTCTGGTGAATATTGAGTATGTTTCGATGCTCGCAAAGGACATGCAGGAGCAACTGCCGGAACTGGCCGGCACCTATACGCAGGTAGCTCCGACCTTTCTCTACGAATTTGTCTGGAACATGCTGGCATTTACCTTTATGGTACTGTATCGTAAGCACAGGAAGTTTAAAGGGGAACTGTTTGGGTTCTACCTTTTGCTATACGGGGCAGGCCGCTTCTGGATCGAGGGTATCCGCAGCGACCAGCTGATGATCGGTTCGACCGGCATTCCGGTCTCGCAGGCATTGTCCGCGGTGCTTTTTGTCGCGGGTGCGGCGTTCATCATCACGGGACACATTCTGGTGAAGAAGCAGAACGGGTTTTTCGTGCCGCACGTGAACCTGACAGAGGAAGAACTGACGAAGATAAAAAAAGAGCGTGCTGAGAAACTCGAGGCAGAGAAGCAGGCGCTGAACCAAAAGAAAGAAGAGAAAGAGAAGACCAAGCCTAAGGATAAGCAGGAGTAAGGAATGATCACATCATCGGCCAATGCACAAATGAAATATATCTCGCTTCTGCAGCGGAAGGCTTCTGCCCGCGAAAAGGATAAGGCGTTCGTTGTGGAAGGCGTCCGCCTGTTTTCGGAGGTGCCGAAGAAGCTTCTTTTGAAGACCTATGTTTCCGAGAGGTTTCAGAAAGAGGAAATCGGAAAAAACGAAGCGTTGTTCGACGGAGTGAGTTATGAGGTGGTAGCGGATCGTGTGTTCGACGCTGTCTGTGATACGCAGACGCCGCAGGGCGTGCTCGCGATCGTGCGGATGCCGGAGGTGTTTCCTGAAATGAGCAAAACCGCAGGACTCTACCTGCTCCTGGACGGGATCGCGGATCCCGGAAACCTGGGAACGATCTTCCGTACGGCAGAGGCCGCCGGGGTGAGCGAGATCATCATGTCAGCCGAGACAGTAGATCTGTATAACCCGAAGGTGGTGCGTTCGACGATGGGCTCCGTATTCCGGATGCCGCACCGGAGAAGCAACGATCTGGCAGCTGAGATAAAGAAGATGCAGGACAGCGGGATCCGTTGTTATGCGACGTCCCTGAAGGAAAGCGAGGATTATACGAAGGTATCGTATAAGGAGGCTACGGCGATCGTGATCGGAAACGAAGCCCACGGTGTGTCGGATGCGGTTCTGGATGCCTGCAAAAAACATATCCGGATACCGATGGACGGCTCCATCGAATCTTTAAATGCGGCGATCGCGAGTGCGGTCGTACTCTTTGAGGCGGCCAGACAGAGAAGATAGAAGAGCGGAGGTTTCTCTCGAAAAAGAGTGGAACCTCTGCATTATTTTACCCATAAAAGTGGCGATCAGGAGACAAATTAACCGCCAAAAGGCCGAAAAAGTGGGGGGTGTTGACAAAGCCCCGAAAAAGTGCTATATTTGTTTCGTAACATATTTGTAACATTTTGTTTTGCCCTGGTTTAGTGTACGCAAAATCAGGGGTCAAGGCATTTAAAGAGGGAATTATGGCCCTCCGGCAGTTTAAATGTGAAGAAAGTATTACGATGAGTATACAACTGCCGCGTTTACGGAGATGATTATGGTGAAACACAAGAATTTCAAACATGCGCACAAAGCCGGTGGCGCTATGAAGATGGTTCGTCTTCTGGCCACTCTTTTCGCATGCCTTTTTTTGGTTTCTTACTGCATTTCCGCCTGTTCTTCACCGAAAGTAACGAATACACAACTCAGCGATACCGCGAAAGAGGATGCTTCTCCGTCTGAGATCGCAACCGAGAAATACTATGCAGCGGCCGATGCTTTGCATGAGAAGACGACGCGTCTTCTGGGTTCACAGATGAGTGTCCGTGTTTTGCCGGATACCCGGGTGAAAGCAGAGCCTCTGAAGATGACTTCCCGGCCTGTGTATGTACGAGATATAACGACACTCGATGATGAATTGTCCTACTCCTTCCTGTACGGACCTGATGATTACTCATTGGTGCTGGCAGGCTTCGGAGCAGAACGTTTCTGGGAAGCAGTAGAAGAACAAACGGAACCTGAAGAAGAAACGACTCCGGAAGAGACCTATACCGAGTCGACGACGCAGGTCGATCTTCCTACGGATATTGAGATTCCTTCCGAGATGGATGAGATCATCGGAGAAGAGGATTATCCTGAAGAAACCACGACGATCTCTGCAGAAGAGATCGAAAAACAGCGTCGTGCGCTTTATGACGCGACCATTCACCGTCTGTTGGATACGACATTTTATGTAAATCCGGACCGCGTGGAGAACTATCTGAATGTTCGTGAGACTCCCGGAAGTGAGAACGTAGTAGGACGCCTGTATCCGAATAACGGCGGCGTACTGAAGACTATGAGCGACGGATATGCATACATCGAGTCCGGTGAGGTCATCGGATGGGTCGATGCATCTTATATCTATTACGGCGCGCAGCTTTTGGCGTTGCCTTCCGATATGCGACTTTTTGTACGCGCCGAGAAACTGTTCCTGCGTACGGAGCCGAGTTTGGAAGCCCGCGCTCTGTGTAAGGTCTCTCTTGCGGATACATTGCCCGTAACCGGAATTCCCGAATGCGGAGGCTGGGTACAGACGGTTTATGATGGTAAGATCTGTTATGCAAGCGCTGACTATGTAACGATTGATGTCGGATCCGGCGTCGGCGTTTCGATCGCAGAGATCAACCGCGAAGAAGAATCCCGCGCAGCAGAAGAGGCAGCCCGCATCGCTGAAGAAGCGCGCAAGGCTGAGGAAGCGCGTAAGGCTGAAGCTGCCCGCAAGGCAGAAGAAGCACGTAAAGCCGAGGAGGCCAGACTGGCCGCAGAGGCAGCCCGCCTGAAGGCGGAGGCAGAGCAGGCCGCGAAAGAAGCAGCTGCCGAAGCAGCACGCACCATAGTGGATATGTCTGCCCGTTATATCGGTTCGACAAAATATGAAGGCGATACCGTTTCTGTAAACGAGATCGAGATCGTCCTGCTGTATAAAGACGGACATACGACGAAGAACCCGACCGCATGGGCATGCGAACTGGTAGGAGTTCCGTTAGTCACCGGAAAGATACCTTTTACGGTTATCTATGGTTCATTTACCGCACAGTTCTTCGTGGATGTTATTCCGCGTCCGAC
>DBXX01000086.1:5825-6703 GCA_002309675.1 Lachnospiraceae bacterium UBA1201
CAGGCACCTACACAGGCGCCGACCGAAGCACCTACGCAGGCACCGACTCAGGCGCCTACACAGGCTCCGACACAGGCTCCCACCGAGGCGCCCACACAGCCGCAGCCGCAACGGGATCCGGCTTTTGATACCATTGACCGCTACATTGCGAGCGGCACACCGAACCGTGCACCTGTATACCTGTCCTCTGACGATATCCGCCTTCTGGCATATCTGGTTCGCCTGGAGGCCGGCCATGAGCCTGCGGAAGGTAAACTTGCTGTGGCAAATGTCGTACTGAACCGACTCATCTCCGGACACTGGGGAAATACGCTGACGGGCGTGGCTTATGCTCCCGGACAGTTCAGTGTTGCGAAGCGTGACGAGAACGGCATCTCGAAGCTGGATATCTGGCTTGCAGAGAAGAACACTTCGAATGATCCGCACCTTCAGTCCTGCTATGACGTAGCATATCAGGCATGCGCCGGATATAACAACATCGGCGGTCTGATCTTCTTCTGTAACCTGAAGAGTGCAAACGCTAATAACAAGTGGCCGAATTTCAAGGTATATCATATTATCGGCAACCATGTTTTCTATTCGAAAAAGTAAGAAAAAGTTATTTACCACTTGACAAGTGACAGATAATTTACTAAGATGGAATATACGTTTCTCTTGTAAGAGCAGAAACGTATATTTTCATTTTTTGAGAGATATGTACGGGTTGGTTTGAGAATTTGGGCCCGTACCGGAAAGGGGGATATTCCCATGAAACATTTGAATCTGCAAGGCCGCAGTTTTTTGACTCTTAAGGATTTCACGGCAGAGGAGATCGATTATCTCCTGAACCTGGCAGCATATTTAAAAGCGAAGAAAAAAGCGGGCATTCTCGGAACCAG
>DBXX01000051.1:0-1541 GCA_002309675.1 Lachnospiraceae bacterium UBA1201
CCGGCGGTCAATGCGGGACTTTCGGTATCCCGTGTCGGCGGCGCGGCGCAGATCAAGGCGATCAAAAAGATCGCGGCGCCCATCCGTGTGGAACTCGCGCAGTACCGCGAACTCGCTGCATTTTCCCAGTTCGGATCCGAGTTGGACGACGATACGAAGGAGAAGCTGGCACAGGGCGAGCGCATCCGCGAAGTCCTGAAGCAGCCGCAGTATAAGCCCATGCCGGTCGAGTACCAGGTGATCATCATCTTCGCGGCAACGCGGAAGTATCTGCTGGACATCCCGGTAGCACAGATCGCGACATTTGAAAAAGAATTGTTTGAGTTTATCGATTCGAAGTACCCCGAGATCCCGGATGAGATCCGTGAGAAGAGGGAACTGACCGCAGAGCTGGAAGCTAAGCTCGCGGCCGTGATCGAAGAGTTTAAGACTGAATGATAAGTAGGTGAAGGTTTTATGGCATCGATGACGGACCTGAAAAAGCGAAGAGCGAGCGTGTCGTCCACAGGACAGATCACGAAAGCGATGAAGCTGGTGTCCACCGTAAAATTGCAAAAGACGCGCGTTCAGGCGGAGAATTCCAAGCCGTATTTCGGCTTCCTGTACGACACGGTGACATCGATCATTGCGTCGTCACCGGATGTCTCCAGTCCGTACCTGACGCCGGGCGAGGGCGGTAAGACCGCCGTCGTGGCAATCACGTCGAACCGCGGCCTGGCCGGCGGTTATAACAACAACATCGTTAAGCTGATCACGCAGTGGGAGATCCCGAAGGAAGACCTGGCAGTCTATGCGGTCGGAACGAAGGGCCGCGACGGTCTGCATCACCGCGGTTACAACATCGTGTCGGATATGTCGGACCTCATCAACGCGCCGATGTTCCTCGACGCCCTCTACCTGTGCCAGCAGCTTTTGGACGCATTTAAAGCCGGCGAGATCAAAGAGATCTACCTGGCATATACTTCGTTCAAAAACACGATGGTCCAGGAACCGAAACTGCTGAAGCTTCTGCCTCTGCAGTTCGATCAGGAGGAGATCGCGAAGAAGCCCACATTTTCCCCGATGAACTATGAACCCGGGGAGGAAGAGGTCTTAGAGCAGATCATTCCCCAATATATGGCAGGGATCCTGCACGGTGCATTCGTCGAGGCGATCGCCTCGGAGAATGCGGCCCGTATGCAGGCCATGGACAATGCCACAAAGAACGCCGAAGAGATGATGGAAGATCTGGAGCTGGAGTACAACCGCGCCAGACAGAGTTCGATCACACAGGAACTCACGGAGATCATCGCGGGCGCGAATGCAATTTCGTAATAAGACTACGTATTCCGGGGATGCGAAGCAAAACCGGAACGAAAGAGGTTAATTATGGCACAGAACATAGGAAAGATAACGCAGATCATCGGCGCGGTCATGGACCTTCGTTTCGAGTCCGGAAACCTGCCGAAGATCAACGAAGCCATCCGTATCCCGTTCGAGGGACGCGAGGGTGAGCTGGTCGTTGAGGTCGCGCAGCATCTGGGCGACGACACGGTCCGCTG
>DBXX01000051.1:1585-2493 GCA_002309675.1 Lachnospiraceae bacterium UBA1201
CCGATCTCGGTACCGGTCGGCGAAGTTACGCTGGGTCGTATCTTCAACGTACTCGGTGAAGCGATCGATAACAAGCCCACGCCTGAGTGCGAGCGTATGCCCATCCATCGTGCGGCTCCGTCGTTTGAGGAGCAGTCCACATCGACCGAGATCCTGGAGACCGGTATTAAGGTCGTAGACCTGTTGTGTCCCTACCAGCGCGGCGGTAAGGTCGGCCTGTTCGGCGGCGCCGGCGTAGGTAAGACGGTCCTCATTCAGGAACTCATCCGTAACATCGCGACCGAGCACGGCGGGTTCTCCGTATTCACCGGCGTAGGCGAGCGTACCCGTGAGGGCAATGACCTCTACCACGAGATGGAAGAGTCGGGCGTTATCAATAAGACCACCATGGTGTTCGGACAGATGAACGAGCCGCCGGGGGCACGTATGCGTGTCGGCCTGACGGGACTTACCATGGCGGAGTACTTCCGTGATAAAGGCGGTAAGGACGTTCTGCTTTTCATCGATAACATTTTCCGTTTTACACAGGCAGGTTCCGAGGTTTCGGCGCTCTTAGGCCGTATGCCTTCGGCGGTTGGTTACCAGCCGACCCTGCAGACGGAGATGGGCGCTCTGCAGGAGCGTATCACCTCCACGAAGAACGGTTCCATCACATCCGTACAGGCTGTCTACGTTCCGGCCGATGACCTCACCGACCCCGCGCCGGCGACGACATTCGCCCATTTGGATGCGACGACGGTACTGTCCCGTTCCATCGTGGAACTGGGTATCTATCCGGCAGTCGATCCGCTGGCTTCGACGTCACGTATTCTGGATCCCCGCATCGTGGGCGATGAGCACTATAAGACGGCCCGCGGCGTGCAGGAGATTCTGCAGAGATATAAGGAATTACAGGATATCATCGCCAT
>DBXX01000051.1:2641-4581 GCA_002309675.1 Lachnospiraceae bacterium UBA1201
ACATTCCGGAGAGTTACTTCCTGAACGCCGGCAGCATCGACGACGTTTTGGCAAAGGTGAAGTAGGAGGCGCTTATGGCAGCTGCAAATACATTTCATCTGCGGATCCTGTCCCCGGAGCGCGTTTTCTACGAGGGCGATGTCAGCATGCTTGAGCTGACGACCTCGGAGGGCGAGATCGGTATTTACGCCGGCCACATTCCGACGACCTTCGTTTTGGCGCCCGGCGTCATGCGCATTCATGAGCCTGCGCAGGGGAAGACTGCCGCGAACATTCGCGAGGCGGCCCTTCACAGCGGTTTTATCGAGGTTTTACCCGAAGAGGTACATGTTATAGCAGAAGCGGTCGAATGGCCCGAGGAGATCGATCTGAACCGTGCACGCATTGCCCAGCAGCGGGCGGAACGCCGCCTGAAGCGCTATAGTTCCGGCATGAACGTCATGCGGACAGAGCTCGCGCTTCGCAGAGCGCTGGTGCGTATCGAGGTCGGAGAGAAGAGATAATTAAACAGAGATATAAAAAGCAGGAGGCGGATCCCAGGATCCGCCTCCTGCCTTTATATTGAGGGGGGTGATTAATAATCTCGTTATTTGATAAATCCGAAGTTCGAGAACGGCCAGAAGATCAGACCTGCCTTCGCCTTGATGGCGTCTCTGCTGACGAAATGATTATCCCAGAAACGCGAGTCGTGACTGTTGTTTCGGTTATCGCCCATAACGAAGTAGTGGTCGGCCGGAACAGTGAATTTCAGTTCACTCGGCGTTTCCATCTGGATACCTGCGGGCAGATAGGGTTCATTCAGCTTATACTCGGTTCCGCCGGATGGAGTGATGTAGACTGCGTGATCGGCGATGCGAACCGTGTCGCCCGGCATTCCGATGATACGCTTTATAAACAGGCGCTTCGGGTTATCCGGGTATTCGAAGATGATGACATCTCCGCGCTCCGGAGAGGAGAAGAGATAAGCCAGACGGAAACCGAACAGGCGGTCGTCGACATTGACCGTGGGCTGCATGGACTCCGAAGGAACCACCGCCGAGATGATCACAAACTTCACCAAAAGGAGGGCGATGACCACCGGAAGGACGATGACGAGTAAGAAGTCCTTCAGCAAGCCTTTTAACTTGGAACCCTTATTCTTTTTCTCGAATTTGTATTCAAACGGATCCTGATCGAGTTTCGGGTCGAAAGCGATCGGGTCGGCCAATGAGGGCCGCTTCGCCGCGATACGCTGGGATGCGGTCATCGGACGCTGGCGATCGGGTGAAGGCATAGTATCTGCCGGATCCGGAGTGCTGCCATACGAAGTGCGGACAGGACCCATATGCTCGGTGGAGCGCTGCTCTTCTTTGCGGGCGGCTTCTGCCACGGCGGCACGCTGGCGGGCATTTTTCTGCGCAGCCATCGCCGCGATCTCCTGTGCATAGGAGGTCTGCTCCTCGGGGCGCTTCTGGGAAGCGTCGCTTAGATCACGCACAGCGTGCGGATCGGCTTCCACGGTATTGCGGAACTCTAAGGAGTCTTCGATGTCTTCATTTTCCAATATGTCGTCGTCCACGTCCACGTTAATGACTTCGACGGTGTCGGAGCCGGTTTCCAAAACGGGACCTTCGACCTGACGACGTGTCACGCGGCGCGTGCCGGAACCGGCGCGCTTTGCAGTGGTCTGCTCGGTTTGGGCTTTGGAAGCAGCGGGTTTCGCTTCCTCTTCAGTCTGGGAGACGGGACCTTCGGTTCCGCTCGGGGCAGCCTGAGCGGACGCTGTGTCTTCGGAAGTTTTAGCGGCGGCCGGGCGCTTCCTACGGGTCGGCCGGGCTTCGTCAGCGGCCGTTGCGGTTACGCCGTCGTCCGGTAAAACAACATCGACCGGAGGGCGCTTTCTGCGTACCGGACGAACCACGGGAGGATTCTCCTCGGCGGCCTGTGCGGCAGGCTTTGCG
>DBXX01000051.1:4623-21349 GCA_002309675.1 Lachnospiraceae bacterium UBA1201
TTCCGTCTTACTGCCGGTCTTTGCATCCTCGCGCGCAAAGAAAGCGGAGATCGCGTTCGCGACATCATCGGTGCTGGTTACATTTGCAGCCGCCTCCTCTTCAGGTGAAACGGCTAATTTTCTGCGCTTACGTGCAGCGGTATTCTCCGTGCCTTCGGCGTTACTCATATTGTTAAGAGCGTTCGCGATGACTGCTTCAAGGGAGTCATCCTCGGACGCGGCTTTCTTACTCTTGGAACTTCTTTTACGCTTCGCAGGCTGTGCATCCAACGGAAGCGTGAACTCGGAATCATTGTCCGTGCTGGCGTAATCGTTGACATCCGCATAGATCGAAGAGGTGCCTTCCGTCTCGCCGCCGCGCAGGTCGCTGAAATCCATATCGTTCTCATAATCCGCGTGTCCCATGAAGTCTGCAGGGGATTCGGTAAATGCCGTATTCTGGTTCGCGAAAAGGTTCTCGGGCATCTCGAAGGGGATCGAGAAGGGAGTTCCTGCATCGGCCTCCGGGTTTGCTTCGGAAACGGGCTCTTCCACGGGAGCCTGTGCAACGACAGCCTCCGGATCCAGTGAAGAAGTATCGGCAAATACATCCAGGTCCGGGGTGACATCGATCTTTAATTCATCAGGGGCTATCTGTGCTTCTTGCGGTTTTTCTTCCTCGACGGGTCGTACATTCTCTTCGAGCCTGGCCGACTCCTTCGACACTCCGGCCGAAGCCTCGGAAGAGTCTTGATTTTCATTTGGTTCAGGGCCGGTCACCGTCTTTTTGCCATGCATCGTTGTGCGCGGCTTCTTCGGCTTCGCCTTGGTTTTTGAGGATTTTTTCTTACTGCGGTTCGTAAGGGAAGGCTCTTCCTTAACTTCCTCATCCGGAACCTCACGTCCGGTCACGGACGCAGCAACTGCCGGCTCCTCGGGCCGGTAGGATGTATTTTCCGCTGTCGCATACGGCGGCAGGTCTAATTCTTCATCCGGAATGACCGCTCCGTCATCGTTATCAAAGGAGGGATCCTTTCGCGGAGCGCTGTACGGGGTAACGACTTCGAGGGGGATGAACTTTCCGTCGTCTTCAAACGGGATGGTATCCGATGCATCGAAAGAGAAACCGATCTCGAAATCTTCGTCGGTGTCGTTCGCGTCCGAACCGGAAACGCTGTACTCCGAAGCATCGATAAACGGGGTATCATCGACACCTTGAAGAGCCATGATGTTTTCTTCCATCTCTTTCAGGATCGAATTTGATTCGTCCTCACTCGGAAATGATGTATTTTCATGCGTTGCAAACGGCTTTAAGACCACGTTCATCGTGGCCTCGTCCGGTTGCGTCCTGGTTGTCATATACTCGGTGGCGTCGATCCCGCCGCTGCTTTCCACATGTGGGATCTGACTTAATGCATCCAGTTCATCGGCGCTTATGGTAAAGTCTTTATCCCGGTCGATCGCGGCCTGACTCACCAAATCGTCAAAGTACTTATCGGCACGTTCATCCATAGTGTCATCACCAATCCTTATTTTCTACCCGCATAAGGAAGCGGGCATATACCTTTACAATATTATATCACAGAATCTCCGCAATGTGAACAATGAATTTGACACAAAGAAACAGCGGAGTACCGAAAGGTACTCCGCTGTTTCTTGAATGGATATGCTATATTAGTCAGTTTGCTGATCCATGTATTCCTTCCATTTTTTGAAGGCTTCGAAGTATTCGATCACTTCCTCCAGAGGCATGCCGTCGTACATTTTCAGCCGGGGCATATCCCCTTCGGCAGTCTGCGTTTTGTCGGTCGGTGCGAGGATATTCAGCTTCGCAACCTCCTCATTCAGAAAGTATAAAGGTGCAAAACACTGCTGACAGTTTCCGGGCGCTCCGGCAGGGAATACCAACTTTCCGTCGTCGATCGCGAGATACTCGATCTCACGGTTTTGGGTGTAAGCAGGGAGGCAGAAGGCACCTTCCAAGTGTTGGATAGTCGCCCCGGGGTATGGGATATCACCTCTTCGGATGATGATCATATCATGGGAAGCGATCTCTTCAGCATATTGGACGGGAACGAGGATGCCTTGCAGGTTTGTGATGGGAACCGTATATCCCTGCATTTCCGTGCCTCCGCCGAGGGAAATATATAAGTCCGGATCGTTCGTGTAGCGAACACTGCAGGACACCTCGACTAATTCAAGTGGATCGTCCGTATGGGTGCCCAATGTTGCACGATAGCCATTCTTGTTATAAGACAGATCCTCCAGGATCATGTACTGCGTTTTCGCCGCATCGTAAGCATTTTCCGGATCGGGGAACACACCTCGCATCACCACGGGATCGGTTTTTTCTTTCGCGAAGTTATACAGGGGAAGCACTTCGTCCGATTGGATCATTCTTCCGCCGTAACTGAGCCATTTTTCACGAACGGTTGTTTCCGAAAGGATATAGTAGGAGTACACATGGATCCCGTTCGAGTAGCATGCGATCGTATATTTGCAATCCGAATACTCGCGGTGTGTCTTATCTTTCGTGGCGGTGCCGAAGACGCTCTTTACTGCATTTAAGAACTCATCCAGGCCAGCCCTATTAATGATGCTCATGGAATAGCCGGTCGTTACATCGTAGATGATGATGTGGGTGATCTCTTCCTCCGGAACGTATAGATGATATGCCGGTTCTACGGCGATCGTCGACTCTGTAGGGGAGGTAGTTGCCGGATCGGCGAGGGTGTCGTTGTTTGCGACATCGATAGCCGTCGTTTTATCTTCGGCCTCCGTAGCCGGTTTTGTATCTCCGATTCCCACAACGGGCGTGTCTGCTTTGTGGAACATCTTGTAGGCGTAGGCGCCTCCGAAAAATGCGACCAATACAGCGGCAGAAACGAGGATAGCCGTGATAACATTCGGCATGACCCGCGAGCGTTTCATCGGTGTGACAGGAGTGTTTTCCTGCGCGTCGAACCCTATGTCGAGTACGAGGTCGTCCGTATTACCTTCGGCTTTACTGCCTTTTATGGTCTGATGTTGAGCGGAAGCGGAATCTGCCTGCTCCGCGTTTTTGATATATTTATTGTTGATGTTTCCGATCGCGTCGAATAGATCGTGTTCGGTCATAGTTGGTAGCCTCCTTCCCTGAGTGCCTGTTTCAGGTCTTTTCGCATTCGAAATAATAAACTCTTTATCTGGCTTTGCGTCATATGATACTGTTTAGCGATGTCCCCGATCGAGTCACAGAACCAATAGCGTCTTACAAAGATGTTCTGTTGCAACTGCGTGCGGGTATCTAAAAATCTTTCGATGATCCGGGTGAGATCCTCACTCGTCAGCTTATCTTCGACCTCCGCCTCCGGGGAAATGCAGTCTTGTAATTCTTCGGTGAGTTCACAAGTCGTGAACTTTCGCTTCTTTCGCCGAGCCTCCTTAAAACGGTTGATCGCGATCGCACGGGTGATCTTACCTAAAAAGGCAAAGAAATAATCGCGCGGTTCGTGCGGAGGTATTCGTTTCCACGCTTCGAAATAGGTGTCGTTTTCACATTCCTTTGCGATCTCGTGATCGGACGTGATCCCGTAGGCGATGCCACGTAGTCGTACACCGTATTTCTCGGAGGTTTGCTTTATGGCGTCCTCATCTCTCGATAAGAACAGGTCAATGATATCATTATCTTCCAAGGGGATATCTCCTCTCTTAATTAAGGCCTTCACTATCTATATCAACAAATGTGCGCGTTGGTTGCACGGTTTTTCGGTTTTTCGCCCCAAAAGTTAAAAAAACCGGATTCAATCCTATGGTAGCATAGTTTTTCAAGGGTGTGAACAGGGAAAGTGTATGATTTCCTTGCGATTTTCGGTAAAATAGAGTAATATGGTAGCGTGAGGCCGCGTGCGGCCGAAAGGATCCTATATGAAACACGTTTGGTTACGATATTTTCTGCTCGTGCTCCTGTTTATTTTGCTGGGCGTGGGCTATCTGATCTTCACGGGCCGGCGCTCGGGAGAAAAGATGACATTTCGCGATACACAGCCGGAGGCATTCCCCCTGGTTTCTTTTTTGTACGATAAATATGAAATGAACACCCTGTATGGGTATGCGAAGCCCGAGGGCTCGCTGGCTGCCTACTATGTGCATGACACGATCTGCCCGATGAACGAGGATCACGATATCACGATCCGTGTCCGCGAGAATTCCAAAGACGTCATCGGCGCATACTTCCAGCTGTATGATATGGCGGGCGAGCGTCTCTACGAGGAGCAGGAGCTCACCCTGACGAAAGACGGAAACCGCATCCTAAAGATCGAATGCAACCCTACGAACCTGCTGGGGCAGGGCGAGGAGGGCTTGTTCTGTCTCTTCCTGAAGCTGGACGACGGCCGCGAGGCTTTCTATTCGACGCGCGTAGCCTATTATGAGGGAACTCCGCTCGATGAAGCATTTACCCTGTCCACCTCTATGATCGAGGCGATGCTGAGTAAGAATACCATCTCCCTGCAGCAATACATGAGTTTTACGGGCAGCGATGCACAGATGAACCTGAACCATGTGACGCTGGAATCGACACCGCGTCAGGCGACGTGGGCGGGCCTGGAACCGCGCGTTTCGACGGAACGCACGTTGCGCATCTACGAGATCAGCGCCACACAGATCGAATTTTCCTGGTTATACACGGCAAATACGACCGAAAACGCGAAGGAGATCTACTACGACGTAGAAGAGTATTTCTCGATTCGAAGACGAAGCGAGAAGAATTATATATTGGCGTACGAGCGCTTTATGCAGGAGAAGTTCCCTACGGATGACCGATGCATGGGTACGACGTCCATCCTCCTGGGTATACAGGATCGGGACAATGTCTCGATGTTTAAGGACGCCTCCGGAAAGAAGGTCGCATTTACCGTGGACCACGCGGTGTACGCTTACAACTATACGAACAATGAAATGACGCAGGTGCTGGCGTTCGATGCCGGGACCGTGAATTCGCATGTCCGCGACCGGATGTATCGGGTGAAGATCCTGAACATGAACGAAAACGGAGACCTGAACCTGGCGATGAGCGGGTATTTTCCGAGTGGAAGTCACGAGGGCGAATGCGGTCTGGCCCTGTATTATTATGACAATGAGCACAATGCCCTTAAGGAGGTCAGTTTCGTCCGCCTGCAGGGCAGTTACGAGTCCGCGATCGAGAAGAGTTCGCACCTTTTGTATGCGAGCGATGACGGGCTGTATTACTATGAGTTCGGCGGCGTGATCTATTCGATCGACCGAAAGAGCGGTGAGTCGCAGGTCGTTGCACGTGATGTTTCGGACCGACCGTGTGTCAGCGCCGACGGCGCATTTGCCGCATGGGATGCTTCCGGCGAGCCTTCGGTTATCTATATTCTGGATATGGCGATCGGCCGCATCCATAAGTTCGAAAAACCTGGCGAGGAGATCACGGCTCTGGGCTTCATCGAGCATGATCTGGTCTACTCAGTCTGGGCGAAGACCGATTACAAAACGGTCGTGTTCGATGATGTCCGCTTGATGAAGAGCGTACATATCCTGGACAGCGAGATGAATGAGCAGATGTCGTATGCGAAGGACAGTGTTTACATCGAGAGCGTCGATATGGAGCAGTATTCGGCAGTCCTGCATCGTGTGCGTGAACTGGAAAACGGCACGTTTGAGCAGTTGAGTGAGGACGTTCTGACCTACACCGAGCATGACACGAAAAACGAGACCATCGCGCTGAAAGTATCCGGATCGAATATCAAATTCAATTATTACTATATCAATTTCGGAAAGGCGATCTCTACGTCGCAGATCTTCGGACGCAACCAGAGCCGCCTGCTTTCGAATGAGCCGCGTACAGCGACATTGATGCCCGACGACGCGCACGACCGCTACACGGCATATTACGCCGGAAGGCGGATCCTGTCATCGGATGATCTGGCGCCCGCGATCGAAGCGGTCTATGACTCCATGGGTGTGGTCCTGGAGGGACACGAAGTCGCATGGAGCCGCGGCAGCCGTAATTTGTATGTAACACTGACGATGCCGGAAACGGCGAAACTGGCTGAAGAGGCCATGGATCCGAAGGACAGCCTCGAGATGTCGCTCCTGACCATGAAGCAGTATGAAAAGGGCGCGGCCGATGTAAATATCGCGGAGATGCTCGTAAAGAATACTTCCGTGGTCAAGATGATGCAGGAACTCTTCGGCGACCGCATGGTGAACTTAAGCGGCTGCAGCACGACGCAGATCCTGTACTATATGCACCTGCGCCATCCGGTGCTGGCGCTGACGGATAACGGCCGGCACGCCGTCGTCCTCTATGGATACAACTCCGTATATGTTTATGTTTACGACCCCGTGACCGGGGAGAAGTCACGCCTGGATTTCACCACGGGCGCGGCAGATGAGTATTTCGAGCCCTCTGGGAACCTGTTTATCAGTATTCGATAGGTCAGATTGTACTTCGAAAAATACTTGCTTTTCTGTGGGCAATGTGCTAACATCTTCCATATAAATACATTTGTCCGCGACACGCGTACAAACGAGACGCATTGTCCGAGCGTGAGGAACAAATCGGGCGATGAAGTACGCAGGAAATGTATTTATGGAGCAGAGATCTGCGAAGAGGAGGATGGCCATGGATGACGATAATCGGTACTATGTCGTAAAGAAGCGTGCATTGCCCGAGGTTTTGTGGAAGGTCGTGGAGGCGAAACGCCTGCTGGAGACCGGACGCGTCGGGACCATCAACGAGGCAGTGGACCGGATCGGCTTAAGCCGCAGTTCCTTTTACAAATATAAGGACGATATTCTTCCTTTTCATGAAAACATGAAGGGAAAGACGGTCACCTATATCCTGCAGATGGAGGATATGCCGGGCGTTCTTTCGGGCGTTCTGAAGAAGATCGCGGATTACCGGATGAACCTTCTGACCATCCATCAGGCAGTGCCGATCAACGGAGTGGCGACGCTGACGCTCAGTGTCGATGTGCTCAGGGAGTCCGGCGATGTGTCGGCGATGGTCGGCGAGATCGAAGCGATGGACGGGATCTACTATATGAAGGTCCTGGCTCGCGAGTGAGTCGCGAATAGAAACGATTGGATGCCGTGACGGCATGCTTAGAGAGGTTATTGATAAGATATGAGTAAGATAGCTATTTTCGGATACGGAACCATCGGCAGCGGTGTGGTTGAGGTGCTGAACAGAAAACGCGAGCACATCAAGAAACAGGCCGGTGAGGAGATCGAAGTCAAATATGTACTGGATCTGCGGGATTTCCCGGGGGATCCGATCGAGAAGATATTAGTCCATGATGTCAATGTGATCTTAAACGATCCCGAGGTCGACACCGTGGTAGAGGTCATGGGCGGCGTTCACCCGGCTTACGATTACGTGAAGTCGGCCCTGCTGGCAGGAAAGAGCGCGGTGACCTCGAATAAGGCGCTGGTCGCAGCATGCGGTCCGGAGCTTTTGAAGATCGCGCGTGAGCGCAACTTAAACTTCCAGTTTGAGGCGAGTGTGGGCGGCGGTATCCCGATCGTGCGTCCTCTGTTTGATGCGCTTACGGCGGGCGACGCGTCCGGCATCTACGGCATCTTAAACGGCACCACGAACTACATGCTTACGAAGATGTTTGACGACGAAATGTCCTACGAGGATGCGCTGGCACAGGCGCAGGCACTGGGCTATGCAGAGCGTGACCCCTCGGCAGATGTGGAAGGCTTCGACGCCTGCCGCAAGATCGCGATCCTGGCTTCGGTCGCTTCCGGACAGTTTGTTGACTATCAGGAGATCCCGACCCGTGGTATCGTGGGCATTACCCAGGAGGATATGTCACTCGCGGATCTGCTGGGCTACGGCATCAAGTTGGTCGGCAGTTTCACCCGTGAAGACGGCAAGAACTACGCGGAGGTAACGCCGATGCTGGTTCCTTTCACACATGCCCTGTATCCGGTAAAGGATGTATTTAACGGCATTCTGGTCGACGGCGACATCAACGGCGCCATCATGTTCTACGGCAGCGGTGCCGGTAAGCTTCCGACCGCCGGCGCAGTTGTGGCCGATGTCATCGACATCACGAGAAATGCGGGCCGGACCATTCAGGCGGGTTATAGTGAGGAAAAACTGCCTCTGGCAGACTTGTCCGAAAGAAAGCGCGCTTTCTATGTACGTGTGAACGGTGTTCCCGCGGAAAATGATGAAAAGGCACGCGCATTTGCCTCCTCCTTCGGCGCAGACTCCTACACCGAGATCGAGGACGGCACCTATGCATTTATCACGGAGCCTATGACCCGCGCTGCAGCGGATAAGCTTTGCGCAGGCGCTGAAGGCAACATCAACATCATCCCTGTGATCGGATGATCGGAAACTTATGAAACAAAAACGATGGTTTCGGTATCTTTTTTCGGCCAATGAGCACAGGGACCGTTTGTTTTTGCGGTGTGTGTTCATCGCGGTCCCGCTGATCGTGCTGTGGGTCGCATTTGCCACGGGATGGCCTGAGGCGGCAGCGCGGATCTACCCGGGCTGTCCGATCTACCGTGTCACCGGGCTGTACTGCCCGGGCTGCGGCGGCACGCATGCATTTCGGGCGATGGCGCACGGAGAGATCGGAGCATCGCTTTCGTTTCACCCGCTCGTCCTGCCGGCGGCCTGCTTTATCGTTTTGTATCTGGCAGCGCTGCTTTTATGGAAACTTCGCGGCGGCCGCGGTTTCAAGCCGCATTTTCGCCGCGTCTATCTCGTGATCAGCATCGGGCTGATCCTGTATCATGTTATTTCGGCCAATGTTTCATCGGGCCTCGGATATCCGCTATATTGATAGAATATGTGTCGCCGCTCGGTATGAAACAGATCGCCGGGCGGCGTTTTTGTTTTTTGGGGGAAGGGGGCGAAAACGCAGCCTTGCAGGGGGATGCACATTGCCCGAGAGAAATTTTATTACACCGAACGGTGTAAATTCCATATCCGTTCGGATATACTGTTCCGGCCGGATCGTTGTTAAAATGTAGGTGATGTTTTTGGTTTTATTATGAGGCATTACCAATGGATAAGGATTTCAAATTACAGTTAGGAGAGAATATATACAGAGTCCGGAAGCGACTGGGGCTGACCCGGTCGGAGTTTGCGGAGCGCTGCGATATTTCCGAAGGCTATCTGGCGGCGGTGGAGAGCGGCGTTAAGAGCATGCGTGCGGAGACACTGCTGAAGATCAGCCGCGGGGCGGATGTTTCGGCGGACTTTCTGCTGAAGGGGAAGGACATCGACGATGACCGGATGCTGATGGAGCTGACGAGCCAGCTTACGCGGGAAGAGCGAAAACAGGCGCTCAACCTGATCGTGACCTACATCAACAGCCTGCACGATCTGAAGATCAAAGCAGATACAAAAGATTGAGTTCGTTTGAAAATACGAAACCGCCGTGATCCGGAAGGATCGCGGCGGTCTTACTATCTATACTATTTGTAAAAGTTTTCCATGAATTGCTGGCCTTCGGGCGTTTGCAAATAGGTCATGGCGATGACGAGGGCAATAACCATAAACACGGCGGCACAGATCCCCAGGATCAGACCGTATACGCCTCGCTGCGGGAATTTCCCCTTATTTTTGGATTGCAGCGCAAAGACGATGGCGGCGACGGCAGCACCGATCGAGACAAAGGGAATGAAGACCGTGAAGATCGAGACCAGTCCGAAAACGAAACTCTGCTGGGCGCGGCGCTCATTTGACATGGAAAATGAAGGATGGTCGCGCATGGCGTTTGTGTAGCCGGTGTAGTAACCGTCGTTAAAGCCAGCTTTATACTGGTCGTGCCGGGCGTCCTGCTCGTTATACGGCATGGATGGCATCTGCGACGGCTGCATGATCGGGGCCTGCTGCTGAGGATAGTAATGTGGTGTTTGCATGGCAACATCCGAAGCAGGAGCGGCCGTCTTCGGTTCGGGCTTCTCCTGAGTTTTTTTCTTTTCGGGATCCGGAAGATCAAAAAAATCATCATCCATGGCAAACACCTCCTTTGGACTCGGGTTTTAAGTCTCATGTTTGTTCGGGACTTTTAGTCCCTTGGATCATGCATCAATTGCATTTTTTCGTATACGGGTCTGTTCACAGACCCGTATACGAAAAAATGCGCGTCCCGTGTTGTGATGGATAAATAGGCGTTACCTTAGTAGTTAACTCGGCCCAAGCTTCCTCACGGCACATAACAGAAACCACTTAGTGCTGCTCCATCTCTGACCTGACACGGTTCATGGGCTGCTATTGCGTGAGACTCAAACGTCAACGTCACTTGCTAAGGGCTGCCCTACCTGGCCAACCCGAAACGGGACATCACCCTTGCTATAGCGGATTGCAAGTACAGGGCACCGCTAACTCCCCGGCTGCGCCCTTATACTATACACGTTTTTCAAAGGTTCGTCAAGCGGAAAATGTTCCCCGGTTTCCTGCGGAAAGGTATATATTCAGGGGAAAATGTGCTAAAATGACTGTAAGGTGTAAGGTACGAGTTGTAAAACGGTAGTAATTTAGTATAGGGACAGTAGAGCGAGGGTGTGTGAATGAAGCCTCGCGTTCCGGGTTGAGATGGAGGAGAATTATGAAAAAACAAAGGAAGAAGGCGAGTATGATCTTACCGCCTGTGTTGGCATTGGCCGTGGTTGCGGGAAGTACCGGGGCTGAAAAAGTGAGTGCAACAAAGAATATGCCACCAGATCTCGAGGGAATGGATATCCACATCGTCCAGTGGTGGGATGATGAATTCGAAAATCTCTCTGAACCGAAGAACCAGTTTGAGGAAGACCTTCGCGACTATCGCGACATGCTCCAGGAAACCTTCAAGTTCACGATCCATACCGATAATATCGGGCTTCAGGGAGAAGCGTACGTTGAAAAACTGAGTTCCTCTATCGCCGCGGGGGAACCGATCGGTCAGATCTGTGCCTTAGAAGCGAGTTGGGTCCCCGCATTCATAAACGCGCAAATGATGGCGCCGTTGGATACTCTGGTGACTCTGGTGGAGAAATATCGATACCGCTGGCCTGTGGGGTGTGACTTCACTCAGGAGAAGTGGAATAAAGGGGTGATGGAAGCAACTACAGTCGGCGGACATGTCTACGGAATGTCGACCGAACACACGCCCGGCTATGTCATTTTCTTTAACAAACGTCTTCTTCAGGAGGCCGGCTACGGTGTGGATGAGTTATATGATCTCCAGAGAGACGGAAAGTGGAACTGGTCGAAGTTCGAAGAAGTATTACAGGCTTGCACCCGGGAGGCGGGCAGTGACGGTTCCGGCAGAACCTGGGGCATTGCGGGGGATTATGTGGATTATTACACGACCGCGCTCTATGCCTCCGGAGCGGATCCGGTAGCTAAGACGGCGACCGGACGTTTCGCCAACCAAATAGACTCCGGAAAGGTCATCAAGACATTGACCTGGGCGGATGAAATGTGGAAAAAATACTCTGTGCCGGAGCCTGCGGAAACATCTCTGGACCGTTTCAAGAAAGGCGAAGTAGCCATGTGGATCGGGGAGGAGAGTGTCAGGGAGGAACTGGATGATCTGAAGGAAGTACTGGGATTTGTTATGTTTCCCTGTCCGGACGGGAAGGAACTGATCGCAGTCGAAAGAGAGGTCGTTATGTTTATCCCTTCGACCTATGACGAGGAGACAGCGAAAAAGATTGCGTTAGCCTATGATTTGCTCACCGATCCGGTCCCGGGCTACGAGGACGGTGACGCCTGGAAAGAGAGGTATTATTCCCAATACGCAGATCCAAAGGCTGTCGATCAGACGCTTAACAGAATGCGGAATGGAAGATCGACGCAGCGGCTGGAAATGTATGTTACCGGATTGCAAGATGAATTTGAGAATGGTTTTCTCCGGGATATCGCTGTCGGTAAACTTCACGTTTCCGAAGCGATCGAGGCGCATAAACCGGCCTGGGATGACTTGATCGCTAAGGAAAATGCTGCATTGGACGATCATTATGAGAACGTAGGGCGGACGGAAGCCCCGACCGAAGCGCCTACCATAGTGCCTACGGAAGCGTCAACGGAAGCATTGACGGATGCGCCGACCGAAGCCGGAACGGAAGAGAAACCGAACGAGACGCTCGTGGCGCCCACGGAAGCAGCATCCGACACAAAGGGTAATAATATATGGCCGTTTGTTATTTGCGGAGCGGTGATCCTGCTCGGAGCAGTTGCAGGTGTTATTTTAAAGCGTAGTCGAAGCAGAAAGGATTGAGCCTTTCAGAGGAGGAATATTATGAAAAAATACAGAAAGGTAACGGCGCTGGCCATGTCTTCAGCGATGGTGCTCGCAGCACTTACCGGATGTGCCGGAGGCAAGGATAAGGACGAGACCACAACGGCGGCACAGGTCGACACGACTGCCGAACAGACGGCAGCGGCTTCCACGGAGGCACCTACGGAGGAGCCGACGAGCGAACCGGATACCACAAGAGCACCCGGCCCGGACTTTAAGGGACGGGATGTTCAGATCATTTCCCGCCGAAATTCGATCGTGGATAATTCCTGGAGGGGAGGACTGCTGGTGCGTGACGGAGCCCAGGCGAAGACGGTATACCAGGAGGACCTCGCCGCCCAGATCCGGGAATATGAGAAAACATATAATTTTTCCGTACATCTGGATACTCTCGATGTAAAGGCGGAGGAATATTATGTAATGCTCAGCAGTACCATTACAGCGGGTGAGCCGATCGGGAATATCATCGAGATCGAACCGAAGTGGTTTGCAGGTCTTATGAATAATAGGATGTTTGCACCGCTCGATGATCTATCCGCCCTTCGTTTCAAAGAAGAAAAATGGAACCAGGGTGTCCTCGAAACGACATCCATTAACGGGCATATCTATGGTATGTCGGTGGACCGGGAGTTCGGCTACGTAGTGTTCTTCAACAAGAGACTCTTGAAGGAAGCCGGGTTCGGGGCTGAAGACCTGTACGATTTTCAGAAAGACGGCACGTGGACATGGTCCGAGTTTGAGAAGGTCCTGAAGGCATGCACACGTGATACGGACCATGACGGGAACACGGATACCTGGGGACTGGCCGGGGTCGGAAGCGAGTATTACGCGGCTGCGATCCATGCTTCCGGCGCGGATTTCGTTACAAAGGATGAGAATGGTCACTTCGTGAACGAGATGGACTCGGAGGAGTTCCTGTCCACGCTTACATGGGCAGATGAAATGCGTCAGTATTCCAAGCCGCAGTCGGAGGGTACCATAGCGACCGATCCGGTCGCCGAATTCAACCGGGGAGAGGCAGCTCTGCTCGTAGCTCCCGAGAATGTCAAATCCGAACTGACGACAGATGACTGGGGCATCGTAATGTTTCCCTGCCCGGATGGGAAGGAACTGCTCGCTACAGATATGGCTTCTGTTTATATCATTCCGTCCAGTTACAGCAAAGATGAAGCAAATACTATTGCGCTCGTCTTCGATATAATCACGGATCAGGTTCCGGGGTATTGTGATCCGGAGGACGTTTGGCGTGAAGCTTACTATGAGTTCGTAAAGGATGGCAGGTCGGCCGATGAGACGCTTCAGCGGATGAGATATGGGAAAAATGTCAAGCCCTGCAAAGAGTTTTATGTCATGGATCTCTATGATACCAACATAGTGGAACGTTTTCTTCAGCCACTCGCTGAGGGGAAGATCACTCCGCCAGAAGGAATTGAGGCCAATATGGAGAAATGGCGCGAAATCATAGAGGGTCAGAATACTGCATTGGACGTTTTGAGAGCGAACTGATCGTGATTCGGGAGGATCCCGGAGGAGGAGAGTATGAGAAAAAACAGAAAGATAACGGCGCTGGCCATGTCTTCAGCGATGGTGCTCGCAGCACTTACCGGGTGTGCCGGAGGCAAAGATAAGGATGAGACCACAACAGCGGCGGAAATCAGTACGACCGCCGAACAGACTACACAGGCACCCACGGAGGGAACGCAGGCACCGACGGAAGTGTCCACGGAAGCACCGACAGAAGAGCCTACCGAGGCACCGACGAAGTGGGCCGGTCCGCTTACGAGATTACAGGACACTACCATAGAGATCGTTACCGAAAAGAAACTCCAAAAACAGAATGGAAGATGATTGTATTACAAGACTGTTAATTTCTGTTACAGAACGTTTAAACATTTTTACGTTTCTGTTACTTTTGCCGTGAACTTATTGGAATCCTCGAAATGCTGTGCTAAGATACAGAAAACTGTAGAATGCAGGGAAGAGGAGGATTCGAAATGATAAAGTTCAAAAAGGTAAAATCGGTCGCATTGTCATTTGCGTTGATGATGTCTTTGCTGGCCGGATGTACAAATAAGTCGGTTACACAGGAATCGGTTTCGGAGACTGCGGCTGACACGACCGTTGCCGATACGTCAGAGGCGGATGCGAAAGAGGAGACATCGACCGCGAACGCGGAAAATGATACCGAGGCGGCCACGGAAGAGACTTCGGAAGTTTCAACTGCCGATGAAGAGACGGACACCGATGCAGAGACGACCGCAGACGATGAAACGATGGCAGGTGAGACTGACGAAGTAATTAAAGAGACGGTCTTTGATGAGACTTCCGGCAGTGAGGCCGAGACTTCAACGGATGGTTTTGAGGAAACATCTGAGGAAACGACAGTAGAGGCAACAGAGACGACGGAAGAGGCAACAGAGACGACGGAAGAGGCTGTAGAGACAACGGAAGTTCCCGAGGAAACTACAGCGCCGGAGCCTTTTAGGTTCGACCAGACTCTCGACGTGAGGATCGTTAACTGGTACCAGGGGGAAGAGGAGGCACCGAAAACGCCGTATGATAAAGCTTATAAGGCTTATCTTGAGAAGATCCAACAGGATCATAACTTTACGGTCCGTATCGAAAACATCGGCGGTTGGGGTGAGTCTTACACTACACAACTTTCCGCGTCTATCTCAGCAGGTGACCCGATCGGGCAGGTATGCATCTTGGATTCAAGTTGGGCAGCCGGTATAATGAATAACAATTTTTGCGAACCTCTCGATACACTGAGGTCCTTAGATCTGACAGAACCGAAGTGGAATCGGGGTGTCTCCGATGCGATGACTTATGGCGGTCATGTTTATGGCATGGCGATAAAAAATGGAGGTAGGACCCGGGCCGGAGTGTACTTCAATAAGCGACTCCTTCAGGAGGCCGGCTATTGTGCTGAAGAGTTGTATGATTTCCAGAAGAACGGAATGTGGACATGGTCGAAATTCGAAGAGGTTTTAGCTGCGTGCACCAGAGATACCGACCATGACGGCATTACCGATGTCTGGGGTATGACCGGTTTCAATATGGATTTCTATACGATCGCGATCTATTCGTCGGGAGCGGATTTTGTAACGAAGGACGCTACCGGCAAGTTCGTAAACCGGATGAATACCGCTTCGTTCCAAGATGCATTGACCTGGGCGAACCGTATTTGGAACACCTATGGTCAGCCGCAACCGGAAGGCTCGGAATGGGATTATTTTAAAACCATTTTCTGCAACGGAGAAGCGGCCATGCGCGTTGCCGAGGAATATGTTGCATCTGAACTGGAGATTGAAGGAATGGCCGATGAATGGGGCTTCGTAATGTTCCCCTGCCCGGATGGACAGGAACCGATCACGATCGAGCGTGAGGAGGTGGCCTTCATCCCGAGTTCATATAGCACTGCAGAAGCGGATAATATCGCTTATGTATATGATCTGTTCACCGATCCCGTTCCCGGATATGAGGATTCCGACGTGTGGAAGGAAGAATTCTTAGAGTACTATCCGAACCGGGAAGTGGTCGATGAGACATTGGCCAGGATGAGATTCGGAAAGGTAAAGGAACGTCTGGATCTCTACGTTTACGGCTTTGATGAAACGATCGGCCCGGGCTTTATCTGGGAGCTGGCAGGTGGTACGCTCACGCCCGCGGGGGCTATCGAGTCGAAGCAGGGAGAATGGAATACCTGCATCAAAGAACAGAATAACGCACTTAAAAAGTTGGGCCGATAATACGTAAGATAATAAGATAACTCCCGAAAGAGAGGGCGCCCGGTATATGCCGGACGGTCTCTCTTTTTTGTGTGGACACGGAAGATTTTACTTTATGCCGCAGGGAGTTTATGGTATAATTGCGAAAAGAACTTCAGGAGGAGAGAACGATGATAAAGGTATATTGTTACGCGAAATGTACGACCTGTAAGAAGGCGCTGAAGTGGCTGGATGATAATAAGGTGGAGTACCAACTGCTCGACATCAAGGAGGAGCATCCGGACGAAAAGACACTGCGACAGCTCCATAAGAAGAGCGGGCTGGCGCTACGGAAGTTCTTCAACACCAGCGGCATCCTGTACCGGGAGATGGAGCTCTCGAAGAAACTGCCGGAGATGAGCGAGGACGAGATGTTTAAACTTCTGGCTTCGGACGGAATGCTGGTGAAGCGGCCGCTGCTGATCACGAAGGATCGCGTGCTGCCGGGCTTTAAAGAAGAAGACTGGAAGGCAGCAGTACAGAAATAACGAGGAGATCAGACATGGAGATTTGGGATCTTTATGATAAGAATGGTGTAAAGACAGGAGAAACGTGGGAACGCCAGTGGGAGAGCACGAATAAGGAGATACCGGAGGGTCGGTATCATATCGTCTGCGAGGTTCTGGTGCGGCATAAGGATGGCACCTTCCTGCTGGTGAAGCGTGACCCGAATAAAGAAGCGTACCCGGGATACTGGGAGGCGAGCGCCGGAGG
>DBXX01000112.1:0-19046 GCA_002309675.1 Lachnospiraceae bacterium UBA1201
ATCATTCCCCAGATCGCGGAAAACCTTACGCAGAGCGGAAATTCCCCGATCCCGGAGACCTGTCCCATCTGCGGCGCGAAAACGCAGATTCGCGAGGAGAACAGCGCGCGTGAATTGTATTGTCCGTCGGCAGAATGCCCGATCAAGCATCTGAAGGCATTCGCCCTGTTTGTCAGCCGCGATGCGCTGAACGTCGACGGACTGTCGGAAGCGACGTTGGAGAAACTGATCGGTTGCGGCGCTTTGCATACGCCGGACGATCTGTTCCACATGAAAGAGACACAAAGAGAGCGCGTGATCGCGCTGGAAGGCATCGGCGAGAAATCGTTCGACAACCTGACCGCTGCGATCGAGGCGGCGCGCGAAACGACGCCGGCCGCGCTATTATATGGACTGGGTATCGCAGGCATCGGTCCGGCAAATGCGAAGGTTTTATGCCGTGCATTCGGTCAGGATCTGCTGGCGATCGCGGACGCAAAGGAAGAGGAACTGGCTGCCGTATCCGGCATCGGTCCGGTACTCGCATCCTCCGTTCACGCCTATATGAATGACGAGGAAAACCTCGCCCTGCTGAAGCGGCTGCTAAACGAAGTGCATTTTCCGGAGGCGGAAGAAAGCGCAGGAGAGCAGACGAAGGTCAGCGGAAAGACATTTGTCATCACCGGTTCCCTCAATACGTTTGAGAACCGTAAACAGTTGGTCGATTACATCGAGGCTCTCGGTGGAAAGGTGTCGGGAAGCGTTTCCGCAAATACCGACTACCTGATCAACAACGATACAACATCCTCTTCTTCGAAGAATAAAAAGGCAGCCCAGCTTAATGTGCCTGTGATCAGTGAAGAAGAGTTTCGCGCGCTCGCCGAGACGGGCGCGGATCCCGCATAAGCCGGGAGTTAGGAGGTTCCCATGCCGATCAAAGTGCAAAATGACCTTCCGGCCAGAGAAGTCCTGGATTCGGAAAACATTTTTACCATGGATGAAATGCGTGCTTCCAGTCAGGATATCCGTCCGCTGGAGATCGCGATCCTGAACCTGATGCCCTTGAAGGAGGACTATGAGACGCAGCTTTTGCGTGCGTTGTCGAACACACCGCTGCAGCTGGAATTGACCTTCCTTCACATGGCGTCGCATGAGTCGAAAAACACATCCATCCAGCATTTGAATAAGTTTTATACGACGTTTGACGAAGTGAAAAACCGCTACTTCGACGGCATGATCATTACGGGAGCGCCTCTGGAGACCATTGAGTTCGAGGATGTCAACTACTGGCCGGAACTGTCTGCTGTCATGGAGTGGTCGAAACGGCACGTGACCTCGACGATGCATATCTGTTGGGGAGCATTGGCCGGGCTGTACTATCATTTCGGCCTGCATAAGGTACCGGTCGAGGTCGGAAAATATTCCGGCATCTATCTGCACCGTGTTCTGGACCGCAGAAGTCCGATCGTCCGCAGTTTCGACGACGTGTTCTATGCACCGCATTCCCGCTACAGCACCGTGTCCATGGAGGAGATCGAAAAAACGGAAAACCTCGACCTGCTTGCAGTCAGCGATGAGGCAGGACCGTATCTTTTGAAGAGCCGTGACGGTAAGCAGATCTTCATCCTGGGGCATCCGGAATATGACCGCCTGTCCCTCGACATGGAGTATAAGCGTGACGTCAACAAGGGACTGAATATCGCGCCGCCGCAGAATTACTATGCGGACGACAACAGCGAGATCACGCCCATCCTGACCTGGCGCTGCCATGCGAACACACTCTACAGCAACTGGCTGAATTATTATGTTTACCAGGTTACACCGTATCATCTGGATGAAATGGAGGATAAGGCATGAAAAAACTTCTGTTGCTTTTTAATCCGACATCCGGCAAGGGGGCAATGAAGTCGCGCCTGGCAGATATCGTCAATATGTATACCGGTGCGGGTTTCATCTGCACGGTCCTGGCATCGCAGTACGCCGGTCACATTACGAAGGCGATCGAGCATCTCGCGACGGATTATGACCGCCTGGTCGTGAGCGGCGGTGACGGTACGCTGAACGAAGCGGTAACGGCGCTCCTGACCATTCCTGCAGAGAAACGGCCGAAATTCGGCTACATTCCGTCCGGGTCGACGAACGACTACGCGCGGACACTGCATTTGCCGAAGTCGCTCCTCGGGGCGGCAGCGCGAACGAAAGAAGACCGTGAACTCGTTGTGGATGTGGGACGCCTGAATGATAAGCCATTCGTCTATGTGGCATGCTTCGGTGCATTTACCGAGGTCACCTATTCGACGCCGCAGGAGATGAAGAACACGATCGGTCATTCGGCGTACATCATTGAGGCCATCAAGAGTCTGCCCGGCATCAAGCCGAAACGCCTGAAAGTGCAGCTTTCGGACGGAACGGATCTGTCTGGCGAGTTTCTGTTCGGCATGATCTCCAACGCATCCAGCGTTGCGGGATTTAAGGACCTGGCAGGCAAACATGTCGACCTGCACGACGGCAAGTTCGAGATGACTTTGATCCGCAAACCGAAGAGTCCGGTGGAGTACAACGAGATCGTCTGGGCCATGCTTTCAAAGAGCGAATCGGACAATGTCATCCGGGCGAAGGTGCCCTCGGTAACGATCTTATCCGACCAACCGGTCGACTGGGTCGTGGACGGAGAGTACGCCGGAAGCCTGACACACGCAGACATTACGGTAGAGCACAGGGCTTTGCATATTTTAGTCTGAACTTTTTGTGTAAATCCTTGACTTTTACTATACCGCTTGCTATAATAACTTAATCTGTGAAAGTGTTTCCTTTCGCCTTTTTGGTGTCTGCGAAATGCTTCCCGAATATATCGAAGAGAGGATTTGTTTAATGGACAGAGAAGCGTTAAACGAACAGCTCAGTCGCCTCGTGGAGATTGGCAAAAAGAAAAAAGGTACATTGGAACTTAGTGATGTACTGGACTTTTTCAAAGAACAGGATATCTCTGACGAGATGGATTATATCATTACCTATCTGGAGAATAAGAAGATCGAAGTTTTCCAGGGAGACATCGGCGACGATCCCGGCTATCCCGAGGATGATTTCAAAGATGATTTCAAGGATGACTTCAAAGAAAACTTTAAAGATGACTTCAAGGATGATTTCGTAGACGACTTTAAGGACGACTTCGAATTCGGCGGCGATGTCGAAGGCGATATCGACGTGGAAGACATCAATCTCGACTCCATGGAACTGCTGGAAGGTGTCGGCACAGAGGATCCCGTCCGCATGTATCTTAAGGAGATCGGTTCGTTCTCCCTGCTCACCAACGAAGAAGAAAAAGTATTAGCGGAGCGTAAGCAGAACGGAACCGAAGAAGAGAAGGAAGAAGCGAAGAAGCGTCTGATCGAGGCAAACCTTCGTCTGGTAGTCAGCATCGCAAAGCGCTACACCGGACGTGGCATGAGCTTCCTGGATCTGGTTCAGGAAGGAAACATGGGCCTGATCAAGGGCGTTGAGAAGTTCGACTACTCGAAGGGTTATAAGCTTTCGACCTATGCGACCTGGTGGATCCGCCAGTCCGTTACGCGTGCACTTGCCGACCAGGCGAGAACCATCCGCGTACCGGTACACATGGTCGAAACGATCAATAAAATGTCGAAGATGCAGCGTAAACTGACTTTGGAGCTGGGCTACGAGCCGAGCGTTTCCGAACTTGCCGAAGCATTGGAGATGAGCGAGGAGAAGGTTTCCGAGATCATGCAGATCGCGCGTGAACCTGCTTCCCTCGAAACACCGATCGGTGAGGAGGACGACTCCAACCTGGGTGATTTCGTAGCGGATAACAACGCCGTTACCCCCGAGGGAAATGTCGAAACCGTCATGCTCCGGGAGCAGATCGACATGTTGCTTTCTGATCTGAAGGAAAGAGAGCGTCAGGTCATCATCCTCCGTTTCGGCTTAGAGGACGGACATCCCCGTACACTGGAGGAGGTCGGTCAGGTGTTCAATGTAACACGTGAGCGTATCCGTCAGATCGAAGCGAAGGCGCTGCGTAAGCTCCGTAACCCGGTTCGCAGCAAACGAATCAAAGATTTCTTACAATAAATACACCGAATACAGACCCGATGCGCACTTTTGGCTTCATTTTTGCGTGTCGGGTATTTCGGGTTTATTAAACCATTATGCAAAATCCGAAAGTGAACTATCAGATCCTGCTGGATCAGACTTTGCAGGAGATCGGGAAGGCAGAGAAGCCGCCGCGGCTTTTGCTTCACGCATGTTGCGCTCCTTGCAGCAGTTATGTGCTGGAGTATCTGTCCCGCTACTTTGCGATCACGCTATTCTATTACAATCCGAACATCGAAAGCGAAGCGGAATTCGATAAGCGCTTCCGGGAGGTCGAGCGGCTCGTAACGGAGATGCCCATGGAGCATCCGGTCCACGTCGTTCGCGGAAACTACGAACCGAATCGTTTTTACGAGGAGGTCGCCCGTGGCTTTGAGCATGTTCCGGAAGGCGGGGAGCGGTGCTTCCGTTGCTACCGCCAGCGCATGAATGAAGCGGCGCAGATGGCTGCAGAAGGTGCCTTCGATTTTTTCACCACGACATTGTCCATAAGTCCGCTGAAGAACGCTCAGGTGCTCAACGAGATCGGAAAGGAACTGGCTGATGCCTATGGAGTCGGCTATTTGTTCAGCGATTTCAAAAAGCGCGGAGGATACCAGCGCTCCATCGAATTATCGAAGATCTACGCGTTATATCGTCAGAACTACTGCGGCTGCATCTACTCAAAGCGGGAGCAGGAGGAGAGAGCATCCCGGGGAGAAACCGGCGGATGTGCAGCGTGCGCGGCCCAGGCGCAATGCGAGGGGGAAACTAAATAAATAACAGCGGGAACAACTGTGTTCCTGAAGAATAATAAAGGAGATGCCGCTTCGGAAGGCGGCGATAAGGAAACATGAAGATTTTAGTTATCAATTGCGGAAGTTCATCACTTAAGTATCAGTTGATCGACATGGAGACCGAGGAAGTTATCGCAAAGGGTCTCTGTGAGCGTATCGGCATCGACGGCCATCTGGTCCATAAGCCGGAAGGTAAACCGGTTTTGGATAAGAATATCGATATGCCGGACCATACAGTTGCGGTATCCCTCGTTTTGAATGCATTGACGGATCCGGTAAGCGGCGTTATTTCCTCCCTTTCCGAGATCTCTGCAGTCGGCCATCGTATCGTACACGGCGGCGAGAAGTTTGCTGATGCGGTTGTATTGAACGACGAAGTCATCGCTGAGATCGAGAAGTGCAACGATCTCGCACCGCTTCATAACCCTGCTAACATCATCGGTATCCGTTCCTGTCAGAAGCTGATGCCGAACGCTCCTATGGTCGGCGTTTTCGATACCGCCTTCCATCAGACCATGCCGGAGAAGGCATATCTCTACGCTCTGCCGTACGAGTACTATGAGAAATATAAGGTTCGCCGTTACGGTTTCCACGGAACCAGCCACAGCTTCGTTAGCAAGCGTGCAGCGGAATTCCTGAACATTCCGCTGAAGGATTCGAAGATCATCGTTTGCCATTTGGGCAATGGATCCTCCATCTGCGCAGTAGATGGCGGTAAGTCCATTGATACATCCATGGGTCTTACACCTCTCGAAGGTGTAGCTATGGGTACACGTAGCGGTGCGATCGATCCCGCGATCATCGAGTTCATTGCTGAGCATGAGCACATGGATCTTCCGCAGGTCATGAATGTCCTCAACAAAAAGTCCGGTGTGTACGGCGTTTCCGGCGTATCCAGCGATTTCCGTGATCTGGCAGCGGCTGCCGAGGCAGGTGACCATCGTGCACAGATCGCATTGGACGTATTTGAATATCAGGTAGCAAAATACATCGGTTCCTATGCAGTAGCGCTCGGCAGAGTCGATGCGATCGTATTTACCGCAGGCATCGGTGAGAACAATATTTCCGCACGTGAGCACATCTGTTCATATCTTTCGGTGCTCGGTGTAAAACTTGATGCGCAGAAGAATAATGTCCGTGGTCAGGAGACCATCCTTTCCGCTGACGATTCTAAGGTGAAAGTATTGCTTATTCCTACAAATGAGGAGCTGGCCATCGCCCGCCAGACGAAGGAATTGGTTCAGCGTTAGTCCGCATTTGTTTTCGGTCGATCGTTTATCGGAAGCCGGTTTTCTCGAAACATCGTGACGGGCCGGCATAGGAGTTTCTTAAGATGCAATCCAGGCAAAAGAAATTGACAAAAAAAATATTATTGATCATGTTGACTCCGATGGTCCTGATGACCATCGTTGTCGGCGTGGTTTTTGCGGTCGCCGAAAGAGATCAACAGGAGAGGGCCATTTGGGATCAGTTATATTCCGTTTCGAAGGCAGCACTGGAGATTTATAAAGTCCAGGTAGATGGGTGGATGGATATCGATGATCCGCAAGAACTTGATACGACGAATCTGCACTATCTTCGGACCATTTCGCAGACGGCGCGTTTGGATATTTCGGTATTCATCGGCCGTACGTGTGTAGCCAGCACGGTCGACGCGGAACCGCTGGAACTGAGCGATATGTTCTCCGAAGCAGGAAAGATCAGGCAGAGCCAGGCTCTCGTCGAGGCAGCGAAGAATGTTCCGGAACTCTCGGATAAGGTCGCAAATGCGGTTTTGGTGAACGGTCAGAACTATCAGGATTCCCGCCAGAATGTCGGCGGCCGGTATTACTTCATGAATTATGTTCCGATCCAGGGAAACAAGAAGGAATGTCTCGGCGCGATCGGCGTCGGCCTTTCGTCCCGTAAGGTAAACCTGTCCCTTTGGAAATACATTGGCCGCAGTTTCTTTATGTCACTGATCTTCATGATCATATTCGGCCTGCTGATCGTCAGCTATACAGGCAGATTATCGCAGGATATCAATTCGATATCCAAATACATGAATTACCTGACGAAGGCGGATTTCACACATCATCTGCCGGATCAGGTGCTTAATCGAGATGACGAAGTCGGAGAACTGGGCGAATACAGTAAAAAGATGGGGGATGCGTTAAACAACCTCATTCGAAATGACCAACTGACCGGTATTTTGAACCGCAGCGCAGGTCAGAAGCAATTGAGCCGTCTGATCTCGCGGGCTAATACCGAGGAAACACGGAACGTGCCGCTTTGCGTCGGCATGGCAGACGTGGATTTCTTTAAGAAGGTCAATGACACCTACGGACACGCGACCGGCGACGAAGTCCTAAAGAAGGCGTGCCAGATTATGCAGAAACATCTGGGCGACAGCGGTTTTGTATGCCGTTGGGGCGGAGAAGAGTTCCTGATGGCGGCCAATGTTTCGAAAGACATCATGCACGACATGATGGTCAATATGCTTGAAGAACTCAGACAGACGGAGTTCACCAGCGATTTCAAAACATTTCGTGTGACCATGACCATGGGATTGACGCAGTATCGTTCTCCCGATCGTCTGGAGACCTGCGTTGAGATCGCGGACCGCATGTTGTATAACGGAAAGCAAAACGGAAGGAATCAGGTCGTGGTCGGGAATTAAGCGGGCGGCGTCCGGCGAGATCATTGACCGATAAAGGAGATATATGAGAGACTATACGATCGAACGTTTTTTGGATGAATTATCCTCGAAGGCAGCCGTGCCCGGCGGCGGCGGTGCATCCGCGCTCGCTGGCGCTCTCGGAGCTGCCCTCGGAAATATGGTCTGCTATCTGACCATTGGTAAGAAGAAATATGCAGATGTCGAAGCGGAAGTGCTGGAAATCTGCGAAAAAGGCGAGGATCTGCGCATGAAACTGACGGAACTTGTCGAAGAAGACGCAGTAGCGTTCGAGCCGCTTTCGAAGGCCTACGGCCTGCCGAAGAACACGGATGAGGAGAAAGCCTACCGCGACGAGGTCATGGAGAAGGCCCTTCTGGCTGCGGGCAATGTACCGCTCACGATCTGCCGTACGGTCTGCGAAGTGATCGACCTGCTGGACCGCCTGGCGGACATCGGAAGCCGTCTGGCCATCTCGGATGTCGGCTGTGCTGCGCTGTTTTGCAAGACGGCGCTGCAGGGTGGAGCATTGAATGTAAAGATCAATACGAAACTCATGAAAGACCGCGATGTTGCGGAGGAAATGGACACGGAACTGGTGAAGCTTCTCGGTGAATATGCGCCGAAGGCGGAGAGCATTTACGAAAGGGTAATGGGAAGCCTATGATACGAATGCCGGATGTGATCACAAAGAAGAAGAACGGAAAGAAACTGACGAACGAAGAGATCGATTTCGTGGTTCATGGTTATGTGGCGGGAGAGATCCCGGACTACCAGATGTCCGCGTTCATGATGGCTGTGTGCTTCTGCGGCATGAATAAAGCCGAGGTATCGCATCTTACAAAGGCTATGGCTGCCTCGGGAGATCAGGTTGATCTTCGCTCGATCCCCGGATTTAAGGCGGATAAGCACAGTACCGGCGGCGTCGGAGATAAGACGACGCTGATCGTAGCTCCGCTTGTTGCATCGCTCGGCGTGAAGGTCGCGAAGATGAGTGGCCGGGGCTTAGGGCACACCGGCGGAACGATCGACAAACTGGAGTCGATCCCCGGTTTTTCCACAGCGCTTACTACGGACCGCTTTATGGAGCAGGTACGGCAGATCGGAATCGCGATAGCCGGACAGACCGGTAATCTGGTCCCTGCGGATAAAAAAATGTATGCGCTTCGGGATGTCACTTCGACAGTGGATTCCATTCCGCTCATCGCATCCTCTATAATGAGCAAGAAACTCGCTGCCGGCAGCAACGGCATCGTCCTCGATGTAAAGTGCGGCAGCGGCGCGTTTATGAAGGATAAGAAAGACGCGAAGGAACTGGCACGCGTCATGGTCGACATCGGAAAGGCAGCCGGCCGAAAGGTCTCGGCTCTGGTCACCGATATGGATGTTCCGTTGGGATATGCAGTCGGTAACAGCCTGGAAGTTCTGGAGGCCATCGAAACGCTTTCCGGACGCGGCCCTGCAGATCTGCGTAAACTGTGTCTGGAACTCGCGGCGCACATGCTCGCATTGGCCGGAAAGGGCAGCGTGGATGCATGCCGCAAACTGGCAACGACCGCACTGGACGACGGCACGGCGCTTACGACCTTCGGAAAGCTGATCGCAGCGCAGGGAGGAGATCCTTCGGCCGTTTCCGATACAAAGAAGTTGATCGTCGCAAAATACAGCCATGAACTGATCAGCGATGTTTCCGGTTATGTCAGCCGGATGGATACCGAACAGGTCGGCATCGCAGCCTCCTTATTGGGGGCAGGCCGCATGACGAAGGAAGATGTCATTGACCTGGGAGCGGGTCTGGTTTTACGTAAGAAGACCGGCGATCGCGTCGAAAAAGGAGAGACATTGGCCGTTTTATATGCTTCCGAAGAGGGAGAACGGATGGCCGCAGCACTCGAAGGACTGCGAAAAGCCTATCATTTCAGTGAAAAAGCGCCTAAGAAACGTGATTTGATTATTGATTCTGTGCAATAGAAGGAGAAAAAACAGCTAAATAACTCATCTAAACCGTATTTGTATGAAGTATCTCGAGAATTTTAGAAAGTTTTTAGAAAAAAGTGCTTGCAATTTTCGAGAAAACAGTATACTATATAAGTAAGAAAAAGACCATCATAAAGTAGAGCCTGGGGTGTTCGACAAGCTTGCATTTTTGAACCTACATGTTGACATACGGGATTCCTATATCGCCAGGTGGATGACAGGCCTCCGTAGCAGTGGAAGTCAGAAGTCTGGTTGCGGAAACCCACCTAGCTGGGGCTAGGAGTCAAAAAGCAAGAAACGGCATTCCGGGTTCTCTTTTACCCTAAAAACGGGAAAAGGGGGGCGTGATGGTTTATCAGAAAACATGCGGAAAGGAGATGAGGGTATGAGCAAGAACAACGGAAATATCGATGTTTTGATCGCGATCGCGAGAGAAAACGATAATCAGATCGACATGGATACGGTCAATATGATGTATGAAGAGAAGCCCGGTAGGGCAGAGAAGGCGGAGATCGAAAAAGCCTTGAACCAGGCAGGCGTCATCCTGATCGATGACGAAGAGCTGTCGATGGACTCGGATGCGGATTTTGACGGATACAGTGACGATGATTTCGACGATATGTACAGCGAGGATCCGGAAGAGATGCTGAAGATCGATCCGGAATACGTGGCAGACTCCATCCGCATGTACCTGCGTGAGATCGGCCGTATCCCTCTGCTTTCCAAGGAAGAAGAGATCGAGGTAGCAAAGCAGGTTCTGGAGGGCGATGAAGAAGCGAAACAGCGCCTGATCAATGCAAACCTTCGTCTCGTGGTCAATGTTGCGAAACACTACGTTCACGGCAGCAATATGGCACTCCTGGATCTGATCCAGGAAGGCAGCATCGGCCTGATCCGTGCCGTCGAGAAATTCGATTACACGAAAGGCTACAAATTCAGCACCTATGCGACCTGGTGGATCCGTCAGGCGATCATCCGGGCCATCGCAGACCAGTCCCGTATCATCCGGCTTCCGGTTCACATTCGCGAGTTGTTACATCGCATGTCGAAAGTGAAAGCGACCTTTATCAGTGAGAACGGCAGGGAACCGAGTGACGAGGAGTTGGCGAAGTTGTTGAATATCACGCAGGATCGACTGGCGAACCTGCAGGCTCTCGGAGGCGATGCAGTATCCTTAGACACACCGGTCGGCGACGAGGAAGACTCGGTGTTACAGGAGTTCGTCCCGGATGAAAAATCGAAGAACCAGGACAATGTCATCGAGACCGGAATGTTGCGTGACGATATCATCGAAGCATTGAAAGTACTGTCCGAGCGTGAGCAGGAGATCCTGCTTCTCCGTTACGGGATCTCGGACGGACGTATGTGGACGCTCGAGGAACTCGGCGATTATCTCCACATCACACGCGAACGTGTCCGCCAGATCGAGATGCGGGCATTCCGCAGATTACGCGCCAGCAAGGATATGCGTAACCTGCGTATCTACCTGGAAGATTAAATTCCAAAAAGAAAAAATGAATATTTGAGTGAAGTGAAACGAAACGCAGTCATTTGGCTGCGTTTCGTCTGTTTTGGCGAACGGTGTGCACAAAATATAAAAAAATCGCTTGACGGCGCCATCGGAACGTGCTATATTGTCCGTGTTCACGTAACGAAAATATTGGATTCAATTTAGTAAGGAGGTAATTGACATGAAGGGCTTTAATACAGTGAGCAAACAAAATATCCAACAATTACCCCGGGGATTGAACTGAGTGATAGATGCTGATATTACGATCGTTCCATAGACGGCGGATGCTCCGCCCGTAACTCCGTGGCAGTTTGTCACGGTATTTTTTTGCCCGAAATTCGTTGAACGTACAGGAAAAAAGGTAATGCAAACCGGACTGCGATCCGGTTTGGAACAGACAACGAAAGGCTAACAGGGTGAAAATTTGATACGATTAAAGAGAATGATATGGTCAATGGGTGAAAAGACCAAAGACTGGAAAGAAATGTATGCAGGCCTTGCTGTGGATTCGGACGGCTATGCATATAACGACCCGACCTACTGGTCGGGAGATCTGTCCCTGACGATCGAGTTAACGAACAGGGAACTTTATGACCGACCGACGATCCTGTGTATGATTCCCGCTGAATATCTGGGAATCAAAAACTACTGCACGGCAGTTGCAGATGACTGTTACCGGCAGTGGATCCCGTATCTGGAGGATCTGAACGAAGAACTGTATAACCGGCATAAGACGCGGGAAGAAACCGGCTGGTACTACACGGCGCATCCCACTGGTGAGATTCTGGTGCGCAATTCCGCCTATTTCGCACTGCGTCCCCGAAAGAATGCTTCGGATGAGGCAGACCGCGGACCTCAGATGTGTCTGTGTATGCGGATACAGGTGCAATTAAAGCCAAATGATAAGAAAAAAGCGTTCCGGTTGCTCTCTAATATCCCAGAGACGATGACTGCTTTGATCCGGGGATTTGACTGGGAGAGAAGCCAGAAGGTAGGCGAGCTCGCTGAAAAACAGAAGGCTCTGCGCGAGTGGCTCACAGGCAGTGAGTACTGTGCATTCCTGGCGAACGGAAGCATTCTCCCGAGAGACTCGAAGACGGGAATGGCACTCGAGGGTGCGGTTCCGTTTCAGGCGCCGGTCGACGAAGAGATCGAGGCCTGTGGGATCCGCGGCCTGGGCATCAAAAAGGGTGTCACGATCATCACCGGCGGCGGTTATTCCGGAAAGTCGACGGTCCTGGACACGATATCGGCCGGGATCTATGACCACATCCTCGGAGACGGCCGGGAACTGTGCGTGACCGATGCATCGGCCGTGTCGATCTCCGCGGAGGACGGACGATGTGTAAAGGCGCTGGACATCTCACCGTTTATCGCGTGGATTCCGGGCGGCGACACGACGGAGTTTCACACGGATCACGCGTCCGGCTCCACCTCACAGGCGGCCAATATCCTGGAGGCGATCCACGGCGGCAGCCGCTTGCTTCTGATCGATGAAGACCGCAGCGCGACGAACTTTATGATCCGGGACAGCCTGATGAAGGAACTGATCCAAAGGGAACCGATCACACCGTTTACCGAGCGGGTCAATGAACTCTATACGTCCCTCGGCGTTTCGACGATCCTGGTCATCGGCGGCAGCGGCGAATATCTGAACACGGCGGATACAGTGTACCGGATGGACGAATACCGGATCCAAAATGTGACTAAGCAGGCTAAAGCGATCTATGCCGCGCACGCAAACGGCGAGCGGGAGACCGCCGCGGTACCGAAGATCCGCGACTGGCGGACGAATCGCGTATTAAAAACAAAAGGATTTACGCCGTATCCGAAGGTGTTCGGACCGGAAAAACTGGAGGTACCGGATATCGGTTTTATTCTGATCGGAGACGAGAAGATCGATACGAATCCCATTCACGACATCGTGTGTCACGAACAGCGGACGGCGATCGGCTTTATGATCCGGAAACTCGAGAACAAGCATGGCGGGGATCTGTTTTCAGCGCCCGACCGGGAGACGATCGACCTCATGGCAGAGGTAGACGCGCTGTACGCGGAGATCGAAGCCCAGGGACTTGATGTGGTCTATTCCGGTTTATTCCCGGGGTGTGACCGGTATCTGGCCTATCCGCGAAAGGTCGATCTGCTGGCGGTCATCGAGCGTATGCGCAGGGTCGAATATGCTAAATAACGTCCGGCCCTGCCGGACCCGGATGGGGGCGCCTCGCTTGCGAAAAACCGCAGTTTATGGTACAATATGCGGAGCAAACGGGGCGCATTTTCCCCGAAAAAAGAAAGGGATTCACGAACGATGAGTGAAGTTGCAGAGCGACTGAAACAGTTGCGCGAATTAATGAAACGCGAGAAGGCGGATGTGTTTTTCATCCCTTCGTCGGATGATCATAACTCCGAATATGTGGCGCCGCACGATCAGGTGCGCCGGTATTTCAGCGGGTTCACGGGTTCGGCCGGAACGCTGATCGTGACCTTGGATGATGCCGGGCTGTGGACCGACGGACGGTACCACGTGCAGGCGGAGAGAGAACTTATGGGCAGCGGAATCCGGCTGTATAAGGTCGGTCTGAAGGACGTGATCTCGACTTTGGATTATCTGAGGAAGAATCTGCGTGCGGGCAGTGTCCTGGCGGCAAATGGTTACGTGATCCCGAAGACAGAGCAGCGGAAACTCGCCGAGATCTGTGAAGACTGCGGAGCGAGTCTGCGCCTGGACATCGATCCGGTGGAGTCGATCTGGAAGGATCGGCCGAAGCGTCCGGGAAACCCGGCATGGCGTCTGGAGGACTGCTATGCGGGCGAGAGCACGAAAGCGAAGCTTTTGCGCCTGCGCGAGTGCATGAAGGAAGAGGAAGTGACTGCGGTGGCGGTCGGCGAGCTCGAGAGCGCAGCCTGGCTTTTAAACTTGCGAGGCAGCGATATCACGCACGTTCCGGTCGCGATGTGCTTCGTACTCGTGACGAACGACGATGCGACGTTATATATTGCCCGTGAGGCAGTGAGCGCGAAACTGGAGCAGGAACTTTCGGAGGACGGCGTGAAGATCGCGCCGTATGAAGATATCTATAAGAGTTTTGAGCGGTTTAAGACGGAAGACATCGTTTGGATGGATTCGGCGCGGGTCAATGCGAGACTGTATGAAAGTGCGTTGCAATACGCGCATGTGTACGACGACACGTTGCCGATCTCCTTATGGAAGTCGATCAAAAACGAAACCGAGATCGCCAATATAAAGAAAGCGCACGTGGAGGATGCGGTCGCAATGATCACGTTCCTGCGTGAGATCAAAGAAGAATTTACCGATGGTTCGATGACCGAGAGAGATGTGGAGGACCGCCTGCTTTTGCTTCGAAGCGAGCGTCCGGATTATATCGACTTAAGCTTCGAGACGATCTCTGCCTACGGACCGAATGCTGCGATGATGCACTACAGCACATCGGAGACGTCGAATGCGACCCTGCATGCGAGAGGTTTTCTGCTGGTCGATTCCGGCGGTCATTATAAGACGGGTACGACGGATATCACCCGTACGATCGTTTTAGGGCCGCTGACCGAAGAGGAAAAACGCATGTATACCCTGACACTGAAGGGACATTTTCAGCTGTCATCGGCGGTATTTCGCGAGGGCATGACGGGCTATGGCCTGGACATCCTGGCGCGCGGACCGCTGTGGGAGCAAGGTGTGGACTATCTGTGCGGCACGGGCCATGGCGTCGGCTATGCGCTCAGCGTGCATGAGGGACCGAATGCCTTTCGCTGGATCTTGCGTGAAGACACGAAGGATATCGTGGCACTGAAACCTGGCATGATCACGACCGATGAGCCCGGTGTTTATGAAGAAGGTAAATACGGCATCCGCCTGGAAAATGAGCTCCTCTGCGTGCCTGCGATGGACACCGTTTACGGGCGCATGCTCAAGTTCGAACCGGTCACCTATGTGCCGTTCGACCGCGACGCGATCGACGTGTCGCTGCTGGAGCCGGCTGACATTCGCCGGATTGACGAATATCACGCGTTTGTATATAATACAATGGAACCGCATCTGGGAGAAAAAGAGCGGATCTGGCTCAAAAAGGTAACACGACCATTAAAGATCGGGGAGTAAGATGGCAGCATTCACGGACCTGGACCGGCAGGGCTTTATCGAACAAAAAGAGAGATTTCTCGACGTGTTTCATACATGGTTTGCGGCAGAACACCGGGACCTGCCCTGGCGGGATCTTGCATGTCCGAACCCGTACCACGTCTGGATCAGTGAGATCATGCTGCAGCAGACGCGCGTGACGGCGGTCATCGACTATTTTCTGCGGTTTATCGGTGAACTCCCGGATATCCGCGCATTGGCCGAAGTATCGGATGACCGGCTGATGAAACTGTGGGAGGGCCTGGGCTACTACTCCAGAGCCCGTAATCTCAAAAAATGCGCGCAGATCCTGGTGAATGAATACGGCGGGGAATTACCGAAAGAACCGGAGCGTTTGCTTAATCTTCCGGGCATCGGACCGTATACTGCCGGAGCCATCGCTTCGATCGCATACGGCCGGCCGAAAGCAGCGGTTGACGGAAATGTTTTACGCGTCTTATCCCGCCTTTTGGGAAGCCGGGCGGATATTTCCGCGCAGAGTACGAAAAACGCGTTTAGCGGGCTTCTGGACGAGATCCTGCCATATGCGAAGAATGCAGGAATCATCAACCAGGCGTTCATGGACCTGGGCGCGACGATCTGCGTTCCGGGCGGCGAGGCCAGATGCGGCAAATGCCCGTTGGAGGGCTTTTGTAAGGCGAGAAGGCTGGGTATTGAAAACGAACTGCCGGTGAAGCCGAAGGCGAAGCCCAGAAGGATCGAACACCGTGTGATCCTGATCCTCATGCAGGATGGGAAGGTCCTGGTCGATAAGCGCCCCGAACAGGGATTGCTGGCCGGATTGTATGAATATCCCGGCGCCAGCATCACACAGAAACAGTTAGAAGAATATGAGCGCGGTGTTTCCGAAAAGCGTGCGCTGAAAGTCTATGAGAAATTATTCGGCGAGCTCGGACTGACTGCGAAAAAGGCAAGCTTTGCCTTGCGGAGCAAGCATATCTTTTCCCATATCGAGTGGGAGATGATCGGCCTGTATGTTGAGACAGCGGACAGTTACGATGCCGAAGCATTGGCCGGGAAGAACTTTTATTTTGCCGAGGCCGGCGAACTGAAGGAGCACTTCGCGCTGCCGGGCGCATTTTCCGCATATACGAATGCGTTTTTGGGCCGAAGAGGAGAGATAAATGGTAGTCACTAAACGAAAAAAAATAACAAAGTCGCAGATCATCGTGTTGCTGGTCGCTCTTGTGATCTACGTCGGAGGCATGGTGTATGTGGTAAAGATGCTACATCCCTCTGCCGAGATGGAGGAAAACGATAAACAACTGGGCTTTTGCTATGATATGTTTAAAGAGATCAAAAAGGATCATATCGAGTTGGGACCGTTCAACGGCTTTACGATGAATGAAGAGACGAAGACCATCCGTACACAGGTCACCTTTATCTCTTTGTATGTCAATAAGAATACGAACTGGCTCGAACTGTCCCGGCGTGCATGCAGCTATTTCTCGGAATACCTGACAGCGCATCCGGAGCACCGTTTGATCACCGAGGGCTGGACCATCGAACTGGATCTACCGTCTGTTATTTGGCGAAACGTCGAAAACGGTAAGGTTACGGGCGCGGATTTCTGCGATGTCACCTATGTTTCCGATCCATACTATTTTTCGATCCCCGAGTTCCTCGAACTCTCGTATCTTTTGGACAATGTTCGCGTGATCCATATCGAGTCCTCCGAGACCGGTCTGATCACGAATGAAGAAAAGACGCTTGCTGACATTAAGAAACTGAAGACGCTGAAGACCCTCGAACTGAAGCTGCCCGATGTGTCTGAATCCCTGATCGAAGGCGCGGCCGAAGCCGGTATCGAGATCATTACGAAATAAAACATAAAGCCCCGAAGCGATGATGAATCGCCTCGGGGCTTTTGCAAGTATAAAATCAGATCGATACAAAGATCGGTTTATGGTTTTCAAAGCGGACATAGTGGGAAAAACCGTTTTCCTTCAGGTAGGCAGGAACTCTCGAGAAGTCCCATGCCAGGTGTTCCGGTTTATGTGCATCGGAACCGATGGTGATCATCTCCCCGCCGAGCTGCTTATACAGTTTCAGCAGGTGCGGAGCCGGATGCGGATAGGTAAGTCCGTACTTCCAGCCTGCAGTGTTCAGTTCGAGAGCCTTACCGTCGAAGACCAGCAGCTCCAGGATGGAAGCAGTCAGCTCTTCCAGTTTCTTCTGAAGTTTATCTGCCTTCTCCAGAACGGCACCCTTCGAAGGACTGTAGCGGATGATATAGTCGATATGTCCGAGAGAGTCGAAATCCGAGAAGAGCTTCATGCTGTCGTACATACTCTCGTAATAGCGATAGATCCCTTTTTCTTCGCCGTAGCTCTCCCAATATTCGGGGTAGTACGGATCGTAGCCATCGACCACATGTACCGATCCGATGGTGTATTCAAAGGGGTAGCAGCGGGCAATGTTGATATTCTTCTGAACGATCTCTTCCTCGGGGCGAATGCCCAGTTCAACGCCGATGTGGATACCGATCTTACCGGAAAATGCGCGCTGCAATGGCAGCAGTTTTTCGAAATACGGTTCGATATCAAATACAAAACCGCCACCGGGATAGTCTACATCCATATGGTCGGTGAAGTACATGTGTTTGAGACCGAGTTCGATCGCCCGCATCAGCTGTGATTCGACCGGGGTCTCGCTGTCGGTGGAAAAATCGGTGTGCAGATGGCTGTCACAAAAAATCATAAAACTCCTTATCTAGTTCCGTGAGGAACATGCGGGCAAAAGCCCGCGAAACGCTTTACGTCGCTGCGATCTGCATCCGGCTAAGCAGGGCACGTACGGCCTGGTCCCAGGCTTCTTCGGCGCTTTTATCTACGGTGAATTCCGCGTAGGAAGTGCCGGTGGTGCAGGTCAGCAGTCGGTTCTTGTAGGAAAGGTTCAGGTAGAAACGGGTCACGTTTCTTCTGCTTGCGATCTCGAGGATCTGTTCTCCGCCCAGTTCCGTAAGGGTTTCTTCGTCCGGGTAGAGTACGATCTGAAAACCGACGGGCAGGCGGTTGCCCTTTATGATCGAAAACGCCAGCGGACGAATAGCTTCCCAGCGGACGTGTTCATAGATCTGCGCGTCGGAATCAAAGTAGTCGGCATTTGCCGATCCGTCGATCGAAAAGGTCGCAGCTGTTTTGAACGTCGCTTCCCGGAGGAAGAAACGGTCGAAGGTAGGCTGTAAAAACAGATGTGTGGTGAATGCTTTGACATCCTCTAGAAGAAACTGTTTCATAGATGACCCTTTCCGGCAAGGACAGAGCTGTGCCCGAGATATATCCGTCAGCCTTTCGTACAGACCGGACATAGAACCAGTATATATCATTTTCCGAAAAAAAGAAACCGTTTTTTTCACTTGCTAGAACCCTGTTTTAATGATATGATGAACCAAAAGACCACGGACCGCACGGTCGGACCAGGAGGATATCTATGAAGTATAAGATCGTATGCGACAGCGGCTGCGACTTTAATGAGGAGGAACGCAAGGATCCTTTGTTTATCCGTGTTCCACTTACTTTAACGGTAGGAGAGGAAGAGATCATCGACGATGATACGTTTGACCAGGCCTCCTTTATGGAGAAGGTATCGGCCTGCCAGGAATGCCCGCATTCGGCCTGCCCTTCGCCGGGCGCTTATCTGGAAGCCTATGAACAGGCGGGAGATGCAGAAGTGATCTTTGTAGTCACATTGTCCAAAAAGATCAGCGGCTCGTATAATTCTGCCAGTGCTGCGAAACAGATGTATGAGGAAGAGAACCGCGGAAACGCGAAGATCATCGTGATCGATTCCCGCTCGGCGGCTACCGGTGAGACGCTGATCGCGCTTGCACTGCGTAAATTGATGAGCGAGAAACTGCATCTGCGCGAGGTGATGCGG
>DBXX01000112.1:19184-25797 GCA_002309675.1 Lachnospiraceae bacterium UBA1201
CAGGCGGTCGGCATGAAAAAAGCGCTCGATAAGATGGTAGCAGGATTTGTGGAGCAAGTAAAGGATCCGGAAAATAAGATCCTGGGGATCACACATTGTAACTGCCTCGAACGCGCGGAGATGGTACGCGATAAGATTCTGGAGAAGCTTACGTTCAGTGATGTTTACATCGTAAACGGCGGCGGTATTTCATCTTTGTATGCAAATGACGGCGGTATCATCATCACGGCTTGATCACCGTGGATACAGTTCCGCCCGGTTAGGAGACTTATATGGCACATCAGATTCATATGACAAAACGATCCTCGGATGATATCCGTGAAGTGATTGAAACCATAAAAAACTGTAAAGAATTAGTCGGCGGCAAATTTGTGTGTTCTGAGGTCGTTCAGAATGAAGAAACTGCCCTGATGGAGTCGGGATGCAAAGCGGCACTTCTTTGCTATGAACGCAATTATCGCAGTCAGAACAGTATCGTATTAGTGACCATCATGATCATGCAGGAGGATGTGAACCAGAGAGTATTGATCGTCGGATCCGGTGCGGGAGAGCGTACGTATGATCCCGGAAAAACATTTGCAGAAAGGGTGAAAGCCCAGTTTGAGGGAATGGGGTACGAAGAATATATCCCGTCCGGAGAAACTGCAGAGGATGAACGGAGAGGATAAAAAACATGCCTACAATGATACAAATGAAGAGACGTGCGGTAAGCGATATTCTGGCAGTGATCGAGAGGATCCGGTATGCTTCCGAACTGTCTAAGGCGAAAGTACTGTATTCAAAAGTAATGACGGAAAAACAGGCGACTCTGATGGATCCGGGAAATGTAGTAGCGTTTCTATATTTAGAGCAATATTATCAGAGAGCCGAAGGAAAAGCTTCTCTGTCTATATTGATAACGCAGGAAGAGGATGTGCAGATGGTCATGATCATCAGCCCGACGACCAGGAATACGCTTATTTTGGATCGGGCGGATATTGATCTGGGAAAGAGGGTGAAAAAGGTATTAGTAGAAATCGGCTTTGAGCCGGACATGTATTGGGATGATTTATCAGAAAGATGGGAATCCTGGTTCGACGGAATGAATCCTATAACCAGATAGAAAGAGGAGGAAAACATGTCATCCATTATCCGAATGAGCAGGCGGGCGGTCAGCGATATAGAAGAAATTGCGGAGAAGATCTTTTACAGCGAAGATCTGCTCGAGGCGACTATAACGTGTTCCGATGTGATCATGGGCGAGCCATCGTCACTGATGGCTCCGACAGCCCGGGCGGTTCTGATCTGTTTTGAAAAAACCGGCCTTTTCAGAAATCCTGATGCTTCCACCGGTTTCATGACTGTGCTTATCTCCCAGGAAGGAGAAGAACAGAAGGTACGCATATTCGGTGCGCCTACTATGAGCCGACGGGCACGGAGAGTCTTTGAACTTCTGGAGTTTGAGGAAGATGTAGATTACGGAGAAGACGACGAGTGATCCTTTTGCGGAACGCAGACGGTTTATCCGGATGCCGCTAAAAAACGAATAAAAAGTGCTTGCATTCGCGGACAAGTTATGGTAAAATCATTTCGTTGCGAAAGCAACCATTCGATATGCGCCGGCGTGTCGGAATGGCAGACGAGGCAGACTCAAAATCTGTTGTGGGCAACCACGTATGGGTTCAAGTCCCATCGCCGGCACTCCTTGGCAGGGGCAGAGCTTTGTATTCCATGAATACAAAGCTTGTTTTCATATTTGGGTATTTTTACCACTTGTGAAATCTGCCGGGGCTTGGGTTGGGGTTTCCATTTTGCAGCGTTTGTGGTATGATAGTATAAGGGAGAATGCGGATTTGAAAAAGCGGATTTTCCCCGGTGATTTGAGGGAGCCGGGCGTCTGAACCGGACTTGTTTCATATAAAGGGGCTTCATGGGAAAGAGTTTATTTATCGCGGAAAAACCGAGCGTTGCACAGGAATTTGCAAAGGCTTTGAAGAAGAATGTTTCCCGCAAGGACGGATACATGGAAGGTGACGACGTGATCGTGACCTGGTGTGTCGGCCACCTGGTAACGATGAGTTATCCGGAGGCTTACGACGCGTCCCTGAAATCCTGGCGCATGGAGACGTTGCCGTTCATTCCGGCCGCCTATAAGTATGAAGTCATCGCGAATGTTAAGAAGCAGTTCGACATCGTTGCCGGACTTTTGAACCGCCCGGATGTCGAGACGATCTATGTATGCACCGACTCAGGACGCGAAGGTGAGTATATTTACCGCCTCGTGGAGCAGGAGGCACATGTCACCGGAAAGAACCGCCGCCGCGTGTGGATCGATTCCCAAACCGAAGAGGAGATCAAGCGAGGCATCGCCGAAGCGAAAGACTTAAGCGCGTATGACAACCTGGGTGCATCGGCCTATCTGCGCGCTAAAGAAGACTACCTGATGGGCATTAATTTTTCCCGGCTGTTAACATTAAAATTCGGTAATCAGGTAGCCCGTTGCCTGAATGAAGAACGCGGCGTGATCTCCATCGGCCGTGTCATGACCTGTGTTCTCGGTATGGTGGTGCGGCGTGAACGCGAGATCCGAAACTTCCAAAAGACCATGTACTACCGGGTCAATGCATCCTTCGCCTTAGGAAGCGGAACCTTCACCGGTGAGTGGAAGACGACTCCGGACAGCTTCTATGACGGATCGCCAGCATTATATAAAGAAAACGGTTTTAAGAAGCGTGAAGATGCAGAAGCATTGATCGCACGTGCGAAGAACGAAGCGGAGCGCACAGAGACACCGGCTGCGATGGAGGTGCTCTCGATCGAGCGGAAGACCGAGAAGAAGAACGCTCCGTTGTTATACAACCTGGCGGAACTGCAAAACGACTGTTCCCGCCGCTTTAAGATCAGCCCGGATGAAACGCTTCGTATCATCCAGGACTTGTATGAGAAAAAACTGGTCACCTATCCGCGTACCGATGCCCGTGTTCTGTCCACGGCGGTCGCGAAGGAGATCGATAAGAATATAAAGGGTCTTTTGCGCTATGAGCCGGCTGCGCAGCTGGCACAGGAAGCGCTCAACATGGGGACCTATAAAAATATCGCGAAAACGAAATATACGAATGATAAGCAGATCACGGATCACTACGCAGTCATTCCGACCGGACAGGGTTTCAACGAACTTCCGAAACTGTCCCATACGGCGGCCGGTGTGTACGATATGATCGTACGCAGATTCTTAAGTATATTCTTCCCGCCTGCCGTCTATAAGAAGATCGCCCTCGACCTGGGCGGACAGCCGACGGCAAATGAGACGACCGGTGCGCAAAACCGTGAGCATTTCTTCTCGAACTTCAAGATATTGACCGAGGAGGGATACTTTAAGGTAACCGGCATTCCGGGCGCCGCAAGTAAAAAGAAAACCGATAAGTCCGAAGAGGACGGAGAGCCGAAAGAGGGCGAAGAGGAGGAGAATGACCTTCGAAATTCGCCCGACCTGCAGCGCCTGCTCGAGGAACTGAAGAAGGGCAGCCATCTGTCGGTGCAGGATTTTGCGATTCGCGAAAGCGAGACACAGCCGCCCGCGCGCTATAATTCCGGTACTCTTATTCTGGCCATGGAAAATGCGGGCCAGCTCATCGAGGATGAGGAACTGCGTGCCCAGATCAAGGGCAGCGGTATAGGAACGAGTGCGACCCGCGCGGAGATTCTGAAGAAACTGGTGACGATCCAGTATCTGCACCTAAACAAAAAGACGCAGATCATTACTCCGACATTTCGCGGAGAATTGGTCTATGAAGTCGTCGCAGCTTCGATGCCGCAGATGCTGAACCCGGATCTGACGGCGAGCTGGGAGAAGGGACTGTCCTATGTAGCGGAAGGCACCATCTCCGAAGACGAATATATGAAGAAATTATCGGATTTCATTACCCGAAGATGTGTGAATGTGAAGGGAATCGAACATCCCGAAGCGATCCGCTCGCGTTTTGCAGGCGTGATCCCGTTCTATCGGAAGGGTGCATAGGAGAACAGTTATGAAAGAGATTTTGACCGGGGAATTATTTGACCTGACTGCAGACCATACATTGGCACAGGAATATTTGAAGAAGACGACCTATCCGTGGGAGGCGATTCCGCAGATCGCGGATTGGATCCGCGCCATCGGAGCGACATTGGATCCGGAGGCATACGATAAGGCCGGCGAGGATGTATGGATCGCAAAGAGTGCGAAGGTGTTTCCTTCGGCTTACATCGGCGGCCCCTGCATCGTCGGGGAACATGCAGAAGTGCGCCACTGTGCATTCATTCGCGGCTCGGTACTGATCGGTGCGGGTGCGGTAGTCGGAAATTCGACCGAACTTAAGAATGTGATCCTGTTCGACGGTGTTCAGGTCCCGCATTATAATTATGTCGGAGATTCGATCCTCGGATATAAGTCTCACATGGGAGCAGGCTCTATCACATCGAATGTCAAATCGGATAAGACGCTCGTCACGATCAAGGGCGCGGAAAATGAGACCCGAATCGAGAGCGGACTGAAGAAACTCGGCGCCATTCTCGGCGACGGAGTTGAGGTTGGCTGCGGAAGCGTCCTGAATCCCGGAACCGTGATCGGACAGAATACGAATGTCTATCCGTTATCGAGCGTTCGCGGCGTGATCGAAAAAAACAGCATCTATAAGCATGCCGGTGAGGTGTGCGAAAAACGATAAGCAGGAGGCGGGGGACCCTTGTTTTATATCATAGTGGATTTTGAAATGGCCCGGGATGCGAGGCGGGGACGGGAACATCAAGGCTCCGAGATCATCCAGATCGGCGCGGTAAAACTGAATGACGCATTTGAGACCGTGAGTGAGTTTTCGGAGTACGTACGCCCGGATAACCTGCGGATCGAAGCGGATATCGAGGCTCTCACGGGGATCACGAACGAGATGGTGGCAGGTGCGCCGGCATTTTCCGAGGTCTTGGCACGCTTCCTCGACTGGATCGGGGAGGATGAGGTCGAAGTTTATTCGTGGAGTCTCACGGACTATCACCAGTTGCACCACGAGAGCGAACGCAAAGACCTTTTGGACGAACGGGTACAGCGCTTGCTGGACAGCTGGGTAGACTTTCAGGAGGTATTCGGAAAGGAACTCGGGATCACGCACAGCCTGAAGCTGGAGTATGCACTGAAAGCGGCAAATATCGATTTTGAAGGTAAGGCACATGACGGACTTACGGACGCCAGAAACACGGCGCATCTGTTTGTACTTTCCAGGGATCGCGCGCGATTTGAAAAGGCGATCGCCGTGATCGCGGAAATGTTTCGCCCGAAGAACCGGCTGTCGACCAGCCTGGGATCGTTCTTCCCGGCAAACTTAGATCTTCCGGAAGGTCCGGAAGATGAAGATACAGAGGTTTAATACGAAATAAGAGAGGTTTTATCATGTATGATTATCTGATCGTCGGCGCAGGCCTTTACGGGGCAGTGTTTGCGCATGAGGCGGCAAAGGCAGGAAAAAAATGTCTGATCGTGGAGAAGCGTTCCCACATCGCGGGAAACATTTTCACGGAAGATGTGGACGGCATTCATGTGCACCGTTACGGCGCACACATTTTCCATACGTCGAACGAAGAGGTGTGGAACTATGTAAATCAGTTCGCGCGTTTTAACAACTATATCAATTCACCGGTCGCGGTCTATCATGACGAACTCTACAACCTGCCGTTCAATATGAACACATTTTCGAAGTTGTGGAATATCAAAACACCCGCGCAGGCGAAGGCGATCATTCAGTCGCAGATCGAAAAGCTGAACATCACAGAGCCGAAGAATCTCGAGGAGCAGGCACTGTCCCTGGTCGGCCCGGACGTTTATTACAAACTGATAAAAGAGTATACCGAGAAGCAGTGGGGACGTGACTGTAAGGAGCTTCCTGCGTTCATCATCCGTCGTTTGCCTCTTCGTTTTACTTATGATAACAACTATTTCAACGACCGCTACCAGGGCATCCCGGAGGAGGGTTATACTGCACTGGTGCAGGCGATGCTTGGTGATGCCGAGGTCCTTTTGAATACCGATTATTTCGATTTCATCAAGGGACATGCGGGCATCGCAAAGAAGACGATCTACACCGGTAACATCGACGCGTTCTTTGATTTCTGCTACGGTCCGCTGGCATATCGCAGCGTTCGTTTTGAGACCGAGCGCATCGATGATTGCGATAATTACCAGGGCAATGCCGTAGTGAACTATACTTCACACGACCAGCCGTATACACGTGTCATCGAGCACAAACACTTCAATTTCGGCAAGCAGCCGTTCACGATCATTTCCCGCGAATACTCGGCGGAATGGAAGCCGGGCATGGAGCCTTACTATCCGGTCAATGATGAAACGAATGCCGCTTTATACGCGAAATATAAGGCTTTGGCGGATGAAAGAGACGACGTGATCTTCGGTGGAAGACTGGGTGCATACCGGTATTATGACATGGATAAAGTCATCGCAGAGGCTCTGAATCTTGCTGCAAAAGAACTTTAAAAAAACTGTTGACAATTGCCGTCGGCTTGTGTATAATAGCATTTGTCCGTGTGAATGGATCGGTTTTCCGAACATTCGGACACAGTCAGATATGCGCGAGTGGCTCAGTGGTGG
>DBXX01000112.1:25912-48381 GCA_002309675.1 Lachnospiraceae bacterium UBA1201
GTTCGAATCCCGTCTCGCGCTTTTTTGATTCTCAATTGTTTTATAAGGAGTGATCTGTTCCATGGATCAGAACAACAGACAGGCTAAGAATATCCTTGTCATCGGCGGAGGAGCCGCGGGCATGATGGCTGCGATCGCAGCAGCATCGGCCGGCGGTAAGGTCACGTTGTTCGAAAAAAATGAAAAACTCGGAAAGAAACTGTATATCACCGGAAAAGGCAGATGCAATGTGACCAATGCTTGCGACCACGAGGCCTTTTTCGCGAATATCGTTCGTAATCCGAGATTTTTATACAGCAGCTTTAAACTATGCCCGAACGACATGCTGATGGCCCTTCTGGAGTCCTATGGCGTGCCGTTGAAGACGGAGCGTGGAAACCGTGTTTTCCCGGTCAGCGACCATTCCTCGGATATCATCCGTGCATTGGCCGATGAACTGAAACGGCAGAATGTCCGCGTTTGCCTGAACTATGAGGTGAAGGGGCTGTTGCTTGAAGATAATGCAGCAGAGGCTTCGGCTTCGAGACGCTGCGTCGGCGTGATCGGCCGGGATGGAAAGAAGCATTATTTCGACCATGTGATCGTGGCGACCGGCGGTCTTTCCTATCCCTCCACGGGATCGACGGGGGATGGGCTGCGATTTGCCGAGAAGGCAGGCCTTAAGGTAAATGAATGTCTGCCGTCGCTGGTGCCTTTTGAAGCGGAAGAAGGCATCTGCAGGGAATTGTCAGGAATCTCGCTAAAGAATGTTGCAGTACGGCTGGTTTGCGAGGCGAAAGAGATCTATTCGGGCTTCGGCGAGATGCTTTTCACGCACTTCGGAGTTTCGGGGCCGCTGATCCTTTCGGCGTCGTCTGAAGCGACCGAATATCTGGCGCAGGGCAGGAAAGCGATCCTGCATATCGATCTTAAACCGGCGCTTACCGAGAAACAGTTAAATGATAAGTTGATCCGCATGCTGACGGAGGGCGCCTCCAAGAGTTTGAAAAACGCGCTCGGTTCGGTGCTTCCCGTCCGGCTCTTACTGGCGGTCCTGGATGCCGCCGGTCTGGATCAGGAGAAGAAATGCAGCCTGCTCTCAAAGCAAGAGAGACAGGGCTTTATACAGAAGTTAAAGGATTTTACATTGACCATAACGTCGACCCGCGGCTTTGCCGAAGCAGTGATCACGCGCGGCGGTGTGGATGTTAAGAATATTTCCCCGACTACGATGATGGTAAAGGGATACGAGGGGCTGTCGTTTGCAGGCGAAGTTCTGGACGTGGATGCATTGACCGGAGGTTTTAATCTTCAGATCGCCTGGTCCACCGGCTACGCGGCAGGACTCTATGCGGCATCCGAAGAGAGCACCCCGGAAAAGAAAAAGCCAAAAGATAAGGGGAAGAAACAGAAGGAGAGAGTGAAAATGAATATACAGATCGCCATCGACGGACCTGCGGGCGCAGGAAAGAGTACCATAGCGAAACAACTCGCAAAGAAGCTGGATATCCTCTATGTGGACACCGGCGCGATGTATCGCGCAGTCGCATTATATCTGCTTGAAAACGAGGTCGATATTGACGATGAAGCGACAGTGACACGAATTTGCCGTAATGCAAAACTGGATCTGTCGCAGGAGAAGGACGGCCAGCATGTTTTCCTGAACGGACGTGATGTGAACCCGTTCATCCGTACCCCTCGCGTCAGCGATGCGACTTCACGCAGCAGTGCCTATGCAGGCGTTCGGGAATATGTCGTAGCTTCCCAGAGAGAGATCGCGAAGAACATCAGCCTGATCATGGACGGCCGCGATATCGGAACGGTCGTGCTTCCCGATGCCACTTTGAAGATCTATCTTACCGCAGACCCTAAGGTGCGTGCGAAACGCAGATATGACGAGATGATCGCACGCGGGGACGAGGCGGACTTCGAGACGATCCTGAAGGAGATCGAAGAGCGGGATCATCGCGACATGACACGCGAGGTCACGCCGCTTCGGCAGGCAGAGGACGCGGTTTGTGTAGATACGTCCTATATGAGCATCGAAGAGGTCGTGAATACGATCTACGACCTGTGTATGGAACGGGTGAATAAGGGGAAATAAATTGAAAGCTATCGTAGCCAAAAGCGCCGGCTTTTGTTTCGGCGTGACACGCGCAGTCGAACGCGTGTATGAAGAGATTGAGAAAAACGGGGATCTCCCGGTCTACACGTACGGTCCCATTATCCACAACGAGATCGTGGTAGAGGATCTGGAGAAAAAAGGCGTCCGCGTTATTGATGAGGGGGAGGATTTCTCGAAACTCCCGAAGGGCGTCGTCATCCTTCGTTCGCACGGCGTAAGCGAGGAGGTCTATAACCGGTTGATCGAAAGCGGTCACCAGGTGGTCGACGCGACTTGCCCGTTCGTGAAGAAGATCCACCGGATCGTGAGTGAGAAGAGTGCCGAAGGACAGAAGATCATCATTGCCGGAAACCCGGATCACCCGGAAGTTTCTGCGGTCCTGGGATGGTGCAAAACGCCCGGAGCGGTGGTTCAAACGCCCGAAGAACTCGAAGAAGTGATGAAAAATGTAAAAAATTCGGCAATTTTGGTCGCGCAAACCACATTTAATCACAATAAGTTCGAAAATCTTGTTGCGTTTGCAAAGAAAATGCGGTATAATATCGATGTTGTAAACACGATATGCAATGCTACAAGGGTTCGACAACTGGAAGCATGTGAGGTTGCTGCACAGGTAGACTGTATGTTGGTGATTGGCGGAAGGCATAGTTCCAATACTCAAAAACTGTATGAGATTTGCAAAAACGTATGCGCCAAAACCTATTATCTGCAGACGGTGGCCGATATTGATCCGAACTGGTTTGATGGTGCCGCATGTGTGGGGATAACGGCTGGGGCTTCTACCCCGAACAATATTTTAGAGGAGGTTCAAATGCATGTCAGAAACGAGCTTTGAACAGATGTTAGAAGAAAGTTTAAAAACAATTCATACAGGAGAGGTAGTCACCGGTACGGTCATCGACGTTAAACCCGAAGAGATCGTTTTGAATATCGGCTATAAGGCTGACGGTATCATTACACGTAATGAGTACACCAACACACCGAATGCAGATCTTACGACTATGGTTAAAGTCGGCGACGAATTGTCCGCAAAGATCTTAAAGGTCAATGACGGCGAAGGCCAGGTACAACTTTCTTACCGTCGTATGAAGAACGAGCGCGTCAGCAAGGAACTGGAAGAGGCATTCGAAAACCAGACCGTACTTCGCGCACAGGTCAGCCAGGTACTGAAGGGCGGCCTCGGAGTGATCGTGGATGATACCCGCGTATTCATTCCTGCAAGCCTGGTATCCGACATTTATGAGAAGGATCTTTCCCGTTATGAGGGAAAAGAGGTTGAGTTCCTTATCACCGAGTTTAACCCGAAGAAGCGTCGCATCATCGGCGATTGCAAGACCCTGCTCATCGCTAAGAAGGAAGCTGCCCAGAAGGAGCTTTTCGCTAAGCTTGAGGTCGGAAGCGTTGTAACCGGTAAGATCAAGAACATCACCGATTTCGGTATCTTCGTTGATCTCGGCGGTGCAGACGGACTGGTTCACATTTCCGAGATGTCCTGGGGCCGTCTGGAGAGCCCGAAGAAGAACTTCACCGTAGGCCAGACAGTAACAGCTTACGTTAAGGAGATCCATGATACAAAGATCGCTCTTTCCATGAAGTTCCCGGATCAGAACCCTTGGAAGAACGCAGCTGAGAAGTATGCTGTTGATACCGTGGTTGAGGGTACTGTAGTTCGTATGGCAGATTTCGGTGCTTTCGTAGAGCTTGAGCCCGGCATCGACGCACTGCTTCATGTTTCCCAGATCGCGAAAGAGCGCATCGGAAAGCCTTCAGACGTTCTGAAGATCGGCCAGAAGATCACCGCGAAGATCGTAGATTTCAATTCCGAAGATAAGAAGATCAGCCTCAGCATGAAGGTGCTTCTTGCAGATAAGGAAGAGAATGAAGACGTAGCTCCGGTTGATATCGAGGCAGTTGCAGCAGCGGCTGAGACTGAGGAAGCTCCTGCAGAAGAGACAAACGAATAATTCTCAAATCAAAACATATAGAAAGGACTTCGGATCTTCCGAAGTCCTTCTTTTTTTCTCGGTCAGCTGTGGATCAGCCGGGTAAACAAAAACCGGCACAGGAACCTGCACCGGTTTAAAAAAGTATGTGAAAGGAGAGGACCGTTTTTGCTGCGTAATATCATCGCACACTAAAACGCAAGCAGGTCCAGAAAATAGATACAGATGACATGGAAAATGACGATGCAAGGCATACCGATCAGAAAACTTCTGTGTTTCGTCTTATGACGGAACACGAACATCCCGGCCAGACTGCCCCAGGCAGCGCCTAAAAATGCAGTTAAAAAGAGCGTGGTCTCCTGAATGCGCCACTGATGCCGGCGCGCACGGCTCTTATCCAAACCCATCTGAATAAAGCCAATAACCCCCATGAATGCGAGGTATATATATACATATAACATTATATTATCTCCAAATTCAAAACAAAACAAGGCAGGGCATAAGCCCAACAGTAAATAAGCATGTGTACTGGGGAATATGGAAGATCCATCCGAAATCGAGAAAAAACTGCAGGCTACGGGATACTCGATATCCCGCAAGGTGCCAAAGCACCGCAAAACAAAGGAATAAATGCCTGACTTCCTCAAACACAATTTAAGTATATACTAAACGAGATTGAATTGCAACGCTTTTTCCGAGAAAATTTCACAGGCTGTGGAGATATTTTTGGGCGTATCTGTTTTTGGAAATATGACGCATTCGGTTTGACGTAGCCAGGCCGCTATGGTAAAATATAAGTGTATCTAAAAGGCCTTGCTTCTATGGATCTCAGACCATTTTTTAAGGGGGAGCGTTATGAGTTTCAGAGTCATTTACGGACCCGGCGGAGCCGGAAAATCCCACTTTATCTACGAAGAATGTATTCAGCGCTCGTTAGAGTATCCGGACCGGATGTTCTATCTTTTGGTGCCTGAACAGTCGACGCTTTCCACACAGCAGCACCTATTCGCGCTGCATCCCCGGAGAGGGTCGATCAATATCGATGTCATCGGATTTACGACGTTGGCATACCGTTCGATCGAACAGCTTCATATCCCGACGAAGAAGATGATCGATGACTCCGGTAAGATGCTCCTGATGCGAAGGGCAGTGCGAAATGTATCGAAGGATCTGAAGATCCTGAAGTACGACAGCGAGAAGCCGGGCTTTCTGGATAATGTGATCCACACCCTCGGGGAGATGGCCTCTTTCGGTCTGTTCGAGGAAGGAAGTTCTCTGCAGGCGCTGCTGGCGGATCCCGGGCAGTCCGGACTTAACGAGCATTACATCCTGCGGCAGAAACTCAGTGACCTGGCGTTGATCTGGAAGTCCTATCGTCAGGAGCTCGAAGACCGTTTCATGGATAAGGATGAACTGATGCCCATCCTCTGTAAAGCATTGCCCGAGTTCGCTAAGCAGGTACCCTTCGAGATCTATCTGGATGGGTTCAATGGATTTACACCCCTGCAGTATCAGGTGATCACGCACCTAATGTTAAATGCGAAGAGAGTAAGTGTGGCGCTGTGCGCGAAGAAGGGGACACTTACAGCCTCCAGAGAGGGGGATCTCTTTTATTCGGCAGCCACGATCTACGGAAAACTCATGGATAGCGCTCAACGCGACGGAATCGCCGTAGAACCCGATCTTTCCATAGGAGAGGAGTTTGTCTACAGATTGCGCGAAAACGACGAATTGAGCCATTTAGAGCGCGTATACGAGCAACAGGCGAAGCCGACACCGTGGATGCATGAGTGTAAGTCGGTCGAAATGTACCGTTTGGAACATCCTACGATGGAAGTTTCGATGGTCGTTCGGACCATTCGGGATCTGGTCTATCGGGAAGGCTATCGTTTTTCCGATATCGCCATCGTTACCGGCGAACCGGATCGTTTTCACGATATTATCGTCCGAGAGTTTGAACGTGCGCAGATTCCGTATTTTGCGGATAACACACGCAACATGACGGACAGTGACTATACGAATTTTGTTCTCAGTCTGTTCGGCCTGCTGACATTTAATTTCAAAAAAGAAAGTGTGCTGAGCAGTTTAAAATACGGTTATGTTATCCCGATTGAAGATCTCGACCTTCTGGAGAACTTCATGATCGCTTGCGGGATTAATTCCTACAAGCGTTTTGTGAAAGTCGCGCAGGAAGAAAACGACGACGAGTTCCATCGTATCATGAGAGATGTTCTGGCGATCTACGGACCTTTCTATGAGAGATTTCGGAAGGGGAAACACACGGCGGCAGAGTATCTGGAGGGTATAGCCTCGGTTTTGGAGGCATGTAAGGCATCGGAGACGCTTCAGGCGCGGATCGATTTTCTGAATAATGACGGAAGATATGATCGGGCCGCGGAATACGAAGCCGTGCAGGCGAAGATGGAGAACCTGTTTGCCCAGACAGAGAGCCTTATGGCAAACGATCTGATGCGTCCGGATGAACTGGAAGAGTTACTTACGGCCGGTCTGGAGGATATGAAGATCGGTGTCATCCCGCCGACTTTGGACCGGGTGATCATCGGACAGTTGCGCCGTATGCGTATCGGTAAAATAAAAGCTTTGTTTATGCTTGGGGTCAATGAAGGCCTCTTCCCTCTGGTCGCGCAGGGATGCGGTCTGATCAATGATTCGGATCGCGATATCCTTAGAGATCTGTCGGTGGAACTTTCTCCTTCGGCTGCGCGGGACAGCATGAATGACAAATTATATTTATATCAAATGTTTACGACGCCTTCAAAGCGTTTGTATATCTCATATTCATCTATGGATTCGCAGGGGGAAGCGTTGCTTCCGTCCTATGTGATCGAACAGATCCAGACCATATTCAAAAACCTTCCCGTAAAGGAAAAGTTGCCGATAGATAATCAAACGCTACTGAATCCTGATTATTGTATAGATTTGATTTCAAAGAAGGAGGATGCGTTCGGAAACTATTACCGTGCCCTCTATCAATGGTATAAGGAGAACCCGAAGTATGCAAAGTTATTGTCCGTGCTTGAGGAGCTCCGCAAGTTTTCTTATGCCCACACTCCTTTGCCGGAAGCGGTTGCCCGTGCACTTTTTGAACGCAATCACAGTGTCAGCCCCTCACGTCTGGAGGCGTACGGCGGCTGTGCATTTAAACATTTTCTTTACTATGGCCTGAATCTGAAGGAACGGAAGGAATCTACGGTCGATGCCCTCGATAAGGGATCGTTCTATCATGTTGCACTTCAATATGTTTTGGAGGAGATGTCCTCGGATCGTGCAGGAGCATCCGGGGAGTGGACGCAGGCCCGGCAGGATGACCTGGTGCAGCGTGCACTCGACTTTACATACAAACAGTATCCGCTTCTGAGTGAGAAGATCGAGGATGACGGATATAATACGTATCAGGCCCGCACATGGGAGAGGGAGATCGCTTTCCTCGTTAAGGTCCTTTATGAGCAGATCCGTTCGGGTGATTTTAGAAAATTCCGCTGTGAGGTTCCGTTCGGGAATGTTCCGGATGAGGGCGAACAGGGAAAAACGCATATGGAGGCGATCAAGATCCCGGGTACGGACTGCGTGATCTGCGGAAAAGTCGACCGTATCGATGAGACAGAGGATGGAAGTGTTGTTCGTATCATCGACTACAAGACGGGGTATAAAGAACTCGATTATTCGCTCCTTTCGGAAGGGGCACAGTTGCAGTTGCCGATCTATCTGACGGCGGTCATGAAGGATCGTCTGGCGAAAGGAAAAGAGATCCAGCCCGTGGGCGTGTATTATTTTCATGCCGCCGAGCCGCTCGCGGACTGGAACAGCAATAAGTTGGAAGAGTTCGACGACAGTGAGAATGTCGATGAGTATATTTGGAGGGATCTGCTTAAAGAAACGCGGATGAACGGTATCACGACTTCGGATCCGACGATCCTCGCACATCAGGAAGCCAACATTTCTGAGACGAAGGAATCCCGCCTGATCGATGGTATCAAACTTACGAAGAACGGGAATTTCACTGCGACCTCGAAGGTGTTGTCGAACGAAGAGTTTATCCGGTTTTCGGATGATGTGATGAATAAGATCGCAGAGATGTATAAAGAGATGATGAGCGGAATGATCCCGGTAAATCCGCTCAAAACCAGTAAGGCGGATGCCTGCGGGTATTGTCCGTATAAAGCGATCTGTCACATCGGCGATAAACGGAATAATATGAAAAAGCGAAAAGTGAAGTCGGTGAACTTCAAAGATTACCGTGAGAAACTGCGTCGGGAAGATGAACAGGAGAAAGGAGAGTGACCGCTATGGGAGTGATTTGGAACCCAAAACAACAGGAAGTCATCGACCATAGAGACGGAAACCTTCTGGTATCCGCGGCGGCCGGAAGCGGAAAAACAGCCGTTCTTACCGAGCACGTCCTGCGGCGGGTCATGGACCCGGCAAATCCTCTGGATATCGACCGGCTTTTGATCATGACCTTCACGAATGCGGCTGCGGCAGAGATGAAAGGGCGTATCCGCAAGAGACTTCAGGATGCGATGAATGACGAAAACTGTAATGAGTCGATGCGAAGACATTTGCGGAAGCAATTGTTTAAACTCCCGTTTGCCTCTATTTCGACGATCCACAGTTTTTGCCTGAATGTGATCCGTGAGAATTTCTTCAGGATCGGTCTGGAACCGAACCTCGGCATCAGCGATGAGGCGGAGATCAAGCTTCTCCTTTCGGATGTGATCGATTCGGTTTTGGAAGACTATTATCTGGAAGGTGATTCCGAAGCATTTCTTTCGCTGGGAATGTTATATAAAAATCGCAAGCAGGCCTTAAACCGCGCGATCGAGGAATTCTATGGAAAGAGTCGGGAGTATGCCGACCCCGAGGAGTTTCTGACCGGAGCGGTCGATGTCTACAGCGGCCTTTATAACGAACAGTTGAAGAAGGACCACGAAGCTTATGATAAAAGGCAGCTTCGGCCTCTCTTGAGTGCGAAAGCGGCTGCCGAGATGCTGGCTGACGAGCTGGCCTCTATGTTCCCGGATTCACGTCATATCGCGACCATCGAGAAGATCGCAGATGTGGCAGACGTTGCTTACAGGAAGAAATCCCTGTTCGAGGCGATCGCTTATCTCAACGATCCGGCAAATAAGATCCCGTCGATCAACCTGAATAAAGCTGAAAAGGAATACACCGATTTCTTTAAACATATACAGGAAGAGAAGAATGAAATCACGGCGATCCTTAATGACACGAAAAAGAACCTCAAACCATTTACCTGGGATATGTTGGAGAAAGAACTGTCACGCCTGCGTCCGCAAGTAGTGCTTATGACAGAGATCGTCCGCAAGGTCGACGAACGCTTTCAGGCAGAAAAGAAACGACTCCGCCTGATGGATTTCGCCGATATGGAGCATTATGCGCTGGAATTGCTCAGGGATGAGGAAGTTGCGAATGTATATAAGAAACGTTTCGAAGAGATCCTGGTCGATGAATATCAGGACAGTAACGGAGTTCAGGAAGAACTGATCTGCCGGATCTGCCGGGATCCCAACTCGCCTGCTAAGTCCAATGTTTTCATGGTCGGGGATGTCAAGCAGAGCATCTACGGTTTCCGCCGTGCAAAACCGGAATTGTTTATTGAGAAATTCGACAGCTATCGCGAAGAAGAAAACGAAGGAACACTCATCCCCCTGAATAACAATTACCGAAGCCGTGCCGGGGTCTTAAATGCGATCAACCGTATTTTTGAGAACCTGATGACGAAGGAGCGCGGCGGGATCGTATATGATGATTCGGCGAAACTGAACCCGGGGGCTGCTTATCCGGAGGAGGGTGAGCCGGAGCCTTGCGTTGTGATCGAGACCATAGTTCGTACCGATCCAAAGAATAAACCGGAAGATGCTTCGGGGTCTGAAACTGCTCCCGAGGGCGAGGGTGCTGAGGCTGAGGCCGATGGGACAGACGATACCGACAGCGAGAGCGGGACCGGCGATCGGGAGGATGAAGATGCGGAAGAACGCACCGTGGCTGAACTTCAGGCCATTCTGATAGCTAAGAGGATCCGGGAGATTGTCGGAAAAGAGCAGATCTATGACCTGAAGGAGCAGAGATGGCGTCTGGCAGAATACCGGGATATAGTGATCCTGATGCGGTCCGTTAAAAATGCGGAAGAAGAGTTTATTCCGATTCTGGAGGATCATTATAAGATTCCTGTGGTCTCGTCCGAAGGAGCTGCGTATTTTGAAAGGCCGGAAGTCAGGGATCTGATCGATTTTTTACGTATCCTGGATAATCCGCTCCAGGACATCCCTCTTGCAACGGTTATGGCGTCGCCGATGTTTGACTTCAGCCCGGAAGAGATGGCGATGATCCGACTCGGAGCGCCTGCGACCACATGGTTTTTCACGGCAGTGGAAGGCTATGCCGGCGGAAATGTTTCCCTCGGAAAGAAGATCGACCGTTTTCTTCGAATCTTCCGGGATCTGCGCGAGCGCAGGGCATTTTGCTCGATCCCCGAACTGTTGGAAACGATTCTTCAGAAGACCGACTATCGAAGCAAGATCACAGCGATGCCCGTTGGACGCAGCAGAGAGATCAATGTCAACATGCTGCTTTTGTCAGCAGGTGATTTTGAAAAGACAAACTATCGGGGCATTGACCGCTTCCTTCGTTATATCGATCGGTTGAAGGAGAAGGAGATCGTCCTGGCAGAGCCGAATAAACTGAGCGAAGAGGAAGATGTCGTTCGCCTGATGACCATTCATAAGAGCAAGGGCCTGGAGTTTCCGTATGTCTTTCTCGCAGGAGCGCATAAGGATCTGAAGAGCTCCGGCCGGGCGAAGTCGGAATTCGTCTATGATGCGACCTACCGGGTAGCGTTCGACTATGTGAACCCGATACTGTCCGTTAAGATCGGATCGGATCTGAAGAAGATCATCCGCGATAAAGAGCAGGATGAGGATCTGTATGAAGAGGGACGCGTTCTTTATGTTGCTTTGACACGTGCGAAAGATAAATTGTTTATCGTCGGCAGTGTTAAGGAAAAGGATCGGCCGGAACCGGATCTGCCCGCCCGCGGAGAGTTTTCCGATGAGGATTTTTACGACAGGCCGAACTATCTGAAATGGATTCTTAACTGCATTCAGGGACAGGTGACGAAGAAGGAGGCGACTCCGGAAGCGATCACATATGCCGATGACGAATTTTCTGTCATCCTACGCCCCCAGAAAGCATTGGAACAGGAACTCGAAAAGGTGAAAGCCGATCCTTCGCCGGATGATGCATCCACAGACGGCACAGGAGCATCCGGTGGCGAGGAGAGTAAAGTTACCTTAAGCGACGAAGAGGCATTGGCCGAGATCGCGAAGCGGTTCTCTTATGTCTATCCATATTCGGCATTCGGCGACCAGAAGGCGATCGTATCCGTATCCGAAGTGAAGCACCGCTTTATGGAAGAAGAGGGCGTGACGTTCGAGGAAGTCGCTGCGTTAGGATCCGGGGCTTCAAAGAAACCGGAGACGACTGAGCCGAAAGAGACTCCGGAACTTGAAACAGGCCGGAAGGAAGCTTCGAAGGAAGGCGGCGGTGCGCAGCGAGGTACTGCTGTCCATAATGTGATGGAGCATCTGGATTTTGCTGAGGCCATCCGACAGGAGGATCGGGTCGCTTATATCCGCGGGCAGATCGACAGGCTGGCTGAAGAGGGAATTCTGGATGAGACGACGAAAGAACTCGTAGATCCGCGGAAGATCGCCCGTTTCTTCGACAGCAAACTGGCAGCGGAGATGGCGCAGGCGCAGGAGAGAAATGCCCTGAAACGCGAGACGCGTTTTCTGTATGCGATCCCGGCATTCATTTACCTGCGTGATTACCGGATGGAAGCGATCACGCAGGAGATCACGGTGCAGCCGGATCAGGTCCTGGTCCGCGGTATCATCGACGCTCATTATACCGATCCCGAGGGGCATATCGTGATCATGGATTACAAGACGGATTCCCTGCCTGCGGATGGCGGCGAGGACATCCTGTCCCGGCGCTATCTCGCACAGCTAAAACTGTATAAAGAAGCGCTGGAAAGCATGTCGGGAACGATGGTAAAGGCATGCGTTTTGTACTCGTTTTCACTCGGAAAAGAAATCCTTCTTCCGATCTGAAAATGCTTTACATACTATAGTAAAAATGATAAAATAAATGACGGAGTAAGGCAGATGATCGCGGCTGCATAGACGAAAGGTTGCAGGTGAGGAAAGTCCGGGCTTCGCAGGGCAGGATGCCGGATAACGTCCGGTGGAGGCGACTCTAAGGATAGTGCAACAGAAATATACCGCCGGGAGAGATCCCGGTAAGGGTGGAAGGGCAGTGTAAGAGACTACCGCCGTGTTGGTAACAATGCGGGCATATGTAAACCCCATCCGAAGCAAGACCGCATAGAAACGAATGGCGGCCCGTCAATGTTTCAGGTAGGTCGCTCGATCATACCGGCAACGGTATGGCTAGACAGATGATCATTTAATACATAACCCGGCTTATAGCCTTGCTCCCTTTTATGAATTTGGAGGTCAGAATGGAAAGAGAAGAAAAATTAAAAGCATTGGATGCGGCGATTTCCCAGTTGGAGAAATCCTATGGTAAGGGTACCGTTATGAAACTCGGTGATCCCACATCCCAGATGAATATCGAGACGATCCCGACCGGCTCTCTGAGCCTGGATCTGGCGTTGGGACTCGGCGGTATCCCGAGAGGACGTATCGTTGAGATCTACGGACCGGAGTCTTCCGGTAAGACCACGGTCGCTCTTCATATGGTTTCGGAAGTTCAGAAACGCGGCGGTATCGCAGGCTTTATCGATGCCGAGCATGCTTTGGATCCGACCTATGCGAAAAATATCGGCGTAGATATCGATAACCTCTATATTTCCCAGCCGGATAACGGAGAGCAGGCACTCGAGATCTGCGAGACCATGGTTCGTTCCGGTGCTCTGGATATCGTGATCGTCGACTCTGTTGCGGCATTGGTGCCGAAGGCTGAGATCGACGGTGACATGGGAGATTCCCACGTGGGTCTGCAGGCACGTTTGATGAGCCAGGGTCTTCGTAAACTGACAGCCGTGATCAGCAAGACCAACTGCGTCGTTATCTTCATCAACCAGTTGCGTGAGAAGATCGGCGTTATGTTCGGTAATCCTGAGACCACGACCGGCGGCCGCGCGCTGAAATTCTATTCTTCGATCCGTCTGGATGTCCGCAGAGTTGAGTCTCTTAAGTCCGGCGGCGATGTAGTCGGAAACCGCGTTCGAGTTAAAGTCGTAAAGAATAAGGTGGCTCCGCCCTTTAAAGAGGCAGAGTTTGATATCATGTTTGGTAAGGGTATCTCTTCCGAGGGCGATATCCTCGATCTGGCGACCAATGCAGGCATCATCGTAAAGAGCGGCGCATGGTATGCTTATAACGATGGAAAGATCGGCCAGGGACGTGAGAACGCAAAACTCTACCTGATCGAAAATCCGGAGGTTTGCGACGAGATCGAGCGTAAGCTTCGTGAGTATTACGGACTGATCCCGGAGGGCTCCTCTGCAGAATAAAACACATCGAAATGCCTGATTCGGCAAGTTAAAACGAAAGGCATACAGATAAAGTTCCTTAAATCGGCAATGTGTCGTATTCGCATCGGATATCGACACATTGCTTTTGATTTAAGGGGCGTTTTTTCGTAATTTTGCCCGGATTAGGGTTGACTTTTCAAAGTGATTGAGATAGAATAGACATGTTGTAGTTTATACGACTTGATATATGTTCCGGCTTGCCGGTTTATACCAAATGATAAAAAGCGTTATCAGTCGCGTTATGTACAATGAAAATTTAATAAGGAGGTGCTCCTGGATTGCTTAGTGTTATCAAGGTAGCGTCTGCAGCTTCAACCGTTTCTATGACGACTTTCGTCATCGTTCTCGTTGCAGCGGTGGTAGTGACGGCTCTCATTTCGGCATTTTGCACGATCGCATATCGTAAGAAGATCTACGAGTCAAAGATCGGCACCGCAGAGGTCCGTTCCCGCGAGATCATCGATGAGGCGTTAAAAACAGCGGAAACCAAGAAACGGGAGGCTCTTTTGGAAGCGAAAGAAGAGCGTATACGTACGCAGAACGAGCTCGAAAAAGAGTCGAAAGAACGCCGTGCGGAGTTGACACGTTTGGAGAAACGAGTGCTCAACAAAGAAGAGGCGTTGGATCGAAAGCTGGATACTCTGGATAAGAAAGAGGCCGGTTTGAATGCCAAAGAAGATGCAGTGGCAAAGAAAAAGAAAGAAATTGATGGATTGCACGAAAAAGCATTGGTCGAACTCGAAAAGATCTCAGGACTTACCTCTGAACAAGCAAAAGACTTATTGCTGAAAACTGTTGAAGAAGATGTAAAAATTGACACCGCAAAGATGATCAAGGAAATGGAACTTCAGGCGAAAGAAGAAGCTTCCAAGAAAGCGAAGGAATACGTGGTTACAGCCATTCAGAAATGTGCTGCCGACCATGTTGCCGAGACTACGGTTTCGGTCGTTCAGCTTCCCAGCGATGAAATGAAGGGTCGTATCATCGGACGTGAGGGTAGAAACATCCGTACGCTCGAGACATTGACCGGAGTGGAATTGATCATCGACGATACACCGGAAGCGGTCGTATTGTCCGGATTTGATCCGATTCGCCGTGAGGTGGCCCGGATCGCGCTTGAGAAACTCGTCATCGACGGCCGTATCCATCCTGCCCGTATCGAGGAGATGGTCGATAAGGCCCAGAAAGAAGTCGAGAATATCATCAAGGAGGCCGGAGAGGCAGCTGTCCTGGAAGTAGGCGTGCATGGCATCCATCCGGAGCTGGTACGACTTCTGGGTAAGATGAAGTATCGTTTCAGTTACGGACAGAATGCGCTTAAGCATTCTATAGAGGTCGCACATATCGCAGGTTTGCTCGCGGCGGAGATCGGACTGGATATCCGCATGGCAAAGCGTGCCGGTTTGTTGCACGATATCGGTAAGGCTGTGGACCACGAAATGGAAGGCTCTCATGTACAGCTCGGCGCCGAATTGTGCCGCAAGTATAAGGAAAATGCGATCGTGATCAATGCGGTTGAGTCGCATCACGGTGATGTCGAGCCGACCAGCCTTATCGCATGTATCGTTCAGGCGGCAGATACGATCTCTGCAGCCCGTCCGGGTGCGCGTCGTGAGACGATCGAAACATATACCAACAGATTAAAGCAGTTAGAAGACATCACGAATGCATATCGTGGTGTAGATAAGTCATTTGCCATTCAGGCAGGTAGAGAAGTTCGAGTTATGGTTGTACCGGAACAGGTTAGTGATGCCGACATGGTTCTCATGGCTCGCGATATCGCGAAGCAGATCGAGAACGAAATGCAGTATCCGGGCAATATTAAAGTTAATGTGATCCGTGAATCTCGTGTTACGGATTATGCAAAATAACAGTTCATCGAAACGATGCGGCGGTCGCGAAAGCGGCCGCCGTTTTCGTTTGTAGCGGAACAGTTTCGTGCAAGTGAACTTGCACTGCGGTGCTTGGCTCGTCGCATACACAAAAAAAGCAGGAGATTATCTCCTGCTTAGATCGTGCAGTTGACGGGACTTGAACCCGTACCCAAGTACATGGACATGAACCTGAATCATGCGCGTATGCCAATTCCGCCACAACTGCGACTTATTAAGAAAAAAACAAGTGCGGGAAAAGGGACTTGAACCCTCACGATAATACTATCACTAGATCCTTAGTCTAGCCTGTCTGCCAATTCCAGCATCCCCGCACGTATTTATATTCTGTTGAGCGTTTGAGCATGTCGAACGCGTCAACGAAATGCATTATAGCATAAGGACGGACGGAATGCAACACTTTTTTTCAAATTTTTTACACGCTTTGAAAGTCGTGATGAGACATAGGAAAATCGGATCGGCCGACAGATCATTCTTTACGGTGGAGCGTTTTTGTGGTATGATATAAGTTGAGTGCAGATGCCCTGAAAACGGGCGTGGATCTGTGCGTGAATCTATAACCAAGGAGTGTGGATGGTGACAGGAAACCGGAAAAGAGCGAAACGTAGGCCAATGCTGCAAACACGGCTTTTGCAGGTGTTCTTGCTTTGCGCTTTTCTCTGTCTGTATGCCTGCGGGAGATCCGATCTGAAGGATACGACCGAAGAGAGTATGTCAGAGGCGACATTGCCGGTCGAGAATGAATCTGCGACGACGAAACCGACGGAAGTGATCACCGAGCCGGCGACCGTGAAACCGACGGAAATCCCTACGACGGCGAAATCGACGGAACCGCCGACAACAGCAAAACCGACGGAACCACATACGGAACCGCCCACAGAGCCTCCAACCGAACCGCCGACCGAACCGCCGACGGAGCCGCCGACCGAAGCTCCGACCGAGCCGCAGACTTTCCCGGACGGATCCCTTAGGGCGTATATTAAGAAATATAGGGAAACTCCGTTTACTTCCTACGAAGCGGAACTTCATATCAATAAAGACGGTCTGGACAGCATTCTGTCCCAATTCCTCTCGGAGAGTGCGAGAAAAACGATCCTGGGTTTTCTGGCAGATGATTCTGCCGGCATCCACATGAGCGGAAAACTCCCGAATCCCGCCGTGAGTGAAAGCGCCCGCCTGATCAGCGGCACGGTATCGATGAAGATCAAACGCTTCGGCATTTCAACGAGCCTCGAGATCTGCAAATGGGAGTTCCGCGGAAACCGTTTTGCGAGTCTGGATTATTCCGGACTGATGCGTCTGTTGTCTTTGGCGTTCCTGGGTGAAGAAAAACGGGATACATTTTTGAAAGATAAGTTTGGAGATGCGATCTTACCGTATTTGGAGACGCCTTATGAAATAAGTGCCGATCTGGGTAAGGATCCATTTGCGAATACATTGGCCACGGCATCGGAAGTATGGGAGAGAGAAGAGTATTTCCTGCTGGAGATGCTGGATAAGACGCGCTACCCGGCACGCTCGTTTTCGAACGGGGAACTGACGGTCGCACTGAATAAAGACACGTTGTACCTGTTTGTCGAGAGCATAGCGACCTGGGCGCAGGAAGCGGATATGTATCGGCTGGCAGAGGATCGGATCGCCCTGGATGAAGCATTGGCTTTGGACATTTCCGCGTGGGAGGAATTCGACGGATCCGAGTTGCTCAGCCAGTTGTGGGGACCTTACGTACAAACCGAAGAAAAACAGGATGCGAAGAAGATCGGAAAGGAATGGGCGGATGCGCTGGCCGAGGCGAAGGCTGAAGTAACGTCTGATCCGAAAGCGGCGCGCGAAGCATTTACCGCATTTGCCGCAGGACTGGGACTTCCCGAATTTGAGATCGATTTTTATGACGACCGGATCGAGCTTCGCGGTGTGACGGGGCAGGGCAGTTTGGAACTGACGATCCGATGATAATATAGAGTATGGAGGAAACAAGGATGGATATTTGGGCAATATTAGGCTTAGAAGGAAAGACCGAAGATAAAGATGCGATCCAGGAAGCCTATATGGAGCAGCTGATGCATGTGAATCCGGAGGATGATCCGGAGGGCTTTCAGAAGCTTCGTGCGGCGTTTGAGGAGGCTATGAAGATCGCGGACGGTAAGGGCAGCGAAGAGCAGGAAGAACAGTTCGACGACACCGAAGAAGGTCGTTTTATGAGGGATCTGGACGCGGTATTCAAGGATTTCCAAAAGAGAATCGATCCCGAAAACTGGCGGGAACTGATGGAACGGGATGTAGTGGTACGCCTGGATACGAAAGAAACGATTCGTGAGAAGGTCCTTTCTTATTTGATGCGGCATTACCTGATCCCACATAATGTATGGCAGGTGATCGTGGAAACATTTTCCGTCGATGAGAAGATCGATGAGCTTTCCGAGCAGTTCCCGCGCGATTTCCTTGAATATTGCGTGAATAACGCGCACTATGATGATGCGCTCGATTATACAAGATTTGAAGAGACCGGCGATCTCCCGTACGATAAGTATATCGATATGGCTCTGCATCTGCACCGTTCCATGAATAATCCGGATATCGGTGATCTGGAACCGCAGTTTGAAGAGTTGTTTTCGCTGGGACTGACACATCCGTTCGGTCTGATCGAGCACGTGCGTTATCTGGTCTTGAAAAAGGAGTTCGACCGCGCGAAGTTCGAGGCGGAGCCGATCATCGAAGAATATGAAGATATGAGCATTGCCCGTATCATGATGGCAGAGATCCATTCCCGTTCGGAGGACTATGCGACCGCACGCGAGTGGTATGAGAAGACGCTTGAGATCGCTCCGGATTTCTATTCGGCGAAACTGGGGCTGGCGGAATGTATCATGCATGAGGGTGACTACGCCGACGCTAAGAAGAGGTTTAAGGACCTGCTCGCCGTCAACCGTTTTGATACATATGTGCATGCTTTGCTTACGCAGTGTAACGAAAAACTGATCGAAGATATGCGGGCGAAGTTTGAAGCAGATCCGTCGGATACGGCCAATGATATCGAGCTGATCTGGAGCCTCTATCAGAACTATTTGTTTGACGATGCGTTAAAGGTCCTCGCTGAGATGCCGGTGCCGACCGATGCGATGATCATGGACTACCATTATCTGTACGGCCGCGTGCTCCTTCAGAAGGATGAATACCAAAAAGCTGCGGATAATTTCCTGGCATGGATCAAGGATTATGAGATCCATAAGGACGACGATGCCCCGAAGGAAGTGATGGACCGTAACCACGATCGTCGCGCATTGTCCTATTATTTCGTTGCCGAATGCGACCTCGAGACCGACGAGAAGTTCGGAAATCCGATCGCTTTGGAACGGGCGCTCGAATACAATGAGATCGCGATCAAAAACACGGCGCTGATCGAGCGGGACGATGATTCCGGTATGTGTTATACCCAGCGGTCCATGATCCTCAACCGCATGAAGCAGTTCGAGGAAGCGGTCGACTATGCCGAAAAGGCGGTCAATGTCGAACAGAATAACTACGACGCATATCTGCAGATGGGTTATGCCCTGCAGGCCATGCATCAATATAAAGACGCGATTCGTGCATATTCCGACGCGATCTATTATTGCCCGTATTATGTAAGACCTTATATCGATCTGATGTCGCTGTATGAAGAGGTCGATGCTTACGAGGCGATGGAGGATGTGCTTAATGACTTCCTGAAGAGAGAAGTTCCGAGTACGTGGATCAAGGTTTATCAGTCTAAGATCCTGCGTAGGAAAAAAGACCTCAACGGCGCGCTTGCGATCATCGACCAGGCTGTGTCGGACATGGAGGACGAAGAGAAGAACGATGTTCAGAAGAAAGACCAGGTATACCATGAGAAGGCACTCGTACATTATTACCGCGACGAGTACGATGACGCACTGAAGGCCCTGGAGAAAGCCCGCGAATTGAAACCGGAATCGCCGAGATACTTCTTCTTCACGGGTAATGTCTACTTTGAAAAGCGTGAGTATGAGAACGCCATCCGGTTCTTCGAGATCTCCAGAGACATGGATAAGGAGAACGTGAATCCGCTGTTCCGTCTTTCTGCTTGCGCGCGTGAAATGCGTCAGTACGATAAAGCGAAGGCTTACCTGGAAGAGATCCGCAAGATCGCTCCAGATCATTACATGCTCCACGGAAATCTCGGTGAGGTCCTGGAGGACAGCGGGGATTATGAAGGCGCATTGGCCGAATACAGTCTGCAGATGGATGTTGATCCGACTTCTTACTATGCGATCTCGCGCGGCCTGATGAACTTCCGCCTGGGCTTCGAGCAGGAAGCGGCGGACGATTTCCAGCAGGCGTGCGACTTGGATCCGGGAAATGGATATGCATATTACAACCGTGCGCGTATCTACATGGCGTCGAACCATCTGGAAGAGGCGATCAGCCTCCTGAAGAAGGCGATCCTGGTATCGGAAGACCACGTTCCGAAGATCTTCTACCGTTATCTGGCGCGCTGCTACAGCCGTCTCCATGATATGGATCAGTTGGAAAATACGGTGTATGAGGCAAAACGTCTGGGACTTATCGACGATGAGACCGTAGCCGATACGTTGCTGGAGGCCTACACGACTGCAGGCTACCCGGATCGGGCGGAGAAACTGCTGAAGAACGCGCCGGACATCTACTACAACACCTGCGTGAAGGCGATCCTGAAGAAGCAGAATCTGATGCTTCTGGAGATGAGTCTGGTGAAGGAATACAAGAAAAACGGAGGCGGCTATCGTGCGTATGCACGTGTGCTCATGCTCCGCGGCAAATATAAGCAGGCGGCAGCGGTTTGGGAAGAATTCCATAAGGAGTATCGCTCCGGCAATACATTGCCCCTGGCTTATTGCTACAAGAAGATCGGCGCAGAGGCGAAGATGGATGAAGTGCTGCGTGTATTGGAACAAAACGAGAAGAAGAACCTGAATGACTATCAGGGACGCAAGCATGCATTCTTCCAGCTCGCGATGTGCAGTTATCTGCGCGGAAATTATTCAAAGACACAGGAATATCTCGAGGAGATGAAAAACGCGGCGATCTGTGATTTCTGCAGAGAGTCAGGCTGTTACGAGGTCGACCTGGTAGAAGCGCTTCTGGCTCAGGCCCGTAAGGATAAAGCCGGCGCAACATTACATTATGCAAAAGCATTTGAGAGCTGCAAGAACGATTTCGCCGTTTTTGCGGGACTCGGAGGTAAATTATGATTTTAGGAATTGATTTAGGCACTACGAATTCGTTGGTGGCCTACTATACGGAGACCGGCCCGAAGATCATCCCGAACCGCCTGGGGGAGAGTCTGACCCCCTCGGTGGTGAGTGTGGATGAGGAGGGCAATGTATTTATCGGAAAGACGGCGCTGGAGCGTAAGGCTTTGCATCCGCTGGATACGGCAGAGGTCTTCAAGCGCAGCATGGGAACGACGAAGGAATATGTTCTGGCGGGAAAGAAATATACATCGGAAGACCTGTCTTCGTTTATCCTGCGTTCCCTGAAGGAGGACGCGGAAGTCTTCCTGGGGCAGCCGGTGGAAGAGGCTGTGATCAGTGTTCCTGCGTACTTCAACGATGCGCAGCGTCGTGCGACGAAGCGTGCCGGAGAACTGGCCGGACTGAAGGTCGAGCGTATGATCAGTGAGCCGACAGCAGCCGCGATCTCTTACGGCCTGCATGAGAAGGCAGAAAAGACCCGTTTCCTCGTATTTGACTTAGGCGGCGGTACATTTGACGTATCCATTCTGGAAAAATACAAAAGCGTGATGCAGGTTCGCGCGGTCGCAGGAGATAACTTCCTGGGCGGCGAGGATTTCACCACGATCTTATATCACATTTTCCTCAATAAGTGCAAACTGGATGAGAAGGAACTCGATGCAAAGACCTTGCTTCATATCCGCAGACAGGCGGAGATCGCAAAGAAGGAGTTTTCCGACGGACGCGAGGTCACGATGAAGGCGAAAGTCGGCGACGAAGTTTTGGAATGTAAGATCACCGAGGATGAATATGAGAAGAACTGCCAGCTTCTGCTGGCGCAGCTTCGCCGTCCGATCGAACGCAGCCTGAAGGATGCGAATATCAAACTTTCCGAGATCAGCGAGGTCGTTTTGGTCGGCGGTGCTACAAAGATGAGCATTGTCCGTAAGTTCGTGACGAAGCTGTTCGGCCGATTCCCGAACGTGTCGCTGAACCCGGATGAGGTCGTTGCCCTCGGCGCTGCCATTCAGGGCGCCATGAAGGAACGTAATGAGGCGATCCGTGAGATCGTTATGACGGATGTATGCCCGTTCACGCTGGGCACCGACGTTGTGGTCGGCCGTGAGGGCGGCTATATGGAGGCGGGACATTTCTTTCCGATCATCGAGCGAAATACCGTTATTCCCGTATCGCGTACCGAGCGCCTGTATACGGCTAGCGACATGCAGCGTGTCATTCGTGTGGAGATCCTGCAGGGCGAGAGCCGCTTCTCCAAGAATAATATGAAACTCGGCGAAGTGGAGGTGCCGGTTCCGCGTAAGAAGGCCGGCGAGGAAGCAATCGACATCACATATACTTACGACATCAACAGTATCCTGGAGGTCGTGGTAAAGGTCGTATCCACCGGAGAGACGAAGCGTATCGTTCTGAAGAAGGATGATGTGACGATGACGGACGAGGAGATCGATGCACGCTTCGAGGAACTGGCTTCCCTGAAGATCCACCCCCGCGAAGAGGAGGAAAACAAACTTCTGTTGTTCCGCGGTGAGCGACTTTACGAAGAGAGCATCGGGGATGCGAGAAGACTCATTGACCACGAATTGCAACGCTTCGAAGAAGTCCTGGATAAACAGGATCGCACGAAGATCGACAAAGCCCGCGAAGACTTCCGCGAGTTTTTGGACAGCATGGAAGACCAAAAATGGGACGGCGAATGAT
>DBXX01000112.1:48454-52896 GCA_002309675.1 Lachnospiraceae bacterium UBA1201
TCCTCTAATCTAGAGCATATTTTGCATTTTTAGGTTAGAAAACCACATTGTTTTTGATCCTTTCCGTTGCTATACTGATTACAATTGAGATCGAGTGAAAACTCGAACGAATAGAGCAAGAACGAATTATTAAAAAGGAGTCTGGGATAACTATGAAGTACGGTTATTTTGATGAAACAAACAAAGAGTACGTGATCACACGTCCGGACACGCCTGCTCCCTGGGCGAACTATTTGGGTTCCCCGGAGTATGGTGCGATCATCTCCAACAACGCCGGCGGTTACAGCTTTGTAAAGAGCGGCGCGAAGGGTCGTATCATCCGTTATCATTTCAACGAAGATGACACTCCCGGAAGGTATATCTACCTTCGTGACGAGGATAACGGTGATTACTGGTCTGCATCCTGGCAGCCGGTCGGAAAAGATCTGAAGGACTACGAGAGCGAGTGTCGTCACGGCCTGGCTTACACACGTATGTCTGCGAAGTATGCACAGATCGCATCGGAGGTACTGTACTACGTTCCGCTGGATAAGACCTACGAGGTCTGGAAACTGAAATTAACAAACACTTCGGATCGTACACGTACCATCGCTGCGACCGGATTTGCCGAGTTTACCAATGAGAGCAACTACGAGAACGATCTTGTGAATCTGCAGTACACCTTGTTTATCACCCGCACTTATTTCTACGGAAATAAGATCGTTCAGACGATCAATGAGAACTGTACGGATGCAGCACGCAAGGATCATTCGACCACGGGACGCGAGCGTTTCCTGGGTATGATCGGTTCTCCCGTAAGTTCTTATTGCGGCGATAAGGCAGCCTTCCTGGGGAGCTATCGCAGTTACAGAAACCCGATTGGCGTAGAGAGTGGCGACCTGGGAAATCACCTCAACTACAACGATAACGCCTGCGCTGCATTGACCACAAAGATCACTCTGGCGCCCGGCGATTCGAAGGAGATCGTGTTCCTGCTGGGTCAGTATAACGATAAAGAGGCAGAGCAGCTTCTGCAGGGCTATGCAGATCCCGCGAAGGCAGAAGAGGAGCTCAGCGTTCTGAAGAAGTATTGGTACTCCAAACTGGATAACTTCCAGGTAAAGACGCCGGACGAAAACTTCAACGCGATGATCAATACATGGAATGCTTATCAGTGCTTCATGACCTTCATCTGGTCCCGTGCGGCTTCCTTCATCTACTGCGGACTTCGTAACGGTTACGGCTATCGTGATACCGTTCAGGATATCCAGGGCGTGATCCATCTGGATCCTGCCGCTGCGTGCGAAAAGATCCGCTTTATGCTTTCCGCTCAGGTGGACAATGGCGGCGGACTTCCGCTCGTTAAGTTCGACCACAATGCGGGACACGAGGACACACCGGACGATGCTTCCTATGTGACTGCGACCGGCCATCCTGCATACCGTGCGGATGATGCTTTGTGGCTCTTCCCGACCATTAAGAAGTACCTCGGTGAGACGGGCGACACCGCATTTATCGACGAGGTCATCCCTTACGCTAACCGCGATGAAGGCACTGTTTACGATCACCTGAAGAGAGCCATCAATTTCTCTATGGAGCGTCTGGGCAATCATGGCATGCCGGCCGGACTTCACGCCGACTGGAACGACTGCCTGCGTCTGGGCAAGAAGGGTGAATCGACCTTCGTTGCGTTCCAGTTGTATTATGCATTTACCGTTATGAAAGAATATGCAGAGGAGAAGAAGGACACCGAGTACCTTGCATATTTGAATAAGACTCAGGCAGAACTTCGCGATCTTTTGGAAGGTCTGTGCTGGGAGGACGACCGTTTCATTCGCGGTTTCAAGGAGGATGGACAGGTCATTGGTTCGAAGAACGATCCGGAAGCAAGCATGTGGCTGAACCCGCAGTCGTGGGCTGTTATCAGCGGACTTGCGTCGAAGGAGCAGGCGGAGCTGGCACTGGAGTCCGTACACCGCGAACTCAACACCGCTTATGGTTGCCGTGTTATGGCATCCTCGTATCATGAGCATGCATTCGACGGAGCATTGGCCCTGTTGTTCAATGGTTCTACGAAAGAGAACGGTGGTATCTTCTCACAGCCGCAGGGATGGATCATCCTGGCGGAGGCCCTGATGGGACACGGCGATCGTGCTTATGAGTACTTCAAGGAGAGCTCGCCTTCGACCATGAACGAGAAGGCAGAGATCCGTCGCCTGGAGCCGTATGTACACGGACAGTTCACTGAATCGGTCGAGAGCCCGTTTGAAGGACGTTCCCATGTGCACTGGCTGACAGGTACCGCATCGACCGTTATGGTCGGCTGCGTCGAGGGTATCCTCGGTATGCGTCCCGATCTGCACGGACTGCGTGTGGCACCTTCCATTTCCTCACAGTGGAAAGAGGTCACCATCTTTAAGAACTTCCGCGGTAAGAAACTGACCATCCGGATCGAAAACCCGGACGGAGCGCAGAGTGGCTACAAGAGCCTTTCCGTGAACGGTAAAGTACTCCCGGATAACTACATTCCGGAGGAAATGCTGACCGCAGAGACCGAAGTGGTTTTGAAAATGTAATACGTTTGCCGCATTTGCGGTATATAGGGCGGGCCTGCGGGCCCGCCTTTTTGTGTGCGGTAATGCCGACCGGAGACGTGCGGCGCGGCCGATTCGCCATGGCATATTTTACTGTAGTATTTATGATGGTTTTGTGATACAATATAATGTGGTTTTCTGTGTGGTCTGAACCAGAGGATGACCGCTTGAATAATAGATTATTTACCATGAGGTGGGTTATGAGAAAGAAGATATTGGCGCTTGGGCTGTGTGCCTGCATTTTGGGTGTGACAGGGTGTGATAAGCCTGCTCCGGTGAGCCAAAAGACTACGGCAAATATTAAGACGACGCAGGCAGTCGAAGTGACGCAGGAAGCGAGTACGGCACTGCAGAATGAGGAAACAACTTCCGGCGTAGAGGATACGCTTCCCGAAGAGACGGAATGGCAGACGAAGGTGCCTGTCACGGAAGCTCCGACGGAGACGACGGATCCTTTACAGTCGACGCGTGATATCTCCGAATATCAGAAGCACGTCGAGTTCTCGATCTTTGATTTTGTATACCACTACGATAATCCGGAGGAGAATTTCTCTGCAAGCCTTTTAGTACCGCAGGTATACACAAAGAATAAAAAGCTTTATAAGCAGATCAATGATAACATCGTAAACCATTCGGAAGGTGGCTTCCGGGGAACTCTTGAGCTACGGAATTTGGAGATCACATCGTATTACGAGGTGATGACGGAAAATGATGAACTGCTTTCGTACTTTATGACCAGACGATTGCATCATCTGGATGCGGACCAAGGGCAGTACCGCGAATTCGACGAGAATAAGAGCGCGGTCACCATGGAGAGACGCACCGGGAAGGTTTATACATTGGCCGATGTTTACGGAATGGATCAGGTCGTTAAGGATATCACGGAAGGAAAATATCAGGTGATAGCCGGCTCCGAAGAAGTGTTCCGGAGATTCACGGACGAGCAGCTCGCGAGCTTATACAGCAAAAACACGACCGTCGCAAAAGATGATGATCATAAGTATGATTTCTACATTCAGGATGGTCATGTCTGCGTGCTGATCTGGGTCGGACCGAACTTCGGAAACTATGTTCGTCTGAAACTCGGAGAGTCGATCCTGGGAAAGTGAGCGCAAGCTGAAACATGAAGTCATTTGTAAAACTGATAAAAAAAGAGCTTATGCTTACTCTGGCCGTGATCGCGGCATTGATCTCCCTGATCATCACACCGCCTGGTAAGGAGACATTCAGTAAGATCGACTGGCGCACGCTCGGCACCCTGTTTATGATGCTGACAGTTCTGGAAGCCTTCAAAAAGGAAAACATCTTCCAGCCGCTCATGAAGTTCTCCGGGCGTTTTAAGACGATGCGGGCATTGTCTCTGTTTTTGGTTTTCGGTGTGTTTTTCACATCAATGTTTGTGACCAATGATGTGTCCCTTCTGATCTTTGTGCCGCTGACCATCACGCTGTTTCGTTATGCCGGACGGGAGCAGTACATCCTGCCCGTGCTGACCTTTGAGAATATCGCGGCCATCCGCGGCTCCCTTTTGATGCCGTTCGGAAGTCCGCAGAATCTGTTTATCTATAGCCGCTCGGGCGTGTCGGTACAGCAGTTCATTCTGCATATGTCGCCGTTGTTTTTTATGTCCGCCGCCTTGCTGATCGTATTTATCTGTTTTCTGTACCGCAAGGATCCGCACGAGAGTTCGCGCCCGGCGGATGAGAGCGAGGAGTCGTCCTTTTTTAAGCCGTTGCTTAAGGAGAGGGCGATCTACCGCCGCCTCTATCTGGCCCTGTTTGCCGTCGTTCTCGCTACGATCGTGACGCGTACCGAATACTGGCCGTATGTGACGGCCTTCGTCGCATTGGCCGTGTTTTTTATCGATCG
>DBXX01000112.1:52955-69752 GCA_002309675.1 Lachnospiraceae bacterium UBA1201
ACCGAGAACCCGTCGATTGCGAATGTACTTTCAGGTGCTGTCGCGGAAAATGAATATTGGTGGGGCATTTTGCTGAGCCAGGTGATCTCGAACGTTCCGGCGTCCATCGTGCTGTTCCCGTTCTCGACGAACGTAGCAGGCCTTTTATACGGCGTGGACACCGCAGGACTTTGCTCGATCATCGGTTCATTGGCCTCGGTCATAAACTACCGGATCTACGTACGCGAATACCCCGGAAAAGGCAAGGATTTTCTCAAGGTATTCACCGGGATCTCCCTGTTATTCTTCGCATTCGTCGTACTCCCCGGATTCTTTATCTCACATTGGCGTGTTTGATCAAAAGATAAGGTTAACAATGAGCCAAGTGGACGCAAATGCCGGGATATCCCGTTGTTGAAGAAAACGGCCGGTTATGGTATAATAAAATGAACAGAAGTCACCGATTCACATAAGATACGGAGGAGCGTTTATGAGTACGGAACCGAAATGTATTCGTGAGATGAGTGAGCAGCGGGAAGAGATGATTTTGAGCCCGTTTGCTTGTAAGAGTAAGAACTCGAAAGGGCGCAAGGTATCTGAGCCGGAGTGCGATGTGCGTACGGTGTATCAGCGGGACCGCGACCGCATCGTGCACAGTAAGGCATTCCGCCGTTTAAAACATAAAACACAGGTGTTTCTGGCGCCGGAAGGTGACCATTACCGCACGCGTCTGACGCACACCCTCGAGGTATCCCAGATCTCGCGTACGGTGGCCAGAGCGTTGAACTTAAATGAGGATCTGACCGAGGCAATCGCTTTGGGCCACGACCTCGGACATACGCCGTTCGGACATTCCGGCGAGCGCATCCTCGATGAAGAGATGCGTAAGCTCGGTCGTCGTTTCATCCACAGCGAGCAGAGCCTTCGCGTGGTGGATATTCTGGAACGGGACGGCGAGGGACTGAATCTGACAGAAGAGGTGCGGGACGGCATTCTGAACCACGGGACATCGTCCACGCCGCACACGCTGGAAGGACAGATCGTCCGCATCTGCGATAAGATCGCATACATTAACCACGATATCGACGACGCGATCCGCGCCCGTGTTCTGACGGAACGCGATCTGCCACGTCCGTGCACGGACATTTTGGGTAAGAGTGTGCATGACCGTCTGAATCACATGATCCATGACCTGATCATCAACAGCTTGGAGAAGGATCACATCTCGCTGACACCCGACGTACAGTCGGCGATGAGTGAACTGCGGTCATTTATGTTCGCGCATGTTTATACGAGCAATATTGTGAAGGCAGAAGAGAAGAAAGCCCAGGAACTGATGCGAAAACTGTACTATCATTTTCTGGACCAGTTCGGATCATTGCCCAAAGAATATATCGAATTACGAATGAGATACAACGAGATCCCGGAAGTCGTCGTCTGCGACTATATCGCCGGAATGACCGACAACTACGCGATCAAAACCTTCCAGGATCTGTTCATCCCGATGGGATGGGAGTAATACAGTTTGAGGAAACGCTATGCGATGGAATGAGGACTTTATCGAAGAGGTACGTGTGAGAAACGACATCCTGGATGTGGTTTCCGGCTACGTGCGCCTGAAACGCAACGGCGGCAGCTATTTCGGCCTCTGTCCCTTCCACAACGAGAAAACGCCTTCCTTCTCCGTGACCCCCTCGAAGCAGATGTTCTACTGCTTCGGTTGTCATCGCGGGGGCAATGTCATCAACTTCGTCATGGAGTATGAAAACTATACCTTCAGCGAGGCGGTCGCGCATCTGGCAGAGCGCGTGGGCATGCAGGTCCCGGAAAATGAGAGCACTTCCGCCGAGAGAGCGGCGGATTACTTAAAGCAGCGCCTTCTGGAGATCTACAAAAAGACCGGTCAGTTTTATTATCGAGCGTTGCACAGTCCGGTCGGAAAGAAGGGCTACGAGTACCTCCGCGGTCGTGGGCTGACGGATGAAACGATCCGCCGCTTCGGCTTAGGATACGCGCCGGTCCTTCCGAAGGATCAGTCCCTGTATGCCTACCTGAAAAACGAAGGCTACACGGACGATGAACTTAAGAAAAGTGCATTGTTTCGTTTTACGGAGAAAGGCGTGTCCGAATTCTTCTGGAATCGGGTGATGTTTCCGATCCTGAACGAGCGCAATAAAGCGATTGCATTCGGCGGCCGCGTTATGGGCGACGGCGAACCGAAGTACTTAAACTCGCAGGAAACGGTGGTTTTCGAGAAGTCGAGAACACTTTACGGCCTGCATGAGGCGCGGCGTGCCCGGGAGGGATACTTGCTCCTGTGTGAAGGCTATATGGATGTCATTTCCCTCCATCAGGCAGGCTTCAACAACTCGGTCGCGGCTCTGGGAACTGCTTTTAATGAGCGCCACTGCATGATCCTGCGGCGTTATACGAATGAGGTCATCCTGACCTTCGACAGCGACGGAGCCGGCCAGGATGCGGCGAAACGCGCCATCCCGTTTTTGAAGGACGCGGGCATCATGATCCGCGTGCTGGATATGAAACCCTATAAAGATCCCGATGAATTCATCAAGAATCTCGGGGCCGATGCGTTCCGCGAACGAATTAAAAATGCAAAGAATTCTTTCCTGTTCGAGATCGATATGATGCGCAAAGCGGCGGATCTTTCCGATCCCGCGAAAAAGACGCAGTTTGAAAAGAGTGTCGCAACGAAGCTGATGGAGTTTTCGGACGAACTGGAGAGAAATAACTATACAGAGGCAGTGTGCCGTGAGTTTTCGATCGACATCGGAAGCATGAAACGGACCATCGCGTCGATGGCGGCCCAGGGTTATAAGGTGCCGGAGCAGACCAAGCCTGTTTCACATCCTTCCCGGTCGCAACGTGAAGAAGAAGCCAGAGAGAAGGCACTGAATGCGCAGAAAGTGTTGCTTACCTGGATCAGTGAGAAGCCGTCGTTGTACGCGAAGATCGAGGATCTGATCACGGCGGAGGATTTTACCGATCCAATCTATGCAAAGGTAGCCGCAGAAGTCTTCACACAGGCGAAAAACGGCGAGGTGCAGCCGGCGCAGATCATGAGCCGCTTCACCGGTGAAACGGAAAATGCGAACCGTATAGCCGAACTGTTTAACACGAAGCTGGAGCATGCCGAAGGCTCGGATCTGGTCCGTGCTTTTGAAGAAGTCGTTCGCCGTGTAAAAGAAGACGGCTTGAATAATCTTGCAAAAACGGCGACGAGCGTTTCCGTGATCCAGTCGATCATGAAACAGAGAAGCCGTCTGGCAAAATGGAAATGTGACACGTTGGAATAGGAGATCAGGATGACGCTTTCAAAACGTTTGCAGGCAGTGGCGGACCGAATACCGCCGTCGACGACCTACGCCGATATCGGATGTGATCACGGTTATCTGCCCATTGCCCTGGTTTTATCCGGAACGGTTAAGCACGCGATTGCAATGGACTTGCGGAAAGGGCCGCTGGAGCGTGCACGCGAACATGTCGCGGAGAACGGACTGGAGGATCAGATCGAGCTTCGTTTAAGCGACGGAGCGGACGCCTTGAAGATCGAGGATCGTGTCGAAACGATCACCGTCACCGGTATGGGCGGGCGCTTGCTGCTCCGCATCATGGAGAGGGGCTCCGCGATTTTCCGAAGTGCGCGCGACATCTTCGTGAGTCCGCAGTCGGACATCCCGTTGGTGCGCAAAAAGGTTTTGGAGACCGGTTATGCGATCGTGGATGAATCGATGGTGGAGGATGCCGGTAAATACTATGTGATCCTGCATTTGCAGCCGGCAGATCCGGTCGCACCTATCCCGGATCTTTCGAAAGCAGAACTTCTGTATGGAGCTTGCCTCCGGACGAAAAAAGATCCGGTTTTATATGAATTTCTGCTGGCAGAGCAGAAACAGACGATGAAGATCTGTGAAGCATTGGAAAATGCTTCGACGAAGGCGGCACAGGCCGCATACAAACGCGCAAAAGAAAAACTCAACGTGATAGAAAGCGCGCTTTATGAACAGAAAAAATAAGGAGGATGGATATGGCTGACAGGATTTTGAAGATCACATTGGACGGAGAAACATTTTCCGTACCGGAAGGAACGACATATCTGGATCTCGTTCGCCGTAAATACCCGGGAGATCTCGGAATCGTTCTCGTGAAGGAGAATAACGATCTGCGTGAGCTCAACTATGCACCGCGTGATGACGCCGAGGCGGTTACCGTGAACACGACGACATCCGGAGGCATCGAGACCTATCGGCGCAGTACGACGTTGCTGTTTTTGAAAGCGATGTACGATACCATCGGTTATAAGAAACTGAAGCAGGTGAAGGTCCAGTTTTCCGTGAGCCGCGGTTACTTCTGCGAAGTGACTGCCGAGGATACGAACCTGAATCAGGAACTCGTAGATAAGGTAAAAGCCTGCATGCAGAAGATGGTGGAGGACGACCTTCCCATCGAGAAGGAGAGCGTTCCGACCGCGGAAGCAGTGAAACTGTTTCACCGCCTCGGAATGTACGATAAAGAGAAACTGTTCCGGTTCCGCCGCGTAAGCCGCGTGAACATCTATAAGATCGATCGTTTCCGTGACTATTTCTACGGCTATATGGTGCCTTCCACGGGCTATTTGAAGCATTTTGATCTGCACCTCTATGAGCACGGGATCGTGCTGCAGATGCCGATCAAGCAGAAGCCGGACGAGGTTCCGCCGTTTGAGCCGCAGAATAAAGTATCGCATGCATTGATCGAGTCGAATGAGTTTTCGGCAAAGGTCGGCGTAGACACGGTCGGAGACTTGAATGAGGCTATCGTAAACGGAACGATCCAGGAACTGATCCTGGTGCAGGAAGCCCTGCAGGAGCAGAAGATCGCAGAGATTGCCCGTCAGATCAAGGAGCGTAACGGTGTGAAGTTCGTCATGATCGCCGGACCGTCCAGTTCCGGTAAGACGACCTTTTCCTATCGCCTGAGCGTGCAGCTTCGTGCGCACGGTCTGGTGCCGCACCCGATCGGTGTGGACAACTATTTTGTGAACCGCGAAGATAATCCGAAGGATGAATTCGGCAACTATAACTTCGAGGATCTCGAAAGCATCGACACGGCGCTGTTCGATCACGATATGAATGCGCTTCTGCGTGGCGAAGAGGTCGAACTGCCGTATTACAATTTCAAGACCGGACTTCGCGAGTATCGCGGAGAGATGCTCAAACTCGGGGCGAATGACATTCTCGTAGTCGAAGGCATACACTGCCTCAACGAGAAACTGTACGCGACGCTGCCGAAGGAGAACATGTATAAGGTCTACATCAGTGCATTGACCCAGCTCAATGTTGACGAGCACAACCGTGTTTCGACCACGGACGGACGACTGATCCGCCGTATGGTTCGCGATTCGATGCACCGCGCGATCACGGCGTCGCAGACGCTGTTCCGCTGGGAGAGTGTTCGTAAGGGCGAGGAGAAAAATATCTTCCCGTTCCAGGAGACGGCGGACGTTGTATTTAACTCCGCACAGATCTACGAATTGGCGATCCTGAAACTCTATGCCGAGCCGCTTTTATTCGGTGTGGATAAGGACAGCCCGGAGTATTCCGAAGCGAAGCGCCTGCTTAAGTTTTTGGATTACTTCCTGCCTTTGCTTCCCGAACAGATCCCGAGTAATTCGATCCTTCAGGAATTTATCGGCCACAGCATCTTTAACGTTTAATGGGAGAAGTATTATGAGATATCATTTGGATGAGTTCAGTATTGCGGAGAATAAAGTGTGTATCCGCGGTTGGGCTGCTTCTGAATACAAGCAAATGTCCGTCGATATTTTGATCAAGGATCGCGATAAGAAGGATGTCGAGGTTAAGATGTCGAAGATCCACCGTCCCGATGTCGCATTGGAGATGTACGGAGATATCAGTTATAACAAACTCGGTTTTTGCCTCGTAGCTCCGCTTATGGACAGCATGTACCTGGTTTTCGTCGTACGGGATGAGGACGGCAATGTCGTTAAGCAGAGTGCGTTGCATTTCGGAAAATGGAACATGAAGAGCCGTTCGACGTTGGAGAAAACACGGCTGCTCGACAGTTACCGTTACATTCGCCGAAACGGTTTCAACAAATATGTGACGAAGTCCTTCCGCAAGGTTTTTAAGACGGAGGAGAATAACTATCTCCGGTGGTTTGCGGTCAATCAGCCGACCGACGAAGAACTGGATGAGCAGAGGGAAGCACAGTTTTCGTACCGTCCGCTGATCAGTATCGCCGTACCGCTGTATCATACGCCGCTTAAATTCCTGGAAGCCATGATAAAATCCGTGCTTCGTCAAACGTACGGAAACTGGCAGCTCTGCCTGGCGAACGGAAGTCCGGACGATGAGGCGCTTAAGAAGGCACTTGAGTTATACCGTGAGAAAGATCCTCGCATCATCACGGTCGATCTTTCGGAGAACCTCGGAATCGCAGGAAATACGAATGCCGCGATCGAACTCGCAACGGGCGATTACATCGCGCTTTTGGACCATGACGATGCATTGGCGCCCAATGCGCTCTATGAATACATAAAAGTTCTGAACGAGCATCCCGAATATGATATGTTCTACAGTGATGAAGATAAGATCGACGAAGGCGGAAAGAAGCACTTCGAGCCGAACTTTAAGCCGGACTACAATCCGGATCTCTTCATGACGAATAATTATATTTGCCACTTCTTTATGGTGAAGAAGGATATCGTGGATAAGATCCAAGGTTTCCGTCCCGGCTACGACGGGGCGCAGGACTATGATTTCATCCTGCGTTGTATCGAAAATGGCAACCACATCCATCATGTTCCGAAGATCCTGTACTATTGGCGTTGCCATAAGAATTCGACGGCGCGCGATTTCTCCAGTAAGGAATATGCATACGATGCAGGCCGCCGGGCACTTCAGGATCATTTCGACCGCCTGGGCATGAATATTACGGTGAACTACGGACCGCAGTTCGGCTGGTATTCCAATGAGTACCACCTGGCGAGCCATCCGCTGGTTTCGGTCATGATCCCGAATAAGGATCATATCCCGGATCTGAAGCGTTGTATCGACTCTATCTATGAGCGTGCGACCTATGATAACTATGAGATCATCGTGATCGAAAACAACAGTACCGAACCGGAAACATTCGCTTACTATGATGAAATGGTCGAAAAGCATGATAATTTCCGCGTGATCTATTACAAAGGTGATTTCAATTACGCGGCGATCAATAATTTCGGTTTCGAGTCCGTGCTCGGCGATTACGTTTTGCTTTTGAATAATGACGTCGAAGTGATCTCGGAAAATATCTTCGAGCACATGCTCGGTTTCTGCATGCGTGAAGACGTAGGGGCAGTAGGAGCGAAGCTTTATTACGATGACGAGACGATCCAGCATGCCGGTGTTGTAGTCGGTGTAAACGGTGTAGCCGCACATGCATTTTCCGGGATGAACCGGGCAGAACTGGGCTACATGGCACGCGCGGTCGTTTGCCAGAATTACAGCGCGGTCACAGCTGCCTGCATGATGGTGAAGAGCAGTCTATACCGTGAGCTGGGAGGCCTGGACGCGGAGAATTTCGCAGTAGCGTTTAATGATATCGATTTCTGCCTGCGTGTCGGTAAAGCGGGCTACCGCATCGTTTTTGACGCCGAAACGGAACTCTATCACTCGGAATCCAAGTCCCGCGGATACGAGGACACACCGGAGAAGATGGAACGTTTCAGCAGGGAGATTGACCGTTTCCTGGCCAGATGGAGTGCCTTTATCGCAGAGGGAGACCCCTGCTACAATCCGAATTTTTCACGGGATAATGCCCTGTTCGTTCTGGATACGATCCCGGTGAAGATCCGAAGCTTGTTGAAGAAATCCTGAGATAACGATCTCGGAGAACCTATTCCGGGCGCGGCGCATTTTGCTCCTCGCTCGGAAAAATTATAAGGGACGCAGATGAAGAAGAAAGAGTACACGAGCGGCGTGACCGCAGCCGGCCTGGATGAGATCCGGCTGGGGCTTAAGCGGATGCGTAAACTCCTCAGCCTGCTGGGGGATCCGCAGGATAAACTGAAGATCGTGCACGTGGCGGGGACCAACGGAAAGGGAACGGTGATCGCCTTCTTAAAGTCTGTACTATGCAAAGATCCCTCGCGAAGAGTCGGTGTGTTTACCACGCCGGCGGTCTTCGATCCGTGTGAAGTCCTCTGCATCGGTCGAAAGAATATTACGCCGAAGCGGTTGCAGGCATTAACGAAAGAGGTCGACGACGTGTGCGAGAAGCACTTCCCGAAGGAGGATGCGCCGAGTCCGTTCGAACGTTTGACCGCAAAAGCTTTTTTATATTTTGCGCATGAGAAGGCCGATATCGTCCTGCTGGAAACTGGCCTCGGCGGTGATCTGGATGCCACGAATGCTTACGAGGCATCGTCGCAGCTATGCGCGGTTCTGACTTCTGTTGGTGAGGATCATATGGATTTTCTCGGCGATACGACGGCACAGATCGCCGCACATAAAGCCGGTATCTTCCGCGAGGGTCATCCGGTGATCCTGGGGACGCACATCCCGGAGGATGCAAGGGAAGTCGTTATGAATATGGCGCGGGCGAAGCATTGCCCGGTAGTAAAGAGTGAAAAGTATCGCGACGCTGTTTCGGGGATGCCGCTTTCGATGTACGGGGCGGCTGCTTCGGAAAATGCTTCGTGTGCCTATGCGTGCCTGCAGAAGCTGAAGACTCTCGGCTTTAGCGTGACCGATGAAGAGATCCGTGCGGGATTTGCCGAAACCTGCCTGCCGGGGCGATTTGAGATATTATCCCTCGGCGGACGGAAAGACCGTATCGTCATCCTTGATGGCGCGCATAATCAGCCTGCCGCAAGAAGCTGGGCGGAAAATATAAATTCAAGTCGGAAAGACTATAAAAAAATCATTGTTTGTGGTATGCTTAAAGATAAGGATCACATGGCTGTCTTGCGACAGATCGCAAGCGTTTCGCCGGATGCGGTCTACTTCGGCGCCACACGTGGAAAACGCGGGCTTTCGGCGGTAGCACTGGCGCAGGAGTTTGCACGGCTTCCGGAAGCGAAAACGTGCGAGATCCGCAGGTTCTGCGGAGTGAGGCAGGCATTTTCCGAAGCGATGATCCGTGCCGGATCGATCGACGGAAGCGTCCTGGTCGCAGCACTCGGATCCTTTACGTTTATCGGATCGTTACGAAAAGAGATTCTTTCACGAAAAAACGACGATCAGTAAATACGACCTGACATAAGGAGTTGAAAATGGATAAGAAAAAGATAGAAAAAGGTGTACGCATGATCCTGGAGGGCATGGGAGAGGATCCGGACCGCGAGGGGCTTGTCGAAACGCCTGCGCGTGTCGCCCGCATGTACGAGGAGATCTTCGCCGGCTACGGTGAGGATGCATCCGCGCATCTCGCGAAGCAGTTTTCGGGATGCAACACCGACCTGATCCTGGAGAAGGATATCCCGTTTTACTCGATGTGTGAGCATCATATGGTTCCTTTTTACGGTAAGGCGCATATTGCGTATATTCCCGGAAAGAAGGTAGCCGGCCTTTCGAAGCTCGCGCGCACCGTGGAAGTATTTGCGAAACGCTTGCAGCTACAGGAGCGCATGACCAGCCAGATCGCCGATGCGATCATGCAGGATCTGGGTGCGAAGGGTGTTATGGTCGTTATCGAGGCCGAGCATATGTGCATGACGATGCGCGGCGTGAAGAAACCGGGAAGCAAGACCGAGACCTACGTACGTCGCGGAACATTCGCGGACGATGAAAACCTCACCGCCCGTGTATTGTCAATGATCCGCGGATAGAGGAAGATACATGAAGATCGGAAACAAAGAGTTTGATTTTGATGCACATACATATGTGATGGGAATCTTAAATGTGACGCCGGATTCATTTTCCGACGGAGGCAGATATACGACGATCGACAATGCGTTGATCCGCGTAGAGAGCATGCTCGCTGAGGGGATGGATATCCTCGATATCGGCGGGATGTCGACGCGTCCGGGTCATGAATTTGTGACGGAAGAGGAAGAGATCCGCAGGGTGATCCCGGTGATCTCAGAAGTGAAGAAGCGTTACGACGTGCCGCTTTCTGTGGATACATATCGGTCGAAGGTCGCCCGCGCAGCAGTCTGTGTGGGTGCGGACCTGATCAATGATATCTGGGGCCTGCGCGATGATCCTGCTATGGCTCGCACCGTTGCGGAATCGGGCGTTTGCTATTGCCTCATGCATAACAATACACAGATGATCACGGAAAATGTCGTGGACGGCGTGATCGCGGACCTGGAGGAGAGCCTTCGGATCGCGGATGCGGCCGGCATTGACCGAAAGAAGATCATCCTGGATCCGGGCATCGGTTTCGCGAAGAATACCGAAGGGAACCTGATCCTGCTTAAGAATCTGAATGCATTTCACAGGCTCGGGTTGCCGCTTCTTCTGGGGTGTTCGCGTAAATCCGTGATCGGAAATACGCTGGACCTGCCGGCCGATGAGCGCCTGGAGGGAACGTTGGTGACAACAACGCTGGCCGTAATGGCGCGGTACGGAATCGTCCGCGTACATGATGTGAAAGAGAATAAGCGCACGGTCGCGATGGCAGAAGCGATCCGCGATATAGAAGCATAAACTCTGAAGGGGAAGAGTATGGATCAGTCGAAGATGGATCATATTTTTATCAATGAGGTTCCGTTTTACGCGAACCATGGCGTATTTGCCGAGGAAAAAAGCCTCGGACAGACGTTTTTGCTGTCCTTAAAGCTGTTCATCCCGATGGAGGAGGCAGCGATCGGGGATGACCTGAAGAAAACGATCCACTACGGAGAGGCGACACAGAAGGCGGTTGCCTTTTTGCAGGAGAATACATACGGGCTGCTGGAGACGGCGGCGCATCGCCTCGCGGTTTGGCTGTTGGATGAGTATCCGCGGCTTGAAGGCGTCACGGTCACATTGTCGAAGCCGGGAGCGCCTGTCCGGTTCTCGTTCCAGTCTCTGGGAGTGAGCGTAACACGTTCCCGCCATACGGCGTATTTGTCACTGGGTTCTAACCTGGGCGACCGTAAGGCCATGCTGGACGCAGGCATTGACCGATTAAAACAAAATCCGGAGATCCGCGTTAAGAAGGTTTCCGAATATATCAATACCCCTGCCTGGGGCTATACGGACCAGCCGGATTTCTTAAACGCAGCGGTCGAGATCAAAACGACGCTGTCTCCGCAGATGCTGCTGGCGGCTTGCCGGGACGCTGAGGCGTCGCAAAACCGCACCCGGCAGATCCACTGGGGGCCGCGCACACTGGACGTTGATATCTTGCTCTACGACGATGAGGTGATCGCAACGCCGGATCTGGTGATCCCGCACCCCAGAATGACGGAGCGAGCATTTGTTTTACAGCCCATGACGATGATCGCACCGGGTGTATGTCACCCCGTGCTGCACATGAACATGGAGCAGCTTTTGGAGCAACTGAATGAGAAAAGAGGATGACCGATGATCGATTACGAACCGATATTATACAGAAATCTGCAGAAGTCCGACCTGTACGACGGACTTTGTGAGCTTTTTTCAATGCACGAGGCAAATGACCCCGCGACACTTGCAATCTACGAGCAGACATTTTCCCGTTTGGTCGGTAAACTGATCGCCGACATCGCCGAGCGTTACGGACTGTCCGGCAACCTCGCCCATATCTATCTGACCTATGCGCTCGTGAACTCGGAAAATGCATACGCGCTTGCACTTGAGCGCCGCAGTGAGGAACTGCCTGTGGATTCAAACCTGGTACGTTTGGCACATCAGGATCTGAAGCATTTCATGAATATGTTTGCCTGCGATTTCACACGCCCGATCGATGATGAGGTGAAGAAGGACATTTTCCGCGATTACAACTGTATGACGGGCGGTCGTGTCCGTTATCCTTTGGAAACGGTTCACGATGTGAATGTTTTGGCACGTCAGCTCGGACATGCGGCGATGGAGGGAGATCTGGACGCATTCTGCGGTTATCTGGAGCGCTTTTATCGTAATGTCGGCGTCGGAAAACTGGGCCTGTATAAGGCTTTCCGTATGGCGGAGAAGGTCGTTTCCGGCGGAAATACGACGGTCACTCTGGAGCAGATGACGCATTGCAGTTCATTTACCTTCGATGACCTCGTAGGATACAAAGATCAGGTGAAGATGCTTTGTGATAATACCGAGAGTTTTCTTGCGGGACGCTCGTGCAACAATGTGCTTCTGTTCGGCGACAGCGGTACAGGAAAGAGTTCCAGCATCAAAGCCTGCATGAACAAATATTATCCGAGCGGTCTTCGCATGATCGAAGTCTATAAGCATCAGTTCCAGCATTTGCCGGATATCATCAAATCCCTGAAGGGACGCAATTACCGGTTCGTCATCTACATGGATGACCTGTCGTTTGAAGAATATGAGATCGAATACAAATACCTGAAGGCTGTCATCGAAGGTGGCCTGGAGGAGAAGCCTGAGAATGTCTGCATCTACGCGACGTCGAACCGCAGACACCTCATCAAGGAGTCGGTTCTGGACAATGAAGAAAAACGCGCCGATGATCTGCACGGCGGGGACGGCATTCAGGAGAAACTGTCCCTGGCTGCACGTTTCGGCGTGACCATCTATTACGGAAGCCCGAACCGCGCGGATTTCGAGGAGATGGTGGAGACCCTGGCGCGCCGCGCGGATCTCACCATCCCGAAGGACGAACTGCTGGCGCAGGCCCATCGATGGGAACTGCGGCACGGCATGATGTCCGGACGTTTGGCAGCTCAGTTCATCGCGGATCTGAGTAACCGGAAACTGTAAATCATATACATAGGACCAGCAGAAACCGAAAGGAGGACGCCTATGGCCGTAAAACTGTTCGCTGCTGTCGATGTCGGTTCTTTTGAACTCGAACTATCCATCTACGAAATGAATATGAAGGGCAGGATCGCCTGCATTGACCATGTGCGTCACGTGATCGGTCTCGGTAACGACACCTATCGCGACGGCGTTATCAGCAAAGAGATGCTGGATGAGTTGTGCGCGACGTTGTCGGGCTTTAACGAGATCATGCAGGGGTATCATGTCGAGGCGTACCGCGCCTATGCGACGAGTGCGCTGCGTGAGGCGAAAAACCGTGTCATCGTGCTCGACCAGATAAAGGTACGTACCGGGCTCGAGGTAACGGTGCTCTCAAATGCAGAGCAGCGCTACCTGACCTATAGCGCCATCCCGTTGTGGATGCCGTCCTTTAAAGAAGTCGTGGAGGAGCCTTGTGCCATCGTGGACGTCGGTTATGGAAGCACCCAGATCTCGATGTACGAAAAAGGTTTGCTGATCTCCACGCAAAACCTGGGCTTGGGCGCCCTGCGTATGCAGTCCACACTCGACGAATTTTCCTACACCGGGGATGTTTACCGCCTCGCTGAGGAGCTTGCGGACAATGAAATGGACACCTTCCGCCGTTATGGCAGTGACAGTAAAGACCTGAAGCGCATCCTCGCGATCGGCGACTGCATCCAGTTGTTTGTTGCAAAGGTCATGCATATGCCGAAGGCGCAGGTCATTCGTTCGGAAGATTTTATACGCACCTATATGGAAGTGCGCAAGACCAGCGCAAATGATATGGCTACAAATTACGGCATACCGGAGGAATATGCGAAACTGATCCTTCCGGTAGCCATGATCTATTATCGCTTTTTGATGCATTCGGATGCGACGGAGATCTATCTGCCGGGCGTGAACCTGAGTGACGGTATTGCGACCGAGTACGCAAATAAGCAGAAACTGCTTCCGGCCGCATCGGTGAATGATTTCGCGCAGGAGTCTCTGGAGGCGGCGCGTCGCATACGCAACCGGTATCTCGGAAATGCCGAGCACTCCGAAACGCTTTCCGACATCGCAGCCCTTCTGTTCGACAACATGAAGAAGCAGCACGGCCTCGGCAAACGCAGCCGCCTGCTGTTGCAGATGGCGGCGATCCTGCATGACTGCGGTAAGTTCATCAATATCTCGCTTCCGGGTGAGTGTTCCTATTGTATCGTGAAATCGACGGAGATCCTGGGCCTTTCGCAGCAGGAGCAGGCCATTCTGGCCAATGTGATCCGCTTCAACACGATAGCGCTTCCGTTCGACGAGAAGCCGGAAGAAGCGCTTACGACGGAGAGTTATCGCACCGTCATCAAGTTGACCGCGATCCTGCGCCTTGCGAATGCTTTGGATCGCAGCCACCGCCAGAAGATCAAGGATATCCGCATTGCCCTTAAAGACGAGCAGTTGCAGATTCTGGTCGACAGTAAGGCGGATATCGCGCTTGAGAGGGGAATGCTGGCGCGTAAAGCAGACTTCTTCGCGCAAGTCTTCGGCATCGTGCCGGTATTGAAACAGAAGAGGAAACTGGGATAGAGGATCGCTCGGATCCGCTTTGCAAACGAAATTAGGAAGGTATTCTATGGTTACGGAAAGCAAATATATCAATCGTGAACTGAGCTGGTTGGAATTTAATGACCGCATACTCGGCGAGGCCAGAGATAAAAGCCTGCCGCTTTTGGAGCGCCTGAAATTCTTAAGCATCACGGCGTCCAACCTGGATGAGTTCTTTATGGTACGTGTCGGTTCATTGACCGATATGCGCGAAGTGGGATATGATAAGCCGGACATCGCGGGCTACAAAGTCGGAAAGCAGCTCGAGCTGATTGGGCAGGCGACGCATACGTTTATGAACGGCCAATATCAGACCTTCAACCGCGGACTGATGCCGGCGTTGGAAAAAGAAAAGATCGAACTGATCACGCAATATGAGAATCTGACTGCAGAGGAGAAGCAGTATACCGAGCGCTTTTTTGCTGAGGAGATCTATCCTGTGCTGACACCGATGGCGGTGGATTCGTCACGGCCGTTCCCGCTGATCCGAAACAAGAGCTTAAATATCGCGGCACTGCTGTCGCCGAAGGTCGGCGTGCCTACGCTCATAAAAACGAAGAATAAGAAAAAGAATAAAGAAGCGGTAGCGGAGGAGGCCGTGCTCGAATTTGCAACGGTACAGGTTCCGGCCGGTCTGCCGCGCCTGATTCCGCTGTCCTCCGAAAACACAGCGCGGTTCGTACTGCTGGAGGAGATCATCGAGCAGAACATCGACAAACTGTTTTTGAACTACGATGTGGTCTGCGCCTATCCTTACCGCATCACGCGTAACGCGGATCTGGATCTGGAGGAAGAAGAGGCAGAGGACCTCCTGGAGGAGATCGCCCGCCAGATCAAAAAACGTAAGTGGGGACGCGCCATTCGCCTGGAAGTGCAGAGCGGCATGGATAAGAGACTCTTGAAGACGTTGCAGAAACAACTGTCCCTGAAGCCCGAATGGGTATATGCGCTCTCGGGTCCGCTGGATCTGACCTTCCTGATGAAACTCAGTTCCCTGCCCGGCTTCGACCATCTGCGCAATAAACCCTTTGTTCCGAAGAAATCCCCGATGATCGATCCGAAACTCGATATCTTCGAGAATATCAAAAAGGGTGACATTCTGATGCATCATCCGTACGAGACCTTCGATCCGGTCGTAGAGTTCGTACGCAAGGCTTCCGAAGATCCGGACGTTCTGGCGATCAAGCAGACCTTATACCGCGTCAGCGGAAACTCACCCATCATCGCTGCACTTGCACGTGCTGCCGACAACGGCAAGCAGGTCTCTGTTTTGGTGGAATTAAAAGCCCGTTTCGACGAGGAAAATAATATCAACTGGGCACGTATGCTGGAGCATGCGGGCTGTCATGTTATCTATGGCCTGGTCGGCCTTAAGACGCACAGTAAGATCACCCTTGTTGTGCGTCGCGAGGAGGAAGGCATCGTTCGTTATGTCCATCTGGGCACCGGTAACTATAATGACCAGACAGCGAAACTGTACACCGACATGGGCCTGTTTACCTGTAACTATGCGATCGGCGAGGACGCAACGGCGGTCTTCAACATGCTGAGCGGTTATTCCGAGCCGATGACCTGGAATAAGCTCGTTCTGGCACCGCACTGGATGCGCGAGCGTTTTCTGTATCTGATCCGCCGCGAGACGAACCATGCGCTGGAGGGACGTAAGGCACGCATCCTGGCGAAGATGAACTCTCTGTGTGACCAGGAGATCATCGATGCTCTCTATGAAGCCAGCGCAGCCGGCGTGGAGATCAAGTTAGTCGTTCGCGGCATCTGCTGCCTGAAAGCCGGAGTTCCCGGTCTATCTGAGAATATCGAGGTCATTTCCATCGTGGGCAATTTCCTCGAGCATAGCCGCATCTTCTGCTTCTTTAACGATAATTCGGAAGAAGTCTACATGTCGAGCGCCGACTGGATGCCGAGAAACCTGGATCGCCGTGTGGAGATTCTGTTCCCCGTGGAGGATGAGGAGCTTAAAAAGCGTACATTGTCTGTTATGGACGTCCTGCTTTCGGATAACGGAAAAGCCAGACGCATGTTGCCGGATGGCAGTTATGAACGCGTGACTGCGCGTGGAAAAACAAAAGTGATCGCTCAGGAGTATTTCTGCAAGGAAGCAACGCAGAGAGAAAAAGAGATAAAGAAAGAAGAGGGGACCGCGTCCCATACATTTAAGCCCAAGAGCAGTGTATGATAATAGGTTCTCAAGGTCACAAAAACGTGTGNNCGAGCACACGTTTTGTGGACTTTTCGGGTATGATCGATGTATGATACAACGGATCGCTCCGTTGCCTAGCAACTCCCGCGATCCTACAACATTCGCCGCTGCGCGGCTCATGTTGTTCGGTTCTCAAGGTCACAAAAACGTGTG
>DBXX01000112.1:69798-86568 GCA_002309675.1 Lachnospiraceae bacterium UBA1201
CGAGCACACGTTTTGTGGACTTTTCGAACCTTGTATCATATACAAAAGCGGGTGCTTTCGCACCCGCTTCAGATTTGCAGTAATGGATTATGTTTATATCTATAAAAGGAGGAGGGCCGGCAGGTGTTAGCCACCGGCCTATTATGAAAAAATCAAAAAGTAATTCGATATAATCGCTTACTTGATTTATCTTATGCCTTTAGTATAAAGGGTATTATTGAACATACCATGTTAAAATTTTGAACAATTTTTGAACTTTTTATCAAAAAATGGCTTTTCGGAACTTGTAAGAAAAGAGTAAGGAAAAACCATTTAAGATATGTTATGATATAGAAGGTACGATCCTGATAGAAGGAAATTACGGAGGAAAATGCAATGGCAGGAGAGAATATTCTGGTTGTTGATGATGAGAAGGAGATCGCGGATCTGGTGGAGATCTATCTGGTCAGCGAGGGTTACCATGTATTTAAAGCTACGAGTGCCCGTATGGGTCTCGCCATCCTCGAGAAGGAAAATATTCAGTTAGCGCTTTTGGATATCATGATGCCCGGTATGAATGGCCTGGAGATGTGTAAGACCATTCGTGAGACGAACAACATCCCGATCATCATGATCAGTGCGAAGTCGACGGAGATCGATAAGATCGTAGGTCTCGGAAACGGAGCGGACGACTATGTTACGAAGCCGTTCAGTCCGTTGGAATTGACCGCCCGTGTGAAGTCGCAGCTGCGCCGCTATACACTTTTGAACCCGCAGAACACGAAGGATGATGCGGATGAGGTCACAAAGATCGAAGTCCGTGGTCTGGTCATGGATAAGACGACCCGTGAGGTAACTCTGTATGACGAAGAGATCAAACTCACACCGATCGAGTTTGATATTCTGTTCCTGCTCGCTGAGAATGCAGGACGCGTATTTTCCACAGATGAGATCTTCGAGCATGTATGGAAAGAGAAGGCTTACGAGGCAAATAATACCGTTATGGTACATATCCGTCGTCTGCGCGGTAAGCTCCAGGAGGATAAACTTCAGACGAAGATCATCACCACGGTTTGGGGAGTCGGATATAAGATCGAGAAGTAGGTCGGGCTATGAGAGAAGATATGAAGCGGAGTTTCCGCGGTAAGATCGTGATCAATATCGCGATCGGAGCCGTGATCTCCCTGGTCGTTTCCTTCGTTCTCATTTACTACATGGGAGCGATCACGGATGCATTGTTGTGGATCGGCGGCAAAGACGGTCTGATCAATCCGTCCAATGTTCAAAAACTGGCGATGTGGCTGATAACGGCTGTCGGTATCGGCGTTTTTGTGCTGGTCTTTTTTCTCTTTCAGTATAACCAGAGCGCCTATGTTAAGGATATTGCAAATGCGATGAAGCGTATTTCCGGCGGCGATCTGTCCGTGAAGGTGCCGGTGCTCGGTGACGACGAACTGTCCTACATGGCTGCGGCGTTGAATGCATTGACCGAAGATCTGCGCATGCTGATCGAGCGCGAACATGCTTCCGAGAAGAGTAAAAACGAATTGATCACGAATGTGGCGCATGACCTGCGTACCCCTCTTACTTCGATACTGGGCTACCTCGAACTGTTGTGCGCGGATAACAAAAACAAACTGGATGACGAGACGCGGCTTCAGTATACACGCATTGCCCGTGATAAGGCGAAGCGATTGCAGCAACTCATCGAGGAACTGTTCGGTCTGACGAAGATGAGTTACGGTCGTATGGCAGTACATCTCTCAAAGATCGACATCGCTAAACTCATGGAGCAGATGATCGATGAGTTCTATCCCGTTTTTGAAGAGAAACATCTCGAGTGCGATTTCCGCACGGATGTTAATTCCCTGATCATCGACGCGGACGGCGATCTGATCGCGCGTTTGTTTGAGAACCTGATCAATAATGCGACGAAATATGGAGCAGACGGTAAGATGCTTCGGGTTCATGTGCATTACGGCGGCGGCGACTACGTAACGATCGCAGTTACGAACTTCGGACACATTATTCCGGAGAAGGAGCTCCCGTATATATTTGACAAATTCTATCGCGTGGAGCAATCCCGCGCTACTACGACCGGCGGTACCGGACTGGGACTGGCGATCGTTAAAACGATCGTGGATCTGCACGGCGGCAGCATCGAGGTGGAGAGTGATCTGGAAAACGGAACTACCTTTACCGTGCGCCTTCGTCTGCATATCACGGAAGAAGAACAGTTATTTTTCCAGGGGGAACACAATGACGAACTCGGCAATCTGCCGGAGGTGGAAGCGTAGGGCGCCATTCGGATGCGGACACCCAGGCATAAATGGCAATGTTGTCATTTGGGCGTGTCTGGTATTCCTGATCCTGTGTGTGTGGTATCGTCCGACCGTGCTTCATGCGGCCGATGCGACCGACCTGGATTTTAAGGTCGAGTTGTCGCAGGTCCGTGAGATGTACGAGGGATCGTACCTGCCCCTTACCATCACCGCCAAAAGCAGCGGAAACGATTATTCCGGATGGCTGGACGTGACTGTCTGCCAGGATTCCGGAAGTTATCTATTGTATTCACAGGAGATCGACATTACGGCCGGGCTTACGCACACGGCCTTATTTGCGTTTCCGGTGCATATCGGTTCGAACATGCGTATCCTGCTTCAATTCCGTTCGAAGAACGGGGATGTTCTTTTTTCCCGGTTTTATCCGTTTTCCGCATCCTTAAGAGGAGCGACGCGTAAAGAATTGGTCCTCGGGCTGGTCGGCCAGGCTTTGATCAGTTCGGAGTCCCGTTTCGAGATTCCTTCCTACGATAGAGATGCCTTTCTCACCGATGTGCAGTCCTATTTTGTCGATCCGCGGACCATAGGCACCGATATCACATCGATTCTGTGTTATGACATCCTGTATCTGTCGGATGATCATTTGGATACATTTACACCGGAGGTGATCCAAAACCTGCTCAACTGGACGGCACAGGGCGGCATCCTCGTTGTCGGCGGTGTCGTTGATAAAAACCGCGAGCAGAGACTGGACCAGTTGATGATAGAAAGCGTAAAGAAACGCGAGTTTACACGCTTTAATTCGATCTCCGGAAATTACTATCTGCTCGGAGACGGTGTAGTCTACACCTATGATTACGATTATTTTTCGGGTTATGTATATTTCCCGAACCAGATCCGCAGCATGCTTCGTTCGGTCCTCTATAATCTGCCCGATCCGGTCGCGGATCGCACACTGGACATGATGGATCTTTCGGAGTATCAGGAAGAGATCTTTGAGGAGCTTCCTTCCTGGCGTTTCGGCATTCCTTCGTTCCGGCGCTACATGCTGATCATCCTGATCTACATTTTCCTGGCATTGCCGGCAGCTTATCTGTTGCTTCGAAGGATCCGGAAGCATTACTACCTGCAGGGCACGATCCTGTTGCTGGCAGTTGCATTTGCCGTCTTGATCTATATTTTGGGAGCCAAATCCCGTATGAGCCTCCCACACTGTTCGCTTTTGTCGATCGAAGAGTCCTACGGGGATCTTCAGGTCACACAGAGGTACCTTACCCTGCAGACTCTTTATGATAAAAAGGCTTCGATCTATCTGCGCCCTGAGGACGCGTTCCGGCTTCAGTTATCGGGCGCTCCCGAAACGGCGGACACCTATTCGGTATGGGATCATAAACCGGATCAGTCTGCGTATTCGATGGAGTATTCCGTGTCGGGAGATGAGGCACACGTGCGCATCGGTAAAAGGCAGTCCGGTCTGTTCCGCTTTATGTCGAACACGACCACGGATCTGATCGAAGGGAAGAGTAAAGAACCGCTTTTCGTATTCGAGATGAACAACGGAATCCCCGAAGGAGCGGATGCTTCGATCTTTGAAAACGGGACGGAAGAGCTTCAGCCCATATATCAAAACTGGCTCATCCGGAATTACCCGAACTTAGATATCTCGGACAATGCAGTTCTTATGCTGCAGTCTTATCTGAAGGCGCATGCATATCGTTTCAGCGAAGGAAACTTTGCGATCGAAGTATATAAAGCAGAAGGCGAGGAGGGGGCGATCGTTACCCGCGACGTCGAAATGATAAAATCCTCGTTTGTAAGATTTAAGATCATAGAAAGATAAAACGGAAAGAAAGGAGGCGCCGATCATGGCTGAGAGTTTTGAACCGATCTTACAGGTCGAAAAAGTGAATAAGAGCTTCGGCAGTTTTCGCGCGCTGACGGATCTTTCCTTCTCGGTAAATGCGGGCCATGTTTTCGGAATGGTCGGAGAAAACGGCTCCGGAAAGTCCACGGCTCTTCGGATCATCGTGGGCCTGTTGCGCGCAGATTCGGGAACGATCTCGATCTGCGGTCTGGACGCGTCCGAAAAGCCTGCTGAGATCTATCACTATATCGGTTATGTACCGGATTCGTTCGGCCTCTATGAGAACCTGCTGGTCCGGGAATATATGACGTTCTTCGCGGAAGCCTCCGGACTGGAGGGCTACCTGGCGCGCCGTCGCATCAGTAACGCGCTGGAGATGGTGGGCCTGATCGGCAGGGAAGGGGTTTATGTCGACAATCTTTCTTCAAGTATGAAGCAGAGGTTATGCATTGCCCGTGCCATGCTGAATTATCCGCGGCTTCTGATCCTGGATGACCCGATGAAGGGCATCGATCTGAAGAACCGCTTTGAATTGCGCGACGTGATTCGCGATCTGTCCGCACAGGGGACGACCATCCTCATCAGTTCGCACATGATCACCGAACTTACCGAGTTCTGTACGGATCTCGGGATCATGGCAGGCGGAACGATGAAAGAGCAGGGGAGCATGGAGTATTTCCTGAAGCAGTCGCGGAGGGATCGCCCGATAAAGATCCGGCTGTCCGGAATGACCGACCGGGCCATCGAGGTCCTGGATAAGGCTGACAGCGTGCGCGCGGTCTCGGCAGATAAAAACCTGCTGCACGTGATCGTTGACAACAGTTCGGATGTTGAGGCAAAGATCCTGTCTGCCCTGGTGCAGGCAGGCGTTCCCGTGGTTTCCTTCCTGCGTGAGGAAGAGAACTTCGAGGCATTTATCAAACGAAAGACGGGAGGCGATGTGTGATGCAGAAAAATCCTGTTCTGAAGCGGGAAGTGCGTGCGAATATGCGCTCCCCGAAACTGATCCTGAGTATCATCGGTTTCAATCTGGTCCTGGCTTTATCCGGTTTCATCTTCCTCGCGTTTTTCGAGGAAGCCCAGCCGCTGGAGCGACTCTTTTTGGAACTGTTTTTCCAGGAGAATGCCGCCAGTTCGATGTCGGACAATGAACTCGCATATAATTCGATACGCTTGTTGTACTGCCTGCTCATCATGCTGGAATTCGTTCTTCTGTTCTTCATCATTCCGACATTGACCGGAAGTATGATCGCAGGCGAGAGGGAACATCAGACGCTCGATCTGATGCTGACTACCCAGCTTACGCCGAAGACCATCGTATTCGGTAAATTGCTGGCAATGATGAAGACCATCCTGATGATCCTGATCTCGACCTTACCGATTCTGTCCCTGGTCAATGTATTCGGCAGTTTTTCCGTGTTTGATATGATCGCAAGTTTCGGCGTCATGCTGGTCGTTTCGTTTTTTCTGGGAAGCATCGGCCTGTTGTTCTCGGCGTGGATCAAGCGTTCCGTTCCGGCGACGCTCTGTACGTATATTGTTCTGCTGGGTCTGTGCATCCTGCCGTTGATGCTCGTTCGCCTGACGCCTGAACTTATCGGCTCCAGCGGCGGTCGTCCTGCTACGTTCGCCTATACATTGGCCATGCTGATGAATCCGCTGCTCACCGTCGTCTGCCTGCTGAAAATGCGGTTCGGCGCGGAAGCCTCGTTTATATCTTATCTGGAGAGCACGACCCATCTGGCTTCAGATTCGCCGATCGCCCGGCACTGGCTCATCATGAGCCTGTTGTTTCAGGTGACAGTCGCGTATCTGCTCGTATTGCTTTCCACGAAATACCTGCAGCCCCGCTACCGCCGTCGGGAAATGAACGGCGCGATCAAAGAAAGAATGTCCTCTGAAACAGAGACTGAGACAGAGGACGAGAAGGAGTAACCATGAAGAAAATCCCGAGTTTTGAAGTGAACCATCTGACACTGATCCCGGGCGTTTACGTTTCGAGGATCGATCACGTGGGAACCGAAACCCTTACGACCTATGATCTGCGTATGACGCGTCCGAATTATGAGCCCGTCATGAATACCGCAGAGGTACATTGCATGGAGCATCTGGGCGCTACCTTTTTGCGCAACCATAAAGAATATGCATCCCGGGTCATCTATTTCGGACCGATGGGATGCAGAACGGGTTTTTATTTGATTCTGGCCGGAGAGGAGACGCCAGCACAGATCGCGCCGCTTCTTCGGGAGATGTATACGTTTATGTCGACCTTCGAGGGCAATGTGCCCGGACAGGCGCCGCGCGATTGCGGAAACTATCTGGACATGAACCTGCCGATGGCGCGTTTTTGGTCTAAACGTTATCTGGATGAGGTCCTTACCGGAATCGAGGATCATCCGGAGCGTATGGTATATGCGAAATAACGCGTAATCGCCCCTATTCCGCACTTTGCAGGATGCGGCGTAAGAATTCACGTCCGTAGGCCGAAAGGTCGTTATACGCGTCCTGGACGCGTACATAGCCGCATGTAGCGATAAAGCTTCGCCGTAATACAGTATAGGCCCCCTCATCATCCGGGATACATTTGCCGGAGGAGACGGGGATCAGAGGCATCGGAAGGAAACGTCCGGAAACTGTTTGATAGCAGGTTTCGGGCGTTGCTTTTTTGCATAGCTCTTTCGGAATGAGCGAGGCAAGGTCTTTGTGGAGAACGCCGCTTTCGCCCCGGACGATCACGTAGTTGCGATAATCCGGATAATACAATCGGCAGTCTTCAGAGCTTTCATATACAGTGAGTTGGACTTCCCTGCCCAGGATACGACAGTCGAAATCGCCGCCGAAACGATGGATCGGAACCGGGACAGGCGCAGCGAGGTATCCGGTAAGTGTAAGGAACGATCCGTGGTTCGCCACGGAAAAATCGATCGGCTTATCGTTTAAGTCACCGAAGGAGAGAAGCCGCTTAAACAGCACGAGGCTTTGTAAGTCGCACATATTGTGAAGCAGGAGAGCTTCCAGGACATCCTCCGGAAACGGGCGGGTTGCATTCTGATAGATGGATGACATCTCGGCGCCGCTTATAAAACAGTCGGAATCGGCGCGCTTTCGCTCGATCCGGTCTTCCCATTCGCAGAGACGGGAGCGGGAAACAGACAGCAGATCCTGCAGCGGGCGCAGCAGCGTCACATAATCTTCAAATTCCAGGCCGGAATAGGAAGAGGTATCCAGGTAATACTGATGCATACACCGGGACAGATAGGTGACATCAAAACGTTTCCCCGAGAAGGAGATGCATTTCTTAAAGCCGCCCGCAAATCTGAGAAATTCCCGAAGGATATTCTGTTCATCGAGCAATTCAAATCCGAACCATGCATGGTACATCCACCGGTCGTTTCCGTTTTCATCGGTCTCGAAGCAAGCCGTACCTATGAGGTACAGATAACTGTCGTCCGCGCGCAGGCCGGTCGTTTCGATATCCAGATAAAACAGGTCAGGCGAAGCTGCCGGCAACATGGCCGAAAGCGCAGGATCCTGCGTGAGCGGCCGATGAATGTATTTCATGAAAGAGTCCTCGATTTCGTCGTTATTCACAGTTGGTTTGCATATGCAAACCGATCAAAACTATTTTACCACAAAAAGCGCAGAGTTTCAAACATAAGTAGAACGACATATACGAATTTGGCTTGCAAATAACGATGTAAATATGATAAAATTACAAGGAGTGTATAGAATTACGTACATATTGGAGGTAACAGGATGATCGCTTTTATCGAAGGAGAACTGGCAGAGAAATGTCCGGACGGTATCGTTGTGGACTGTGGAGGTGTCGGCTATTATATCGGCGTTCCGGTCTCATTGATCGGGGCATTACCGCAGGTCGGTTCCCGCGTGAAGATCCACACCTATCTGCACGTGCGTGAGGATGCGATGCAGTTGTACGGTTTCGCTTCGAAGAAGGATCTGGAGTTATTCAAACTTTTGATCAATGTCAGCGGAATCGGGCCGAAGGGAGCGCTTTCGATCCTAGGCTCCATGACACCGGAGCAACTGCGCATGGCCATCGTTGCAAACGATGCGAAGATCATCGCGAAGTCACCGGGCATCGGAGCGAAGACGGCGCAGAAGATCATTCTGGAGCTCTCGGATAAGGTAAACATCGAAGATATGATCGATGTTGCGGATACCCCCGCATTTGCCGCAGGAGACGGAGCGAGGAACACTCTTTCCGGCGTGGCGGCCGACGTCATGCTGGCGCTCGTCAGTCTCGGCTATTCGAACTCGCAGGCTCTGGCAGCCGTCAGCGCGGTATCCGAAGCCGACGCGACCGACGAGTCGACCATGCTTAAAGCAGCACTTAAGAACATTCGTTAGAGGTAGACCATGGGAAAACGAATCATCACCACCGGCATCACGGAAGAAGACGAGAAGGTAGAGAGTTACCTGCGTCCGCGAACGCTGGATGAATATATGGGGCAGGAGAAGCTGAAAGAGATGCTCTCCGTTTATATCAAGGCGGCAAAAATGCGTCACGACCCGCTGGACCATGTGCTTCTGTACGGTCCGCCCGGTCTGGGTAAGACGACGTTAGCAGGCGTGATCGCAAACGAGATGAACTCGAAACTGAAGATCACTTCCGGCCCCGCGATCGAGAAACCGGGAGATCTGGCTTCCGTTTTAAACGGACTGGAACAGGGAGACGTTCTGTTTGTAGATGAGATCCACCGCCTGCCGCGTCAGGTCGAGGAGGTATTGTATCCCGCTATGGAGGACTATGCGATCGATATCCTGATCGGTAAGGGGCCTTCGGCGCGCAGCATCCGTCTGGATCTGCCGAAGTTTACCCTGATCGGGGCGACCACGCGTGCCGGGCTATTGACGGCACCGCTCCGTGACCGTTTCGGCATCACCCATCGCATGGAGTATTATACACAGGAAGAACTCAAGCGCATCCTGATGCGTTCTGCACGCGTATTTGACTGTGAACTTTCGGAGGACGGAGCCGAAGAACTGGCACGTCGTTCCCGCGGAACGCCGCGACTTGCGAACCGCCTGCTTAAGCGTGTCCGTGACTTCGCACAGATCAAATATGACGGCAGGATCACAACAGAGGTGGCCAACCACGCCCTGGACCTCCTGAATGTCGATAAACTGGGCCTCGACGTAGAGGATCGCCGGATATTGACCTGCGTCATCACTAAGTTTGACGGAGGTCCGGTCGGCCTGGAAACTCTGGGTGCCGCACTCGGTGAAGACATAGGAACACTCGAAGATGTGTATGAACCTTACCTGATTCAGAACGGTTTGTTGCAGCGTACGCCGCGCGGCCGCATAGCGACCCGGCGTGCATTTGAGCATCTCGGATACGCTGTTCCGGAGCACTTGCAGGAAAACCACTGATCTACGTAGGTCTTTGCGGGATAATTGTGCTCCCAATTGACAAAAACTACAAGATGTGGTATGATAAAACAAATATCGTTTCACATTTCACGAAAGGATCTAATCATGGAAAAGAAGACGGTTGACGTTATCATTAACAGCAAGGTATATTCATTGACCGGGTTTGAGGAAGCCGATTATCTGCAGAAGGTGGCTGCCTACATCAACGGAAGACTGCAGGAACTGAAGGAGCAGCCCGGATTTTTACGGCAGAGTCCCGATATGCAGAATGTCATGCTTCAGTTGAATATAGCGGATGATTATTTTAAACTGCGTGATAAGTATCATGAGATGCAGGAGACGATGATACGACAGGATAAGGATCTCTACGCTTTGAAGCATGAAGTAGTTGAGAAGAAACTTAAGATCGAAGAGCTGGAAAAGAAACTGGCCGGCGGCATTTGACGGGCCGCGTTCGCTTATGAACAGATCGTCAGGTATGACAGAACTTTTGGCGCCGGCGGGAAGCGTTGACGCCATGAAAGCAGCTTTTGCCGCCGGAGCGGACGCCGTTTATATCGGCGGAGAGCGCTTCGGCGCCCGCGCATATGCAGAGAATCCCGATCCCGAACAGCTTTTGGAAGCGATCGATCGGGCGCATCTGCTCGGAAAAAAAGTATATTTGACCGTTAATACATTGCTTACTCAGAGGGAGCTTAACCGTCAGTTGGACGCGTTTTTGCGCCCTTATTATGAGCGTGGATTGGATGGCGTGATCATTCAGGATCTCGGTGTGCTTCGCTATGTGCGTGAGCATTTTCCGGGTCTTTCTTTGCATATAAGCACGCAAGCCGGAATCACGGGAGCAGCGGGCGCTAAGCAGATGCAACGTCTCGGCGCTTCCCGCGTGGTGCCGGCCCGTGAACTGTCTCTGGAAGAGATCCGCTCCATTTGCGAGATCCCGGGCCTGGAGGTCGAGTGTTTCATCCATGGGGCGCTTTGCTATTGTTATTCCGGAGCCTGCCTGCTTTCGAGCATGTTAGGCGGCCGCAGCGGAAATCGCGGACGGTGTGCCCAGCCTTGCCGCCTGGCTTACCGTGTCTATGCAGATCCGGAAGGGAAGCAGGAACTTCCCGGACAGAAGGATGGTTATGTTATCAGTCCGAAGGATCTGTGTACGATCGACCTGCTTCCGGATCTGCTCGATGCCGGCGTGCAGTCATTTAAGATCGAAGGACGCATGAAGAAGCCGGAGTATGTGGCAGGTGTGACGGCCATTTACCGCAAATACATCGACCTGTATCTTCAACAGGGCAGGGAAGCCTACCGGGTGGATCCGGAGGATCGCAAGCGCCTCGCGGATCTGTTTTCCCGCAGCGGTTTTACCGATGGGTACCTTACTCGACACAACGATAAGAGTATGATCACGTTGCAGGCACCGCCGCTCCGTACGGAAAATGAACCATGGACAGAGTTTATCCGTGAGCATTTTATAAAAGAGCAGACGAAGCGGGAGATCACGGTCGCTGCACGTTTTCATGTGGGAGAGGCTGCTGCGCTTTCTGCACGCGTCGGGAATATTGAAGTTTCGGTATCCGGATCGGTCTGCGAGCGCGCACAGAAGGCGCCGACGCCTCCCGAACGTATCGTAGAGAATATAAAGAAGGCCGGAGAGTATCCGTTTCTCGTTTTGATTTCGGAGGATAAGTGCGAGATCGATTCGGATCTGTTTTATCCGATGGGCGCTGTCAATGAACTGCGCCGGCAGTTGTTTGCCGCTTTGAAGGATGCGATCCTAAACAGTTATCGCAGGATGGATCATGCATCCACGAGATCCGTGGATCCGTTTCCGGTATGTCCAAAACCGGCCGGAGATGATTTCACGCATTATGCTGCCGTGGTATCGGAACAGGAACAGTGGGATGCCGTGATGGAATGCGGACCGGAACTGTCAGTCGTTTATGTGGAACCGTTTCTGCTCACCGCACAGAATGCGGAACTCTTTCGCAGAGACGCAGAGGCACATAATAAAGAATTGCGCCTGGCCTTGCCTCATATGATGCGTGGGAATCTTCACGCATTCGACCGTTTATGTAAAAATGAGAGCGTGCAGAGCATTTGCCGAAACGGCATGCTGGCGCGTAATTTGGAAGGCTTTCTGTGGGCGCGCGAAACATTTCCCGGAGCACCGGTCTATGCCGACCACAGCCTCTATACATTCCAGAAGGAGGCCCGCGAGGAACTGTCGGCCATGGGCTGCGCCGAAGATACGGTGCCTTTGGAACTGAATGAGGCGCAGATGTCGGACCGCGGCCTTAAGGGCAGCGCATGGATGATCTATGGCCGTGTGCCCATGATGATCTCTGCGAACTGCCTGCAGAAGTCCACACATGGTTGCAAAAACATTCCAGTCGTTTATCTTAAAGACCGGATGGGTATGATCTTTCCAACACGTTGTGTGTGCGCTTATTGCTATAATATCATTTACAACAGCCTGCCCGTATCGATGCATGACGAGCAGATGAAATATCGGGAGCAGGGCGATCTATCCGAACTTCGCCTGTATTTTTCCGTGGAGGACGCCGCGCAGACGCGGAAGGTCCTTAAAAGGTTCGGATTGTTGCACCGAATATCCGGAGAGCCGGACGGTGTATCCGAAGAATATGCATTTACCAGGGGGCATTTCAAGAGAGGCGTTTTATGACAACCATCCAAGGCAGTATCCAGTTATGTAAATATCTGTGCATCCTGTTGCTGGTGATCTACACGATCAGCAGCTTTGAATTGTTGTCCGTACGTAACCGCCGCCGCCAGGAACTTCGTTTTTGGTTTCACAATCTGTTGATCTTCGTTCTTCACTTCCTGATGAACATGTCTATCCTGGTGAATGTGCAGGATACGGCCTACCTGTTTTTCTATCTGGAACAGGTCGGTTTCCTGTTGCTGTTTTTGATCCTGCATCGCCTGCTGTATAAGGACAGTAATCTGGCCGTTTTGGGTCATATGATGATGCTATTGGTCATCGGTCTGGCGATCCTGACCCGCCTGTCGTTCGATAAGGCGCAGAGGCAGTTTTTCTATGCCTGCCTCGCGGCGCTGGTTTCCCTGGTCATCCCTTATTTTATTTCGAAGGCCCGGATCACGCGTGTTCTGGCTCTGGTGCTAGGCTTTGTGGGGCTCGGCGCTCTGGGCATCGTGTTTATTCGGGGCAATGTCGTTTACGGCGCGAATCTGTCGCTTCGTATTTTCGGCATCGATATCCAGCCGTCCGAATTTGTCAAATTGAGTTATATCCTGTTGCTCGCGTTGATGCTTAGACACAATGTAACAACGAAGAAGATAATGCTTTCCCTGGTGGCAGTAATGGCGCATGTCGGCATTCTGGTCCTGTCGAAGGACATCGGATGCGCGGTGATCTTTTTTATCGCATACCTCTTCCTGCTTTGCTTCGCGACGCGGAGCGTGAAGCCGTCCTTGATCATTTTAGGCTGCGCAGTCCTCGTCATGATTCCGACTTATATCCTGTTCCTGAAGGTGAGTCAGAGTGGTGCGACCGGCGGGCTTGCAAAGTATATCGTAAAACTGTTCTCGCATGTACAGGTGCGTATCGTCAACTGGCGCGATCCGTGGTCCGTGATTGATACGGACGGTTATCAGATCACCCAGTCCCTGTTCTCCATTATGACCGGAGGATTTTTAGGAACCGGCCTGGGCCTGGGGAATCCGACGAAGATTCCGGTCGTAGAGAAGGATTTCCCGTTCTCTGCACTCTGCGAGGAGATGGGAGGTATCTTCGGCATTTGTGTGATCCTGATATGCCTGTGCCTGCTTTTGTCGATCCTGGCTACTTCGATCACCATGAAGAACCGCTTCTATAAGCTGATGGCGGTCGGCCTGGCGTCCATGTACGGCGTACAGGTCTTCCTGACGATCGGCGGTGTGATCAAGATGATCCCGCATACCGGCGTTACATTGCCCTTTATCAGTTACGGCGGATCCTCGATCTCGTCGACGTTCTTCCTGTTAGCTATCGTCCAGGGTATCACGATCCTGTCGCGCAAACGGGAGAGGGACGAGATGCGGCTTCGCGACCTGGAAACCGAACTGGAGGAGACACGTGCGGCCATAGCAAGTGCGGACGATGCGGAAGAGGAAAATGCACCTCGGAAGCAGAAGGGTCGAAATAAGAAAAACATAGAGGAAGTCGAATATACGGTCCGCGGTATCGAGAATGTGATGGTATCCGGAGGAGAAGAGGAGCCCAAACGCGAGAAGAAGCGTGCGAAAGCTGCGCCCAAAGCGGAGGCGGAGCAGCCTCCCCGCAAAAAGAGGGGGCTTACAGCATTCCTTGCCGTTTTTACGATCCACAGTTTCGCCTTCCTTTCATTGGCCGTTTATCTTATCTATGTGATCCAGGGTGCAAACTCGGGTATTTTGAATAATTCGTATAATACCGTTCGCCTGAAGACGTTGGAGGACAGCGTGGTTCGCGGCGATATCCTCGCGGCGGATAAAACCGTTCTGGCGACTACACAGAAGGATGAGCGCATCTATCCTTTGGGACACTTATACGCACACTTTACCGGACAGATCGAGCGGGGGAAGACCGGCGTGGAAAACCTGGCCGATTATTACCTTCTCAAAGCGGACGAAGGCTTGATCGAGCAGATCAAAAACGATATCGCGGGAGAAAAACCGAAGGGATATTCGGTGCTGACGACGATCCTGCCGGAGGCACAGAATGCCGCGTATGATGCCATGGAGGGCAGGCAGGGTGCAGTGGTCGCTCTGGATGCTGTGACCGGCGATGTGCTTTGCATGGTTTCTCTTCCGGATTTCGATCCGAATGAAGTGGCCCGGATCTATGCGGACTATGACGAAGCGGCTTTAGCAAAAGAAAGCTTCTTCCTGAACCGCGCAGTCTCTGGCCTCTACCCACCGGGCTCGTCCTTTAAACCGATGGTCCTGCTCGCATATATGCGCGAATTTCCTGAGTATTATGCGACCATGACCTATGAATGTAATAACATCTATTCGATCATAAGTGAGGCAGAAGGCACGTATGAACTGCATTGTTCGGATGAAAAGCATCATGGTATCGTTGATTATAAGAAGGCTCTCGGTGAGTCATGCAACGGTTTTTATGCAGACCTGGCGCTACGTGTTTCTGCGACCGAATTCAACACGGTAATGAACGGGCTCGGCTTTAATCGACGCCTGTTTAAGGAGCACGATGCCGATGGTAAGGTGCCGGAAGTTCCTTCGCTTCCGATGGCATTGTCCGCGGCGCAGATCCGTGATAATATGACTCTGGCGCAGATCGCGATGACCGGTATCGGTCAGGCGGGCGTGCAGATCAGTCCCATGCATAGTGCGATGTTAACAGCTGCGATCGCAAACGGAGGAAAGCTTATGAAGCCGCGTTATCTGGAAGCCGTTCTCAATGATAACGGTTCGGTGATCAAACGCTATCCGACCGAGATATTGAACGGGCAATGCATGAGCGAGAGCGAAGCAGCAGTCCTTAAGGACGCGATGCGCTATGTGGTCGAAGAAGGTACCGGTTATGAGGCGAAGACAGATGACTACATCAGCGGTGGAAAAACCGGCTCTGCCCAGTTCATTTCGGGAAATCCTGCAACACATGCGATCTATACCGGGTTCGGAGAAAAGGATGGTAGGATCATCTCCGTAGCCGTATTTATCGAAAACGGAGGATCCGGCGGACAACAAGCCGCACCTGTGGCGAAAAAAGTGCTTGACGCCTGCTTCGGAATTAAATAAAGAGTCAAAGTGTGTCAAAAGGGACGGTACCTTTTGACACATTTTTTGCTTTATGCGGCCCTCATCTTTCGTCAAATCCCAACCGTTCCCGGTCAGGTCACTTCGCAGTGAAAAACCTTGCCGCCAGAGTGAGGCCATATAAGGGTGCCCGCTTCGACTTCGGCCGTTTTCCGATGAAAACGACCTCAGCTCGCGCAAAAGCCGGTCTCGGAGACCGACTTTATGACCCTTATCTGGCCTCACTCTGGCGGCGTTTTTCATCCGCTCGCTCCAATGCCCGGTCACAGTTGGGATTTTCCTACAGCCCAGGTCTGCGTACCCCACGTAAAAGCGCCAAAAGGTACCGTCCCCTTTGACACACGCGACATTTCGAAGCAGGCGTCTCGGCGGAGGGAGGGTGCGGCTCATTGTCAAATACGCCGGTGGAGAGATTAAATTTCATGGGGTGGATCTGGATAGACATTATTCATTGGCCGATATAGTCGGCGTTAGCCGGCTTATATCGTTCTTGATTACCGCATATCACGATCTGTAAAGACTTGTCAAGGCTGCGTAGCACCGCCGAAGGCGGTTGCCTTGACTGACTTTACAGATCGTGATACTTTCTTCCTGCATACTTGAAATATGCTTGGCTTTTGCTTTGTCCTTTATTTCCTCCGCTTGAAGCATGTTTCGCCTGATTTATGCGGTCACGACCGGACATGGGAGCGAGCAGATGTAAACTTACGGCAAAGTTTTTCACCGCGAAGTGACCTGACCGGGAATGACCGCATAACACGGCATTGACACTTTTGTGAGCGGGTGGTAAGATAGAAGCAGGTTTTGGACTATTGGCGTGGAGAGAAGCCGCGTGGGGCTTTTCTCGCAGAGTTCGTGCGTTCGGGAGGCGCGACAGGGATGGATAAGAATGTAAGTTGCGGTGGTATCGTAATATATCGTGGTAAGATTTTATTGCTATATAAGAAGATCGGAAACCGCAGTGACGGCTGGGTATTTCCTAAGGGAACGGTAGAAGAGGGCGAGACACATGAGGAGACCGCGCTGCGCGAGGTCTTTGAAGAGTCCGGCGCTAAGGGAACCATCATGGGATATATCGGTTCGTATTCCTATTCATTTCGCGTGCATGACCAGGTCGTTCATAAGGATGTTCACTGGTATTTGATGCAGAGCCAGAGCTTTTACAGCCATCCGAGACAGAAGGAGTTTTTCGAGGATTCCGGATATTATAAGTACCATGAAGCATACCACCTGCTGTCTTATCCGAATGAGAAGCAGATCCTGGAGAAAGCGTATCAGGAGTATCTTCGGTTGAAGCATGAACGGATATGGTACGAGCCGCGTGAACCGTTTCAGCGAGGTGGAGCGGACGAGTGATGCACATTTCATATTTTTTGAAAAAAGTGCTTGACATGAGGTGCTATTTGTAGTATACTTCCACTTGCGTCGAGGTGTGGCTCAGCTTGGTAGAGCGCTGCGTTCGGGACG
>DBXX01000112.1:86705-99745 GCA_002309675.1 Lachnospiraceae bacterium UBA1201
AAGACGCCGCCCTCTCACGGCGGAAACAGGGGTTCGATTCCCCTACGAGCTACGATCATCAAACTGCCGTTATTCGGCAGTTTTTTTGTTGCGCATAAGTAGCTCCTGACGAGAACGAATGGATGGTTCTTCTTACGGACAATAATTGTAATATACTCGTGCACGGATGCGAACTTGTATTTATTTGCAAATTGTGGTACAATTATAGCAACTATGTCATAAATGACATAGACCTTTTGTTCGGAGGAAGAGATTATGCCGGATATTCCTATGCTTGCGTCCTCTATGATCACCGACTTTTTTGACGGGTTATGGAGGCTTGTACAGATCCTTTTCCTGGGAATTATCGAGGGTATTACAGAGTGGCTGCCCATCAGTAGTACCGGACATTTGATGTTGGCTGAAATGTTTTTGGATCCCTTTAAGGGAAATAAATACATTCGTGATCTGTTTGAGGTATTGGTTCAGCTCGGCGCTATATTTGCCGTTTGCCTGATCTATTTTCATAAATTGAACCCTTGGTCGAAGGGTAAGACGCCGGGGCAGAAACACCAGACTTGGGTCCTGTGGGCGAAGGTATGCATAGCCAGCATCCCGATCGCTATCTTCGGCGCTTTTTATGAACTATGCAAACCGGTTCATGACTTCTTCCATGACGACCAGATCAAGCACGTCATCATTGCGATCACCTTGATCGTATATGGTATCGCATTTATCGTAGTGGAGAAGTATTTCATTTCGGAACGTCAACCGGTCAATAAATTCTTCAAGCTTTCGTACGAGACTGCATTTTTCATCGGTTGCATCCAGGTGCTGTCCCTGATCCCGGGAACCTCGCGTTCCGGCGTTACGATTCTGGGAGCCATGCTTCTCGGATGTACCCGCCGCGTTTCCGCCGAGTATACGTTTTTCCTCGGCATCCCCGCGATGGTCGGCGCGAGCGGCCTGAAATTTCTTAAGACGATCAAGGACGTATATATTGACGGAGAGAACGGTGGCTCGATCGGTGCCTACAACTGGTTCCTCTTGGTCGTTTCGATGGTCGTTGCGTTTTTTGTTTCCATGATCGCAATCCGATTCCTCATGGATTACGTGAAACGTCATAATTTTACATTTTTCGGTTGGTATCGTATTGCCCTCGGCGTTGTTGTATTGACACTTATTTTGGCGATCGGTCTTTGATCGCGCATAACGATTAGATTTTGAGGACCAACAGGTCCGGGAAGGATAGAGAAAATGAGTAAAGCTGTAATTATCGGCGCAGGCCCCGCAGGCCTTACCGCCGCGTATGAATTGTTAAAGAGGGAGCCGTCGACGCAGGTCGTGGTCCTCGAGGAGTCCCAGACTGTGGGAGGCATTTCCCGCACCGTCGTACATAACGGACACCGCATGGATATCGGCGGACACCGTTTCTTCTCGAAGGATGAGAGAGTCTGCAAATGGTGGCAGGATCTGATGCCGATGCAGGGCGCTCCGTCCTTTGACGATGCGAAACTGGGACGTGAGAAGACGCTCAGCGAGGGTGGACCGGATCCGGAGAAGGAAGACCGCGTCATGCTGCTTCGCCAGAGAGTGTCTCGAATCTACTACAAGAAAAAGTTCTTTGATTATCCGATCTCGCTGAAGATGAGCACCATCAAGAACATGGGAATCGGCACGACGATGAAGTCGGGCTTCAGCTACATGAAGAGCGTGGTTGCAAAGAAGAAAGAAGATAATCTGGAGAATTTCTATATCAATCGTTTCGGTAAGAAACTGTACTCCATGTTCTTCGAGGGATATACTGAGAAACTGTGGGGACGTCATCCGAGCGAGATCTCTGCGGACTGGGGTGCACAGCGCGTAAAGGGTCTGTCCATCGTTGCGGTTCTTAAGGACATGGCAGGAAAAGCGATCCCCGGAAAGAAGAACCGTAAGGTCGAGACTTCTCTGATCGAGGAATTCCAGTATCCGAAGTACGGTCCCGGCCAGCTTTGGGAAGTCGTTGCCGATGAGATCGTTCGCATGGGCGGTTTTATTCAAAAGGGTTGCAAAGTGACCGGTTTAAAGACTGCGACGATCGACGGTAAGAAGAAGGTGACCGGCGTAGCCTATATATCCGATGGTAAGGAGATGGTGGAAGCGGCCGATGTCGTTCTTTCCTCCATGCCTGTGAAGGATCTCGTTGCCGGTATACCGAATGCACCGGAAGATGTAGCTGCGATCGCGCAAGGACTGCCGTATCGTGATTTCGTTACGGTAGGTTTGCTGGTAGACCGTCTGAACCTTAAGAACGAGACGAAGATCGCGACCTTAGGTGATATCGTTCCGGATTGCTGGATCTATGTTCAGGATGTCGGCGTGAAACTCGGCCGTATCCAGATCTTCAACAACTGGTCACCATATCTCGTTCGTGATCCCGAGCACACCGTCTGGATCGGCCTCGAGTACTTCTGTGACGAGGGCGATGATTTCTGGAATATGTCCGCGAAGGATACCGTGAAGTTCGCATATAAAGAACTTCGTAAAATGGGCGTTCTCGAGAAGGGCGTTAAGGTTATGGACGCGCATCGTGAGCGTGTGAAGAAAGCGTACCCTGCTTACTTTGACACCTATGCGCTGATGGACCGTGTGGTCGAGTACCTCGATGAATATGAGAATTTGTACTGCATTGGCCGAAACGGTCAGCATCGCTATAACAACATGGACCACTCGATGGTAACTGCGTTCGAGGCAGTCGACAATATCCTTACGGGACGTACCGATAAGTCCAATGTCTGGAACGTGAACACCGAGCAGGAGTACCATGAAGCGGCTCAGGTAAAAGAAGAGGAAGAGACCTCGGAAGAATAGATCAGAGTTTTAGAAGGAGCAGGAAACAATGAGTTCCCAGATGGAGTCTAAGGAGGCAGAAGCCTTAACAGAAAATACGACCCAGATCGAAGACGGGGAAGAGAATATCGATGAGAAGGTCGAAGAGAAGGATACCCGTCCGCTGATAACGGCTGCCGGTCTTCATCTGTCCATCTCTGCAGCGTTTGCTCTTTTGGGCGTATTTACCGTCCTGTTTTATATTTTCGGACCCGGTGTCGGATATATGCATTCCGATTGTACCGACACGATTCTGTGGGCCCAAGCCTCCTATGATTCCGGCAAATGGATCTCGCCGAACTTTTACTACGCGGCGCAGCTTCCGTTCGGTGGAAATCTTTTGATGCTTCCGTTCATCCCGCTGTTCGGTGTTTCGATCACGACGCACAGTCTCGGCATGACATTGTTTATGCTCTTGTTTGTCGTTTCGATCTTTCTGGCATGCCGTGCGGCAGGGCTGTCGCTCGCATACCGCTTCGATTGCATTGGTCTGACCTTGCTGGTGATCTCTTCGTCAGAGAAGATGTGGGAGATCTTCTGGGGACATGTGATCTACTACAGCCTCGGGGCGATGCTTCTGTTTTTCGGGTTTGCGATTCTGATCTCCTTAGAGAGACGGTATCGTGAGAAGAAACTGACATGGTATGCACTGGCCCTCGCAGGACTGTATTTTATGTGTGTTACTTTGGACGGCAGCCAGATGATCATTTTGGTCACCGTACCGTTGTTTGCAGGATTTTTCCTGGAACGTTTCTTCGATGCGGAGAGTCCGTTAAACTGCAAGGAGAATAAAGCATTTGGCGTTCTGGCCGTGCTTTTGGCAGTTTCCTCCCTGTTGGGATTGATCTGGCTCTTCGGTATTCTGGAGGCGCGTACCGCCGGATACGCAGATGCATATTCCGTATGGTCAGTGATGAGTGACTGGCCGCAGCATCTGCTCGACCTGCCGAATGCCTGGTTTAAACTTTTCGGTTTGGAGATCAATGAACGAAAGCCGATGTTCAGTCTCGTTTCGGTCGGTTATCTGCTTCGCCTGGTAACAGCGATCGTGATCGCGATCTTACCGATCGCTCTTATGATCCGCTATAAGCATATTAAAGACCGCCCTTTAAAGATTTTTCTCTGGTCGCACGTGGTGCTGACGGCAGCGATCGTTTTCGCCTTTATATTCGGCCTTTTGGCTACGGCAAACTGGCGTTTGTCCCCGATCATTGCTTCCGGTCTTTTGCTTTTGGTATTCACGCTTTACTATGAGATCCGAAAGCGTTCTATCGCACAGCGGCTGATTGTTTTAGTCACGGTGCCGCTCGCATTGACCGCATTATTGAACTCCGCCGTGATCCTCGGAAAAGGCTTCTATTACAATCGTGATAAGGCCGTCTATAAGGTGGCGGATTTCCTCGAACAGAACGATCTGACCTATGGTTATGCTTCGTTCTGGAACAGTCAGCTGATCACCGTCTATACGGGAGAGAAGGTTAAGGCGCGCAATATAAGCTTTAACGATTTCGGTATTCAACATGAAAACTATCAGACCAGTACGACATGGTTCGGACCGCAGGAAGGAGTCGACCGATATTTCCTCCTGATGAGTTCTCCCGAGTTTAAAACCTGGAGTCATTCCGAAGCCGGCCAGATCGAACTAGAGAAGGCCCTCGAGATCCATAGGAATATATACGGTTTTGTGATCGTGGTCGTCGATCACGACCTGTGATAAGGGTATATCGGCGGCCGGTTTTCAGGCCGGCTGATATGCAACGTTGATACATTTTAAAAGGACCCGTTTTCACGGGTCCTTTGAGATATTATCGATCGTATTTTTCTTCGCAGTAAATGCAACGGTAGGTCGCTGTTTCTTCATCGGCCAGTTCAAACACCTGCGGGATGCCGCGCTCGATGGAAGTGATACAACGGGGATTTTTACATTTGATCACGTTGTAGATGCGGACAGGAAGCTTCAGACGACGCTTCTCGACGATCACCGAGTCTTTGATGATATTTACCGTGATGTTGTGATCCAGGTAGCCGAGGATGTCGAGGTCGACCTGATCCAGGCCTCCGGCGATCTTTATGATGTCCTTACGGCCCATCTTTTGGCTCTTCGCGTTGCGGATGATCGCCACCTCCGTGTTCAGTTTTTCCAGGTTCAGGGATTCGAAAACCAAAGTGGACATGCCGGCTTTGATATGATCGAGTACGATACCTTCTTCCAGACCGCTGATATTTAACATAAAATACCTCCTGACAAATGCTGTAACTATCATACACGAAATACGAAAAAAAATCAACAACGAGGTGAGAATATGATCTATCCGAGATTTATGAAACCCGGTGACTGTATCGGCATATGCGCGCCCTCTGACGGGCGCACTGCCGAAGTCGATATCCTTCGCCATAAGAGCGCGGTAACGCAGCTGAAACAGACTGGTTTCTGCGTAAAGGAAACAGCCGAAGTGTTTCAGAGTGAGCGGGGCAGGAGCGCTGCGGCAGATGTACGCGCAAATGCGCTGAAGAGCCTGCTTTCCGATCCGCTGGTGCGCACGATCGTTGCGGAATCGGGCGGAGATTATCTCTGCGAAGCATTGCCCTATCTAAAAGATGCAGCAGACATATTGCGAGCCGATCCGAAGTGGGTACAGGGATATTCTGACACGACGAACCTGACTTATTCGATCACGACCTGCCTCGATATCGCATCGATCTACAGCCACAACCTCGGGGACTTCGGTATGGTGCCCTGGCATCAAAGCATTTCGGAAAATATCGACCTGTGGCAAGGAAAACTGTTTTCCGGTAACGACGAAACGTTCGTACATGAAAGCTACGATCGCTACCAGCATGGCTGGCTGAAGCGTGAGACAGGGCTGGAACCGTATGAACTTAACAGCGATGTTAAGATCTTCGGTGTCGATAAAAACGGTAAGAGAGCAGAGCAACTGGCTGCATCCGGCCGGTGGATCGGCGGCTGCCTGGACAGCATTGTCTGCCTCATCGGTACGCCGTACGAGGACGGTGCGGGCTTCGTCCGTCGTTATAAGGACGACGGCGTCCTGTGGTTCCTGGAGAGTTTTGAGCTGAGTTCTCCGATGCTGACGCGTGCGCTGTGGCAGTTACGTGAATCGGGAGCCTTTGAAAATGCAAAGGGTTTCGTGTTCGGACGTCCGGCCATCTTTAATATGCAGTATGACACGGACTATGAGACCGCCGTTCTGGACGCGCTGGCTCCCCTGAACGTTCCGATCGTGTTTGAGGCGGATATCGGGCATCAGCCGCCGCGCATTCCGATGGTGTGCGGAGCTCTCGGAGCGTTTGAACTGAAAGGCGAACGATTAACGATTTCGCAGAAACTGAAATCTTGATTTTTCCATAGCATTGTGGTATGATTCGGGTGTAGGTGGGCATAAGCCCGTGATCGGTACAAAAAATGCGAAAAGCTTTCTAAGGTTAGGAGGAAAGATATGGAAGCGTTAAAGAAGTATGTAGCAGAGTTTATCGGTACATTTGTTTTGGTTTTGTTTGCCTGCGGAACGGCTGCAGTCGCTGGATGTGATACGAATAAGTTCGATTCAGCGTATATTATGACTGCTCTGGCGTTCGGCCTTGTGATCGTTGCGATGGCATATTCCATCGGCAATATCTCCGGTTGCCACATCAATCCGGCGGTTTCCTTTGCAATGCTGATCTCGAAGAAGATGGATGTGAAGGATTTTTGCGGTTATGTCGTAGCTCAGTTCATCGGTGCTATTGCAGGTGCAGCAGTTTTGGGCGGCCTGACCGGCAACTTTGATAAACTCGGACAGAACGGTTTGTTTGATGGCGATGTAGCGAAGTCCCTGATCATTGAGATCATCCTCACCTTCGTATTTGTGATCGCGATCTTGGGCGTTACCGCGAAGGCGGAGTATTCTTCGATGGCAGGTCTTGTGATCGGTCTTACATTGACCATGGTACACATCTTCGGTATTCACTTCACCGGAACCAGCGTAAACCCGGCGAGAAGCTTCGGACCTGCATTGTTTGTAGGTGGAGACGCTCTGGCAGATGTTTGGGTATTTATCGTGGCTCCGCTGGTAGGCGGCGCATTGGCAGCAGTTTGCTATATGTTCCTTTCGGCACCTTCCCAGAAGAAGGGCACTTCCAAGAAGAAATAAGAAGATAAGTTCATAAGATATAGAGTTTAACAGACTGAATAGATAATCAAGTCAATGGGCCCGTAATGGGCCCAAAGACCTGATTATTTTTTGAAATTTTACCGGAGAAGAGGTGTTATTATGATCTGTTCGAACTGCGGTGAAAGCCTGCCAGATACCGCGACCATGTGCCATACCTGTAAAATCGTTTTTGCAACCGGAAAACCTATGGAAGAAACGGCATCGAATCCCTCTGAAAAATACTCCAACTACTATGGGGAACGGCCATATTCCCGTGTTCAGAATTCTTTTTTGAAATATGCTGACGCTGTGGAACGTGCAAATTCATTATTTCATACCGGTATGTCTATTGGTATGTTGGGAGGTGCAATCGGCGTTCTCGCTTTGTTTTTTCCTTTCTACTCCTTTTTGAATATAGTCACGGTTACTTTGATCGAGGAAGAACTCAAATATTATGGCCTTTTGATCTTACTGATTATTGCTTTGGGAGTAGTGTATGCTTCTCGTATCAAAAAAGGCAAGGGATCCGGACTCGTTCTGACAGGCTTTTTCATCATCGGAGTAGATGTCTGTGTGTTTCTGTTAAAGTACTTCGAGATACAGGAAAAACTGAATAGTAAGGGCGGGGGTAATGTTGTTGCTCCGGCCGCCGGTTTTTATACGTTGTTGCTTTCAGGGCTTTTATTTATGACGTCAGGTATTATTGCAAAAACAGCATATAAGAAGATGTACTATCAAAACTACATGGAATGATAGAAGACAGAAGGCTGTTTTCGAGAGAAACTTCATAGATGACGAAGGAGAGCATATTGATTAGGACAATCTTTACTAATCGAAAAAACACCCGATCTCGCAGTTGGCGGGATCGGGCTTTTTTTTATGTCTGTATATATCAGACGTTTTAGTGAATTACCTTACAGAGAAAGTAACAGTTCTGGTCAGGGAGTGCCCATCCGCATCATTAGCGGTAACCGAGAGACTATAACCGCCTCTTGCAAGCTTTCCAAATCTCAGGTTCGAGTTGATCGCAGAACTCTTAATATCAACGGAATAGGAGTTCGGATAAATGGTCTCGGACTGAACTACCGTACCGGACGAGTTGATGATCTTTCCGGTAACGCTTTTGATCACGTTTCTATTGCACACGCAAATAATTATAGCATGGCAGAGGCTTTGTTGACAAGCAGACTAATTTTTCACAAAATGCCAAAAACAATCGGAATTATTTTGCTTGACTTTTTTTGCGATACATGGTATAAATGAAATCAGTTGAAAAATGGTATGATTAGATAAAACAAATCAGTAATGTTTATGATCTTGAATGAAAAGATCATTTTCAGAGCAGGACATGGCCATAGACCTGCTAAAATACAAAGGAGGATAAAGAATGAAAAAACTGAAAAAACTTGCAGGTACACTTTTGGCTATTATTCTGGCCGGAAGTGTTCCTGCACATGATGCGACCTATGTAGATGCTTCCGTTTTGGCAGATGCTAATGTGGAATACACATGGGAGCATGACCACGACGCGTTTGACGTGTGCGGATCGGAAGATCATTGCCATGATGATCATTGCCATGACTGCGAAGGGTACGCCGGAGCGGGGATCAAGATCGCATTGTTGGACGCAGGAGTATCCGACTTCGAAACGAAGAAAAGCGTTTCTTTCGTCGGAGGAAAAAATGAAGGATCGGCTCACGGTAATTCTATGGCGGCAGTTTTGCTGTCCCAGGTACCCGAAGCTGACATCTATGATGTTAAGGTGCTCGATGATGAGGGACACGGAACATATGCATCCGTTGTTGCCGGCATCGATTGGGCGATCGAAAACGGAGCAGACATTATCTCCATGAGCTTTGTAGGAACAGAACGTTCTACACTTTTGGAAGATGCATTGACCCGTGCTTATGAGGCAGGGATCTTTGTAGTGGCTGCTGCCGGTAACTATTCTGACACAGAAAAGCTTTACCCGGCAGCATATCCGACAGTTTTCGCTGTTGGTGCGGTCAATGAATTCGGCCAGACCACGTATTCGAATTACGGCGATTATGTGGACGCATACGTTTTGTGGGATAATGGTACATCCGGCGCAGCGCAGTCGATCGCCGGAACTGCAGCCTATATTCTGGGAACCGAGCCCGGTATAACCGTGGATCAGTTATTTGCCAGATTTAGCAGTTCTGTACCTGAAGTACTGGAGAAGTTTGACGCGGACAACGCGGACACGATCGTATATGCATGTGATAGCTGCTTAAATTACCATTACTGGGGCAGCTGGAATGTGACTAGAGATTCTACCTGCTATTCTACCGGAACCAAAGAGAGAAAATGTAATCGCTGTGGTAAGGTCGAAAAAGAAGTAATTCCTGTAAAGTCACATGTTTCGAAGAACGTAACGGACGTTGATTCTACCTGTACAAAGACAGGTACCGGTCATGCTGAATGTACTTTGTGCGGAAAAACGTTAGCCGGCTATCAGATCGCGGCAAAGGGTCATAACTTTGGCGGTTGGACCACTACGGCGGCAGCGACTTGTACCTCAAATGGTACACAGCAGCGCACCTGCTCGAGATGTGGCACTAAGGAAACGCAGACGATCACTGCACCTGGCCACTCTTTTGGCAGTTGGACCACTACGACGGCAGCGACCTGTACCTCAAATGGTACACAACAGCGCACCTGTTCGAGATGCGGAGGCAAGGAAACGCTGACGATCACTGCACCCGGCCATTCGTTTGGCAGTTGGACCACTACGACGGCAGCAACCTGTACCTCAAATGGTACACAACAGCGCACCTGTTCGAGATGTGGTGGCAAGGAAACGAAAACGATCACTGCACCCGGCCACTCTTTCGGCAGTTGGACTACGACGAAGACAGCGACCTGTACTACGGACGGAACGAAGGAACGTACTTGTTCGATATGTGGCGCCAAGGAAACGGCGACGATCAAGAGCCCCGGCGGCCATAGGTGGGACAGCTGGAAGGTTACGACAGCGAATAGTTGCGGCAAAGACGGTGTTGAGACCCGTGTATGCTTAACATGTAATCAGAAGGAGACCCGGACACTTCCGGCAACCGGTTTACATACGCCGCACGGAAATTACAAGATCACAAAAGCAGCTACCTGTACAACAGCAGGATCGAAATATCTGGTATGCGATACCTGTGGAGCTAACTGCGGAACAACTACCATTCCGGCATTAGGCCATAGTTTCGGAAACTGGACCACGACGAAGGCAGCGACCTGTATCGCTAATGGTACAAAGCAGCGCACCTGTTCGAGATGTGGAGTCGTGGAAACCGGAACGATCACAAAACTTGGACATGCTTTTGGCAGCTGGACTACGATCACAAAAGCGACCTGTACTACGAATGGTACAAAACGTCGTACCTGCTCGAAATGTGGCACCGTGGAAACGGCAACGATCCAGAGCCCCGGCGGCCACAAGTGGGACAGCTGGAAGGTTACAACACCGAACAACTGCGGCAAAAACGGCGTTGAGACCCGTGTATGCTTAACATGTAATCAGAAGGAGACCCGGACACTTCCGGCGACCGGCTTACATACACCGCACGGAAATTACAAGATCACAAAAGCAGCTACCTGTACAACAGCAGGATCGAAATACCTGGTATGTGATACCTGCGGCGCGAATTGCGGTACATCGGTCATTCCGGCATTAGGCCATGATTACGGCAGCTGGACTACGATCAAGCAGGCGACCTGCACGGCTGATGGTTCTAAAAAGCATACTTGTGGCAGATGCGGATATACGGAAACTGTTACGATCAAGAGCCCCGGCGGCCACAAGTGGGACAGCTGGAAGGTTACAACACCGAATAACTGCGGCAAGGACGGCGTTGAGACCCGTGTATGCTTAACATGTAATCAGAAGGAGACCCGCACAATTCCGGCGACCGGCTTACATACACCGCACGGAAACTTTAAGATCATAAAAGCGGCAACCTGTACGACAGACGGATCCAAATATCTGGTATGTGATACCTGTGGCGCAAACTGCGGTACATCGGTCATTCCGGCTTTAGGCCATAAAATGGGCGAATGGATCACAGTTAAGTCCAGAACTTGCACCACGGATGGTACAGAAAAACGCGTTTGTGAGAGATGCGATTACACGGAAACAAGAACCGTAAAATCCCCCGGCGGTCATAAGTGGGACAGCTGGAAAGAAACGACTCCGGTTTCTTGCGAGACAGATGGCGTTGAAACCAGGATCTGCCTTGAATGCAGAGAGAAGCAAACACGAGCGATCAAACATACCGGTCATGTTCCGGGTGAGTGGGAGTTAGTTACTGAGCCTACCACAAAGAAGCCTGGTGAAAAGGTTCTTAAGTGTACGAAATGTAAAGAGAAACTGGAAACTAAAAAGGTCATTTTAATAAAACTGACCGGAGCGGATTCTCTCGACCCGATCTGTCGTGATTCGGGTTCAACGTTTGGCACCTTGCCGACACCTTCTAAGCCCGGTTATGTATTTGAGGGTTGGGTCGATGCGAGAAATACGAGCAAATTCGTATCTGCCAACGATACAGTCAGCAGCTCGACAAGTATTACCCTCAAAGCCATCTGGACACTGCGTTCATATACGATCCGTTTTGAGGCAAATCGTGGAGGTGGTTCCGGTAACGGATCCGTCGACGATATATCGATAAAGTACGGGGATGATGTTCGCATGCCTAGGAATACTTATTCCTGTAATATTTCAGAGCGCCCTTATTCTTCGCCGAATTTTGAAACCATTCCTCAAGAATTTGTCGGATGGAGTACGACAAAAGACGGAACTGGCGCTATATTCGCAGAGGGGCAGAATATTGATTCTGATATCCTTACTGCTTGCGGGGCGATGAGTGATGGAAGCGTGATTCCCTTATATGCTATATGGAGGCCGTCCAGACCTGTCACAAGCGACGGAGGTTACACATATACATTAACTTCATGGATCATCCCTAATACAACTCAAGATATTCGGTTTGACTTTGGAGAGCTACTGAACGGATTGCCCTGTGGATATAGAATCTCAATAGATGCTCCTTCCGTTATCCATACTACTTGGAAGAATGGAGACTATATTATCCCTCGTATGCATAATCAGTCGGTGCAGGATATGAATAGGTTACAGCTTACATATATCCAGGAAACAAAGAATGATGTTCCGGTAAAATATACCATTACATTTACATCCGATCGTGGAATGACCCTTGACGGAAACACATCGGTGGTTTGGGTATCATCCCCTCATTTGATGCCCGATGGTTTCCGGGTGGTGGAAGTATATGTCTGCAAAGATGATTTAAATCATTATCTGAATGCTATGGAATGGGCAGATGCAGAAAAAACTGCTAAAGTAACACATGAAAATTTGCAGGAGGCAATAATCAAAAGAATTCAAGCGCTTGGTGAGTTAGAAGCTAAGAAATTTATGAAGTGGCTTATTCCCAAATACACTCTGATCGATTTTTGCTATAAAACCGTAAAAGAAATAGCGCAAGGCGTATCGGCCGATAATACGTTCATTTCACCGCATGATTCGGTTAAATGGCTTACACAAAAGGTAGAAATCGCAAATTTGTGTACACCTGCAAAACTTGATTTTGAATTAAATGGAGTAGGTGTGGAATTGCCTTTCTGGGGCGTGGATTATGGTGTACATTTTACTTTCGTGTGTGATTGCAAAAATACTGGTGAGGAGCTTTTTGATCCCGGACATTATTTCAAGATCAGCCCGGAAAGAAATAATTATCTGGAAGCATGGGATGGTATGTCGATTTCTCTTCGACCGGGAGCTTGCGGTGAATTTATAGTAGGCAGAGTAGCTGAACGAGATGACCAATTTTTTGAAAAGATGCTCGCGAAAATGACTTACCCTGAACTCAAGGGAGTAAAAGAAAACGATATCGAAAACGGGCAGTATTTCTTATTTGACCTTGGAACATTTAACAAAGCCAAATAACATATAAGAGAACAAAAAAGAAAAAGAAGCGACGCGGAACGTATGATATGTACCCAGTTTCCTGG
>DBXX01000045.1 GCA_002309675.1 Lachnospiraceae bacterium UBA1201
AGATTGTAGTCATTGATCCTAACACTGCTTCCTGCGCCGATGATCGTAACATTTTTATCGCAGAACAGTGCATAAAGCGAAGTACATTTTGTCACATTGATCTTCGTAAGGTTAGTATTTGCACAGTCCAGCCATCTGAGTTTCGTGTTATTGCTGACATCTAATGTTGAAATGGAATTGCCTCCACACATCAGGGTATCCAATTCCTTATTCTTGCTGACATTCAACGATGACAGCTTATTGTGTTCACAACGAAGCATATTTAACTTCGGTGCCCCTGAAAGATCCAGTCCGGTAATTTGATTCTCGCTGCAATAGAGAGTTACCAAGTTTGGTTTATCCCCGAGAATGATCGATGTCACACCACAATACGAAACCCATATCTCCTCTAAAGCCTTATTCCTACTCAGATCCAGCGTCGTAAGTTTTTCCAAGCTTTGAATGTCCAATTCTGTTAAAGATGTGAAAAACTCTATTCCTTTCATACTCGAGATATTCTGATATTGATCGGGGAAATAAGCGATTCTGCTAATAGAATCGATCTCAGCCTTACTCAACGATCCGTTCTTATCCTTATCGAAGTTATCCAAAACAAACTGACGGAACGAATCGTCCGGAAAATACTGCAAAATGACAGGAAGATCAATGATGCTCAGGCTCACGATATCGGATTCCACGGAAGAGCCGTTCGCATCCGTAACGATGCAGCGGAACTGCCAGCCATCCAGGCCGTTGGTCGTTGCCACCGAGAGCGTAGTTGTCTTCGCTCCCGTCTGACCGGAATTCGACCAGTTGCTGTTGGCATTCTTGCGGGACTGCCACTGGTATTTAAGAGGGGCTTTGCCGGTCGCAGCGATCGTAAACTTCGCGGTCGTTCCTGCAGGAGCCACATTCGTTCTCGGCTGCGTGGTGATCTTAGGGATAATGGTAAGCGTGGCCGTATTGGAGATGACCGTACTTCCCTGGTCATCCGTTACGATGCAACGGAACTGCCAGTTATGGAGGCCGGCCGTCGTGTTTACCTCGAGGGTCGCCGCCTTCGCTCCGGTCTGACCGGAGTTCGTCCAGGCACTGTTGGCATCCTTGCGAGACTGCCACTGGTACTTTCGACCCGTGCCGACTGCTAAAGTAGTGAATCTTGCTACCTGTCCAGCGGCAACGGAAATACTTTTCGGTTGATACGTGATCGTGAGTTTTGTCTTCAAGGTAGCAACCTGCGAAGCCGACTTCTGACCATTTCCGTCTGTCACGACGCAGCGGAACTGCCAGCCGTTCAGACCGGCCGTCGCATTCACCTGAAGTTTTGCGGTCTTCGCTCCCGGCTGACCGGAGTTCGACCACTCGGAAGAAGAATCCTTACGGGACTGCCACTGGTACGAGAGGTTTGCCTTACCTGTAGCCGCCACCGTAAACGTCGCTTTGGTTCCCGGATTCGCAAAAGCATCCTTCGGTTGCGTTGTGATCTTGGGAACAAGTTTTAATGTAGCCGGGTCTGAATTCACTGTATTTCCTTTGGCATCCGTTATAACGCAACGGAACTGCCAGCCATGCAGGCCAGCGGTCGTATTGACCTCCAGTTTCAGAGTCTTCGCTCCTGTCTGGCCGGAATTCGACCACGTGCTGTTCGCGTCCTTACGCGACTGCCATTGGTATTTAAATGGCGACACTCCGGTAACATTGACCCGGAAGGTGACCGTGTCACCCGGATTTGCCGTAACATTCGCCGGCTGCGTGGTGATCTTCGGCAAGACCGACAAAGTTGCCGGCAATGAGAGAGTCTCCCCATCTGAATCCGTAACGATGCAGCGGAACTGCCAGCCATTCAGGCTCTCTTTCGTATTCACGGAAAGAGTGGCGGTCTTCGCTCCTGTCTGGCCGGAATTCGACCAGGCACTCGATGCATTTTTGCGGGACTGCCACTGATATTTGAGCGTTCCGTTTCCGGAAGCAGTGATCATGAACTTCGCCGTATTGCCGCATGCAACACTCGTATTCTTCGGCTGTGAAGTGATGACGGGCTGCTCCGGAACGATCGGCTGTTCGGATTTTACGGGTTTTCCGATCTCCAGCGGGGCGGATGCCAGGTCTGTCTCATGACTGCCTTTTACCACTTCTGACAAAATATATACATGGTAAGCATTTCCCCAATCGCTCACAGAAAGCGTGTAGGGAAGCACAAATGTTCCCGTGCCGTCCTGATTGAGAACTCCGCCGGTCTGCAGATTACCATAATAGAGAACGGAAGCTCCGTTTGTATTTCCCTCAGTGTACTCTTTATCCAGGACCAGAACAGACACTTGTGTAGAGCGCGGCCCCATAGCTCCGCCGATATGATAAGGGATAGCGATCGCATTTCCATCATAGGATGCCGACCGGCCTTCCTGCAAACTCATGGTCATATATTTGTCGCGGATCGTGAGTTTATACTCTGCACCATCCTGACCAGCCGTACCGGAGACCAGGGATGTAAAAATGACTGAACTCAGTTTGATATTAAAGGCAGGGCTTACACCTGCAGAGTCCGTAACAGAATTTTCTTTAATACCGCCGAAAGATTGCACAGAGCCGACCACGTCGACGTAGTCGGAAGACGCTGAACGCAGCCACCATCCGGTTGTGTTTCCTTTCTCTCTGCTGCTGGCAATTCCGAAATAGTTACCATAACCATAGGCAGGGTTGGAAACATCCTCTGCATCCAACAGGAAAATCTTCTCGCCATTAAGCCCTACATAGTATCTATAATGCGCCCTGATATAGCCGCTGACACCCCCGGGATCGGTTCCCTCGACTAATGCATGCGAAGCGATATAACTATTCGCTATAGCTTCCTGCTCTCTGGCGTTAAATCCGCCGGACTCTAAAAAGCCCACATCATTCAAAGAAATCCAAAGATCGCTGTGCATCCATTCATCAGGATACGTTGCATTCAGATTTGCGATGCCATCCGAGTCAAATGTATTATTAAAAAGAATGCTATCGCAATCCAAGAGCATCGTCGTCCCGCCATAGATCGTGGTCTTAGGCGTCAGTACGCGGTATCTCACCGGCTCGTTGTTATACTTTCCGAACCAGACATAACTGCCTATCCACGAATCGATATCCCTTTCCGGAACCTTAGGCGCCTTGATACCATCCGTGCCGACACTGACGATCGTCTTTCCCTGCGAGATCTCCGTACCATCGTATCTGCCCGCCTGAACGCGCTCCGCAAATCCGGCCATCGGAAGCAGAAACGTGATCAAAACCGCAGTCAACAGAACCGATAGGATCCGTTTTGTCATGCTTTTGTACATTTTCTTTTCCTCCATGCAACTGATTTTTGAATTAGCCGAGATACAAAAACGCCCCTATCTCCGGCTACACATATCTTACAAAGATATAGTATCAAAGAATATCAATCGCGTCTATACACGAATACAAAAAGTAGACCTCATCATTTCACGGTCAATATCGCTACTTTCGACACCACCGTGTTTCCGTCGGCATCTTTTACGATGCAGCGGAACTGCCAGCCGTTCAGGCCTGCGGTTGCCTTTACCGACAGAGTTGTGCTCTTCGCACCCGACTGTCCTGAATTCGTCCACGCGCTGTTGGCATCCTTGCGCGACTGCCACTGGTAGGTAAGCGGTTCCTTACCGTATGCCTCTATGGTGAATTTCGCCATGCTTCCCGCCGAAACGGTCGTGCTCTGCGGGTGTTTGAGGATGCCCAGTTTCGTAAACAGCGTCGCCGCTGCAGATCCCCAACTCTCGCCGTTTCCGTCCGTTACTACACAACGGAACTGCCAGCCATTGAGTCCTAAGGTCGCCGGTACTCTAAGAGTCGCCGTCTTCGCACCGGGCATGCCGGAATTCGTCCACGCGCTGTTGGCATCCTTACGAGACTGCCACTGGTATTTAAGTGTCGCTTTTCCGATCGCCGTCACCGTAAATACCGCTTCGGTTCCCGGCACCGCAAAAGTGCTCTTCGGCTGTTTGGTAAACTTCGGTGCAACTCTCAATGTAGCGGGACTCGAGCCCCAGCTCTCGCCGTTGGCATCCGTTACCACGCAACGGAACTGCCATTTATGCAGGCCTACCGTCGCGGTCACCTCCAGAGTCGGGGTCTTTGCGCCCGGCATAGCGGAGTTCGTCCATGCACTGTTGGCGTCCTTACGGGACTGCCACTGGTATTTCAGCGGAGCCTTACCAGTCGCGGCAACGGTAAAATATGCTGTATCTCCCACCTGTACTCTCGCATTCTGCGGCTGCTTCGTGATCTTCGGAATGATCCTCAGCGTAGCAGGCAGAGAAGGCGTCGAGGCGCCGTTCACATCGGTTACGATGCAACGGAATTGCCATCTGTGCAGGCCCTGTGTCGTTGTTACATGTAATGTCGCCGACTTCGCGCCCGGCTGGCCGGAATTCGTCCATGCACTGTAGGCGTCCTTACGGGACTGCCACTGATAACTCAGAGGAGCGGAGCCCGTAGCTACTACGGTGAAATCCGCAATAGTACCAGCGGTCGTACGCACGTCCTGCGGCTGTGAGGAGATCACCGGCGGAATATTACCGGGACTCGGGACTCTCATAGGTTCGCTCGTATAATCGCTTTCATGGACTCCGTTTATTTCCTCAGCGAGAAGATATACGAAATAGGTCCTGTTCATACTTCCCAAAGGCAGATCTGCCGGAAGGTGAACCGTAGCATAACCCGAAACAGGTATACCGTCTGCGCCTCCGGAGTATGCATCCCGGTACAGCAATACTTTCGCATTATTTGTATTTCCGGGTTTGTATTCCTTATCCAGGATCAATACGGAAATGTTTGTCACTTTTGAAGCATTCGTTCCGGACAGAGTAAAGGGTATCTGAATACCATAAGCTCCTTCCGATCCGAACAGTGAGAGCATCTTATTCGGCTGCATGCCCAGTGTGATATTGTTGTCCTGCAGTGTCAGTTTATAATTGGCTCCCGGGTAACCTTGTTTTCCGGATACCAGAGAGGAGAGCACGACCATCGAACGATCCACGTTAAATGCGGGGCTGACGCCGATATCGGTACCAATGACATCGGTATACTCGATCGCGCTTGCTTCATAAATGTAGCCGGCGTTCGTATCGTAATGAGCATAATCGGAACGCAACCACCACGAAGCCAACTTATCATCCTGCGGGGTCTGCGGCAGTTCGATTTTCGTCCGGCTCAGGACAGAATCCTCACAGAAATGATATCCGTACATGGTGTTCGATACATCCTCGCTGTCCAGCAGGAAGATCTTTTCCCCGGTCAATGCAGTATAATTTTCGAACGTGCTCTTCGTCCAGGACGAAACATGTCCGGAACCGGTTCCTACCGTAAGCGTATGTCCGGCGCTCTTGCTGGAAGTGATCAGATTTCTCTCGATCGTCGTAAAACCGCTCGAACGGGTCAGGAACGCGGAGCCATTCAGCCCGGCTTTCATGTCGCTGTAAGCCCACTGGTTCTGCTTCGTCGCGCCGGCATTCGGTTTGCCGTCTTTATCAAAAGGCGCGTAATACAGGATGTAATCGCAGTCGAGAAGCATCGTGGAACTTCCATATTTGTCGGTGTTCGGTGCTAGTACACGATACCTCACGGGATCTCCTTCGTATTTTCCGTACCAAACATAACTTCCGCCCCAAGCATTATCCTCGCTACCGATCACCGGTCCTATGATCATATTCGTGCTGACGCCAGCGGCCGTCTTAGGCGCCGGCAACTCTTCCGGTTCGCTTGAGTAATCCGATTCATAGAGTTCATTGATATCTTCGGCCATCAAGTACACATGATATTTCGTTCCCCAGTCACGAATGTCCAGGTTGGACGGGAGCACGAACGAATTGATCCCGCGGAAAGCAACGGCACTGGAGAAGGTTCCCGGTGTCGTCCACTCATAGTGCAGGATATTCGCTTTGTTGGTGTTTCCCGGCCGGTACTCTTTATCCAGGACCATAACGGTGATGCGTGTAGCCATAGAAGCATTGGCCCCCGACAGGATGTACGGGACATAGATGACATTCGAACTGCCGGCTGTTAAGGATGTTCCGGGTTGCAGACTTGCGAACATATTCGGGTCGATTATGGTCAGCCTGTACTCGGCATTGTCCTGGCCCGCCTCACCGGAAACGACCGATGAAAACAGGACGGACTTGTTATCGATATTCATGACCGGGCTCACGCCGACGCTGCTCGATGTAACATTAGCGCTTGAGATTGCACCATCGGAATTACGAATAATGGCGACATTTTTCTCACTATTAGCAGAAGCGGATCGTAGCCAATAATCCGCAGTGACGCCATTATATTTCTTCAGTCTCCCGGTCATTGCAGCATCCGAATAATTATATCCGTAATAACTGTTGGATGCATCCTCCGCATCCAGCAGGAAGATCCGTTCCGAAGTTATAGGTACATAATTCTTAAAGATGCCTTTCGTCCAGGATGAAACATTCCAGGCAGAGGTCCCCTGAACTAAGGAATGAGACGCGATCTTGCTGACCATGATCGCATTTCTCTCCTGCTCCGTAAACACGCCGTTCTTAAACAGAAAATCGTTTCCGTTCAGGTTGAGCCTCAGGTCACTGCCCAGCCATGTATTCGGAATCGACGAATTCGCATTCACGCTGTCAACGTCAAAGGCTGCCTTATATAACACGCTGTCGCAATCGAGCAGCATGCTGTACGCGCCATTCGTGCTGTACAGATTAGTCGACGGGTCCAACACCCGGTACTTCACCGGTTCTCCGTTGTATTTTCCATACCAAACATAACTGCCGGTCCACGCAGCGCCTTCAGTCCCCGCCTTCGGGGCTTTGATCACCGATGTACTTAAGCCTGCTACCGTCTTATACGCCACAGGAGCCGCTTCCGTCTTCTCGGCACTCACGCTTCCGACGAACGGGAGCATGGTCACCGTCATGGCTGCCGACATAAGAGCCGCCAGTAATCTCCTACCAGGATTTCGTTTCCTCATTTCTAACCCAACCTCACTTTCTGTTAATTTTCCCATGTACTTTACTTATTTCACGGTCAATGTAGCTTCTTTCGACGGCAGAGGATTTCCGTCCCCATCCGTAACGATGCAGCGGAACTGCCAGCCGTTTAGGCCTGCCGTCGTGTTCACCTGAAGCGTCGCAGTCTTCGCTCCCGACACCTGTGAAAAGGCAAAAAAAGCCCCGCCCACATTCACACATTTTAAGTATAAATGCAAGCAAGGCTTTTGTATATCACCGATTTGTACCATTTTCGGCTACATATTCTTTATTTTCTCCGCAAACGGCAGCATACCGTCATCGTAGATATCGTTGTTGTCGTGGGCGTAAAACTCTTCCATCATTCTGATCTCGAAGTGTTTTCGATCCACTCTGCCTAATCGGCGACGAATAATCCACTCTTCCTTCGACTTCGTAAAGTAATGGTTGATCCTCAACCGACGAATCTCTTTCACAGGATTCGCCCATCCTTCGACCCGTTTTCCACTTTCATCCACCGAGTAGAACCCCTTATAATACATGGGATAATGCGCATGCACAACTCGATAAACACGTCTGGGATCGACGATCGTCTTAACGCATATGTTTCCCCTGCCATCATCCTTCGACCGGTACAGGTAGTTTTCCAAAACGCCTCCCTCCGGCTTCGAGATATGCCCGCTCGAGGCGAACATGCGCCAGTTCACTGCTAAACCGCCGGCATTCGGATATAAAGCAAACAGTTCCAAAATCTGTTGTCGGACCGTTTTTTCCGGATCACAGGAATAGAGGAATTCATCTACGTCTATAAAAGAAATGTACTTCGATTGAAATCTGTAACGACGAAGCGCATCGTTGTACACATTGAGTTGCTGTCCGATCCCCAAATGCTTTCGAAGGACTACGATCCCCCGATCTACATACTTCTGAAGTATTCTGCAGGTCTCGTCGGTGCTTCCATTATCATAGATAAAAAACCGATCGATCCCGACGAGCAAATGATAGCGGATCCACTCTTCGATATAGTCGGCCTCATTCTTAACGATCGCCACGATGGATAGTGTAACGGCATCCTTCGCAAGTGGTTTCTCATGGTTCATTACAGAGGAAATAAGCCTGCCTGTTTTAAAGCGGGTCGTATTGATCTTCTTTCCTATGTTTTCCCATAATCCTGCCATTTGAATCGTTACCTGACTGTCTTTCAGATCTTACCTTTTAAAACTCTCTTCACTGTTCCGAGGAAAAACTTTCTCTTCACCTTTCCGTCGAGGTGGCTTCCGTACTTCTTCAGATACCCCTTGCCATACTTCGGCGGTTTTCTTCTGCACAGCCGCATAGCGCGGATCATGCTGCCCATGGTACCCTTACGCTTATATTGTGCCGGCTGGTACAGTTTCAGTTTGGTATCTACCTTCGAGGTGAAATCCTCCTCGACCAAAAGTCTCTGACTGCCTAACGCCCCATCCAGAGCCTCAACGCCTCTCTCCGTGCGGGCAATGATGATATTCCGTCCCTCATGCTCCGAAAAATCGGGAGTTCCGTCCGCCCCGAGATACCAGAAATCGGCGCAAACGATGTCCGCCGCATCACCGGTCCCGTCCAGGCAGAACCGACAGAGGTTTCGTATATCTCTGCCGAGGTGCTTCCCCCAGGCATTTTTATATTCCATCTTAAGAACGTTGCCGTCTTTTTCCGTAACGGTGGTATACCCCGGCCAGCCGTTTCCGCGATACGTGATCGCATCAAACTTCTCCCGGTTCGTTCCGATCGACGTAAGCAGATCATTCTGTGCATTTACGCTCGGCTCACCAGCGCAGAAAAACGACAGCAGATACGGGATCTGCTCCCCGAGCGAAGGGTCAGCCGCGATCCCCCTCCGAAGCGCCATCACGTCACAGGGCTTACCTACGAACGCATAGGTCTCGCCCTCCTTCATAAGCTCTTTCAGATCATACAAAGGAACCGAGATGCTGTATCTCGAACCGCATCTGCTCCTCACTTCCTCCGCGGTGTAGCTGACGCAGGAGATCGTCTTCGTCTGGTCCATCGGATCGTATGTGGTATGGAGGATCCCCGTCACCTTACCGCTCTCCAGCAGGTAGATGCAAAGCTCCGTCAGCGCGCCGCCGGAAGCCGCCTTAAAGCGGACATCCGGATCGGAAGAATAACCGACCAGCGCCTTCTTCACCGTTCCCCATACATCGTGCTTCGCAGCCCCCTCATAGTAGAATACGGGGCAAATGTCCTTAAGCTCGGCCCTGTCTCCGTTCACTATGGTGGGGAAACCCTTTTTATCTTCCTTCAGCTCGCACCCGTACATTGCGTGACACAAGCCACACCCCGAACAGTACGACTGTATATATTTCGGATCGATCTTTTCTTCAGACATTGTCCGAACCTCCATAAAACTTTATAACGAAACCGGGTGACGCTCCACCCTGTTCTTACACCTGTTTATTCAGGTCATACACCCTGACTATTTCTTCGCCACGAGCTTCTGAAACTTCTTAATAACCGAGTCACACACCATTTTCAGAATAAATGCCAAGATCAAGGTAAGGATCACAGAAGCAACTACGTACAGTCCGGAGTTCAACGTATAGCCGAACACAAAGATCATCAACGCAAAGACTCCGCGGTGCATGATATACACCTCATAAGATATGCTACCGATAAAACGGTTGATCTTATTTCCCACTTTCAGGTTCGAGATCAGTTCGTACATGAAAGCCGTGATCATAATACCCAACGCTATCTTAAGGAGGTAATCGCCCCAGATATGTACCGTCTTAAATTTCAAATATGCGACACCGGTCACCGCGGATAAAACCATCAGGCAGATGCTTTTGACAAACCAGCGCTCGCGGATCACTGCCTTGATTCTGTCCGCGTATTTCGCAGCCAGAATGCCATATGCAAATCCTAAGGGCTCAACGACCCATTTGGATGTGATCTTAAAGTCTGTAAAATAATCGATCAGACTGAAACACAGAACGATCAGACACATGGTCCAGTCCTGCCAATGCTTCCCTTTGATGAACATCGGCGCGATCTTGTATACGAGCCAGAACACGAAATAGTTCAACAGAAGAACCTTGACCCAGCCATTGATATCCACATAAGAATACCACGAATAATCATTTCCGATCAGCGATTTCATCGCAACTTCAAACACGTTTGCAATGATCGCCGGCAAAAGGATATGCGGCAGTCGGCGAGCCCAAAAGTGGTCCAGGTATCCCGGCTTATGTTCCATGCTCCACTTCAACCCGTACGCGCTGGTCATGAAGAAGAAGGTAACACCGATATAGGCAAACGATCCCATCATGTCCTGAATGCGGTTCTGATACTCGACCGGAACATGGACTAATACAACAATGATACACCAAAAGCCTCGAAGAAACGATGTATCGTCTACCGTCATAAAGCTGTTCTTTTTGGGGCTGTACTTCACTCCCCACAGGGTCGAAACCGCAATGAAGAGTACCAACAGTCCCATAAATACATATGTCATCCCACAAACCCCTCTTTACTTCTTCAATATCTGCTTAACCTTCCCCATGGCATAAGAGAACTCTTTCATCCGAAAACTAAAGAGTAAAAAAATCAGATTGGGAACGACCAGGCAGAGAGCAAAACGCAACGCCAGACAACCGATTCCATGCTGCCAAGGTAAAAGCATACATATGCCATAAGTGGACGCACACATGATCATGGTCTTCCCCAGATTGATCAGTTCCTGCCTAACGTATTTTATAGGACTCCTCTTAAACAGATTCCGGAACAGAACGACCGTCTCCCAAGGGAAATTGATGACGACCATACATACGATCGTCGAAATAAACACTCCGTTGATCCCGATCAGCAGGACCAGGCAGATATTCACGATAATGTTAAACAGCGCGGAAACATACGGTTTCCAGAAATCGGCCTGCCACATGCCGGCCGCATCTTTAAAGTATAATCCGGTCGTACGAAACTGCCATGAATAGTAATAGATCACCATGCAGATCAATGAAGAGGTGGACAGCAGCATATCTTTTCCCATCCAGAGTTCCATAAACGGCTGGAAGAGACAGAGCAAACATACGGAGCACCATGCGACTAACCAGGACAGAACGAAATTAATGTTTTCAAACAGAGTGTAGTTTTTCTCTCTGGTTTCAACGACCAGACTGTTACCGATACCCGCCAGCATTCCGTTAAAAAAGATCGAGGTAAGGCTGACGATAAAGAAAATGATGTAGTAGTAGTTGCTGTAGATCGCCAGAATTCCCAGGCCCAAAAACGCCGAGATCACCAGACTGTCCGCCGAGGTCACGACTGTCGTGCCGATCTTGTGTCCGACCAGCGCTTTCACCCTGCCGAAGATCTCATTCTTCTTCTCTTTGGAAACGGTGCCCTTCGGTTGATACTCAGGGTACATCCGGTTCGTCGCCCAGTTCACAAAGAGGTTATTGACCACCGTGAACAGTGGCTTCACGATAATGTAGATGTAGTAGTCTTTAAAGATCAGAAGCAGGATCACCTGCGTCAGATTCAACAACAGATGCACCACCGTACCGATATTACTGCTGACATCGGTCCGCTGATGTGCCATAAGCAATGAATTTTTAAACGCAAACAGCAAATACGAGAGAACCGTATCTACCAAAAAGATCATGTAGAGGACCGTAATATTGATCCCCTCGACTCCGCCTTTGATGAGTAGCGGCAGGAACGGGATCAGGACCACACCGATGCCGAAAACGATCAGACCGATGATGCGATAAACGGTTTTATAGAGAGCCAAAAGGGAACAGATCGCATCTCCGTCGCCTTCCGCGATAGGCTTATACATCGAATAGACCATCGCTGACCCGATGCCCAGTTCCGCCAGATTCAGGACATGCAAAATAGAAGTAAACAGGTTATTTAATCCCAGATACTCTTTTCCCAGCACATTTATGATAATAGCCCTGATCAGGAACGGAAGGAGCAGGGATACCCCCTTATTCACCATACCCCATAACAAATTCCGCGCCGAATTTTTAGTTCGATCCAATCGCTTCATATTCGTTTTTAGCCTTACTTCTTGCTCTGATACGTGAATATGCAACCAAAAGCATGATCACAACAGCGAACACTTGCACTTCCTGATTCTGCATAACGCTGAACAAAACGAGAGTATAAGCCATCAGCAATGCCGTTACCACACGGGCGAAACTCAGATGACCCTCCCATTCGTCCGGAGCCTTCATCCGTTTATTCATCGCATGAATGATAAGCATCAGGAAAAAATAAATCTCTGCCAATAGTCCGATAGCGCCATATCGGTAAAATGTCCTGAGCCATTCCACCTCAATCGAGCTCTTCGTCTGTACATAGCCTCCGCTATTTATAAACTTATGTTCAAACGTTTTATATGCGCCTCTTCCGACCCAACGGTGTCCCGCGGATTCGTCGTAGACCCATTTATACAGATCAATGCGGTTACCGATACCGCTCGCATTATCCATAAATCCATACTCTGCGAGCGCAGAAGCATAATCTTCATCGATCATAGCCAAGACCACATAACCGGATAACTTCACCAGGTTTCTGGCCCTCTCAACGAAGATACTGGAAATCAAAACTATGATCACCAGGACAAAAAACCAACGGAATACTTTTCGGATGAAGAGCTGATGACCCGAAAACCACAGGATCAAAACAAACATGATCGCGAGGCCGATCATAGGTCCGCGGGACATCGCGAACCCTTCGTTGAGCAGCATCAACGCCCCCGCGAAATACAGAAAACGTTTCTTTTCGACCGTCAGTCTGTATATGATCAGCGCCAACATGATCAAACAGTAACATCCATACGAGATCGCGTGAGATGTAAAAGAGATGATTCTGAGGATACCCAGACGGGTCGGGTTATAATTTAGTTTTGAGCCTATCGTATTCACCAGGCTGAAGAAGTTAAAATGCGTAAACTCTTCGACCAGACCGAATACGCCGACAATGATACTGCCGACAATGACACAATCGATGATCGAAAAGAAGCGTTCCTTCGTGTTGATCACTTCGCTTCCGACGTAAACGACGACCAACCAGAGGGAAACCTGTGTATACACGATGATCCATTCTGAGTGGTACATCTGAAGTAAGAGCATGACCGAAGACCATATGAAGATCTCGATGAAAAGCGGATATGCTCTGTCTCTCTTTGTGACCACAAATCCTTTTGTCAGTATTACCAGCATGATCGCGGTAAACAAAAGGATCATCTCTCTGACCGCTATCCCGCCGACATAAAAGTAGCCGGGACAGATCGGATACAGAAGCGCAAACAGTTTCAGAATGCTTATCGATCCAATGTAAAGATGTTTATTCATCTTCGCCTCCACAGGAGATTATCGTCTTTTATCAGCCAACAATCCCTGAATATCCTTTTCAAACTTAGTCAGAAGTCTGTCAACGATCTTTAATGATCTCTTCTGCATCTTACTGTAGCGATCCCGGTTTTGGATCAGCTCGATGGTCGAAGCAATCGCTTCTTCCGTGGAACATACACAACCGTCAACATAATAAGGGTATTTCAGGTCCTCATACAGCCCCTTAAACTTCCGGCTGTAAGCAAACGGAATGGTAAATACCCCCGTAGAAAATGCTCCGATCGTGGCGTGCATCCGTGCACCGATGAAAATATCCATACCTGCGATGTATTCCTTCGCCTGGATCGGATCTTCAAAGTCCTCCGGAACGAATACATACGAGTATTCTTCTTTCAGGGCTTTGCAAACCTCAGAGTCGCTGTCCGGGATCTTTCTTCCCTCACAAAATGATTTGGTCACGTGCGGTATCAGGTGGACATTGTACCCCTCCGAATGACCATATTCTATCATTTTTCGTATATACTCGCAATATGATGTTTTTAAGCCAAACTGATTCTCATTCCCGTTAAATCCGCCCTGCCACAACAGGCCGGAAACATTGATACCGAGGTTCTTACCCTCGAACTGCTTCGGCGTTTCGATCTTCAAACCAAACGCCATATCCGTTAAGGAGACCACTTTACGGTGTGAAATGGACTGCGCATACTCTTTCGAGATCGAGTCTCTCGAATAAACTTTTGCGGACATCCGGATCGCCTTTCCTGCCATCCGTTCCAACATCCGGCTTTTGAACGGACCGTATGTCTGCGGAGTCAGCACGAGGCGGGCTTTCGATCTGGCGGCCAATATCTTAACGAGCGTATGACGGATCACACTCTTCGTGAAGTAAATATCCGAAAAACCATCGCCATAGGATTCATCAAAGATGATGTCACACTCATTCAGCTTCTTAAGAAAACCCTTGAAATCTTTTTTCAGACTGATCCTGTAGATCTCGATGTTCAACTGAGGGAAGCGCTCCGGGACCAGTCCCAGCGATTTCTCCTCGTGAAAGTCAACAATGTCGATCTTCTCATTCGGAAACATCTCGGTGAGCATACCCAAAAACGAATATGTCAGAGCCTGACACCCCATATTCTCATGTGCAAACGTAAATCCTAACAGTCCGATCTTCATTCGTGTTGTTCTCCAAATAACTTTTTGATCTCTTCGAGATAACGGTAGCCGTTCTTTTTATCCGGCTCCAGGTAGGTTCCCTCGCCCCACTCATTCCAGGCGTTGACGAAAATATACCGGTTTCCGTTCTCTGTGGCCTTTTTGCGCTGCTCGGCCAGATAATGTCCGAATTTCTCTGGGGTGCATCCCATCACGATACGGCCCTTCTTGCCTTTTCGCGCTGTATTGTCCCAGTCGACAAAGGCTCCCAAAAACAGTTCCTTTGTTGCAGGGCACTTTAAGCGGGGTTTCAGGACCCGCTTCCATAAAACGTCATAATCATAGATCTGATTATTCGACGAAAACTTCTTATTAAACCGCATCGACAAAAGCTTATAGCGAATTTTGTCGGAAAGTGAACGGCCGTCCGTCATCGAATACAACGGCTCAAACTGCAACAGCGCGTCCGAGACCTCGGCGCAGGAACTGCTCTGGTAACAGTTGACTTCCTCGACCAGATACAATCCGGAAAATCCCTCTTCCTTCGTTCTGCGCTTCAGATACGCAACCATCTCTTCCGCATTCGGGATACTGTTGATCCTGTAGATCACGAGCGCCGGCTTGCCGTCGATGCAGATATAAGCGGGGTCGCGGAAGAACGTCAGAAGGTACTGAAAATGCTCCTCCCACTCCTTCTCACCGCCGTATTCCTGCGGCATCAGGATCGTTGCGCCCTTCCCCTCCCAGACACGCGTCCAGGGTTCATTGGCCCAACACAAACAGTACGGAAGCTTATGGCCGTCATAATCCCGGATCATTTCCAGCGGCTTATGCAGCAGCAGCTTCCCGTTAAACCAATAGTGATAGTAGCAAAACCCGGAGAGCCCGTATTCTTCAGCCAGCTGCATCTGCCACAGCATCTCGGAAAGTTCCGTCAGATCATAGTAATGATCATTCAGCGGTTCCCTGGGTTGATTATGTCCGGGGAACAGTTTCACGGCTTTCTTCGTGTTCGTCCACTCGGTAAAACCTTTTCCCCACCATTCGTCGTTCTCGGGAAATGTATGAAATTGAGGCAAATGGAATGCGATCAGTTTAACCTTGCTTTCCTGGTCTTTCATGACTTCTGTCTCCCTTTCTTAGTTCCATTTATCTCCAAAGAATTTCCTGTAGACCTTTAACAGGTCGATCAGCAAACCGTAGCAACGGTATTTGCACAGGATGATCGTCGCCCAACTCTTTTTGTCTCTTTTGAACACCTCGAAGTTCACCCCGCGTTCGGTGCCGAAGGCTAGCTGCGGCAACCGGGCGATGCGGGCCACTACTTGCTTTTTCTGACGTTTGCTGTACGGGCAATTCTCATGCAGCAACTGGATCGTAATGATGTTGCGGAGGATATCCGACGCCATCTGATTCCTCTGAATGCGGGACTCGCGGGTGTCCGGCATCCGCTCCCAGATCGGCATCTCATGTTCTGCCGTCTTAAGGATCGAAGCGATCTTATTTCGGTTAAATTTGCGGGACGTCGAAGAGGCATCCCTGCGATAATGCACATAATACGTTTCCGGGTTGATGACGATGCAGGATCCCACTTCGAACAAGCGAAGCGAAAAATCCATGTCTTCACTGCCGTAGCGCATCTTCTCGTCGAAAACGATGCCGTTTTCGCGGATCGTGGAGAGTTTGTAGATACCGTTCCACAGGTTCGTCATATAGCCCCGGGAGCGGATCTTGTAATACTCCGTATATTTATCATCGTCACGATAAACATGCAGGCCGTAGCCCTGTGTCTCTTTCGTGCGGATGACCGTGTCATCTTTCAGCACATCGATCAGACGACGGCCGAATTTCACCATATCTGCATCGTACTGCTCAGCCAGTTTGACGTTCTCCTCCAGCAAGCCGGGAAGGAAATCATCGTCATCGTCGCAGAAGGCAATGTATTCGCCGCGGGCCAGTTCCATACCCTTGTTCCGCGCCTTACAGATGCCGCCGTTCTGCTCCGAATGATGCACCCGCACACGTGCGTCTTTTTCGGCATATCCGTCACAGATCGCAGGACTTTTGTCCGACGCGCAGTCGTCCACCAGGATCAGTTCGAAGTCCTGAAACGACTGTGCCAGAATACTGTCGATCGCTTTACTTACGTATTCTTCCGAGTTATAAACCGGCATTACAATGCTGATCTTCATGATGTTATTTCCTTACCAGTTCCGTGGAGTGGGTATTTCTTTTTTCTTCCGGAGGCAGCTTCATGTAGTCTCCGTAGATCTTCGTCAGATACGCATCGTAGTTCGCGGGCGCAGGGAACTGCTCTCCCTCAAACGTATAGAGCGCACCCTTTCCATAGTATTTTTTCTTATCCATGATCGAATTGAAGCGATACGCCCCGTTAAAGTTCATGTACACACGGGATTTGGAGGCCGGATATCTCATCAGTGCCTTCTCCAGTTTCGCATACTGCTTCGTCAGGTTCATAAAGCGTCCCGGCTTCAGCGTTGTTCCGATAAACATCAGGAACTTCTCGTACCAGGGGCGATTGGGCTTCGTATCCTGAACGTCCTTATAGTTCGCCCAGCCGATCATCACTCTCCTCCACAGGAGACGGATCTTTTGCACCTTAAGTGCGATCTTGCCGTCGGGCATGCCGTCCAGCGGGAAGATGTCGATCCATGCCGGCTCGATACGATCATCACTGAAACTGTGATTGATCACGCAGACCTTATGATTTACCAGACGGGCTACCGGATGATGATAGTCCGGATCCGTAGCGTAGCACTTAAACTCCATGCCTTCCGGGAGTTCCTTATTTACCACCTTAACGAATTTACGGTAGTCTTCTCTCGGGAGGGCGATATCCATGTCATCATCCCACGGAATGAAACCATGATGACGCACGGCACCCAAAAACGTGCCGCCGCTCAGATAATATGTGAGCTTGTATTTTTCACAAATGCGCCGAAGCTGAAGCAACATCTCCAGTTCGACTTCGTGGAGTTCTTTTAAATCGTCTGCCATAATACTATGCCTTCCTATTCTTCGATTTTCTTCTCTTCCATGGGACGCAGTTCCGTGCTGGAAACGCCCGCAGTGTGCGGAAGGAAGACCAGATCAACGCCTTGTTTCGCCAGGTCGATCCGCGTCTGCTCCCATCTGGGATTTCCTTTCCAGTCATCCCCGATGAAGATCGCGTCGAAATGGTAGAGATCCAATGCCGTCTGCTTGTCTAAAGTATGGGCAATAACGACCTCGTCGACCGCTTTGATATTGCGGACGATCTCGGCACGCTCCGTTTCACGGATGATCGGAGTCTTATGTTTATATTCCTGCACTAAAGAATCTGCATTGACCCCCACGATCAGATATTCGCACTGTTCTTTCGCGCGGTTCAGAAGATTCAAGTGACCGATATGAAACATATCATAGACGCCTTGTGTATATCCTACTTTATACTTCTTCATCAGAAACTCTCCATTCGATCGTCATCTGTCTGTTGCCGCATCCTTGCGGATGAAGCGTTTGACTATATAGTTCACGCAGAACTTGTATACCGTCACAAAAGCGATCGCTACACAACTTACTGCGAAGAACGCAAAAACATAACCTACGGGTCCTTTTCCGAAGATATATAAAACCTTCAGTTTTTCGAGGATCCGGAAAAAGACCATATGGCACAGGTACAGTTCCAGACTCATACCGGCCAGGACCTTCATGACCCGGTTATGAAGCACCGGGCTCTTAACGCCGATCGCGTAGATCAGCCATAAAGCAAAAACGACCAGGTTCTTCATCATCAGGACCCAGGTGTCATCCCCGGGAATGAAATACCAGGCTACCGTTGCGCCGATCGCGACCGCCAAAACCGGAAAACGCAGTTTTGCGACCGTGGGCTTCAAAAACTCACGATGCAGGTAGGCCAGACCGCCGCCGAGGAAAAACGGCGCGCAGTAGAAAAAACTATGGCGTGCATCAAAGCCTGCGACCACGAAACGGTCGGAAAAATAATACATCGAGCAGAGCGCCAGCAGCAGAATGCTGACCGCCATGCTGATCCACGCTCTTTTCTTCGTCCAGCACAGGAACACAAAGAACGAAAACAACATGTAAAACAGGAAGATAACACCCAGTGTCCAGCTGACACCAACGACCTGAGGCTGGTTATTCGGCAGCAAACCGAAGACCAATGTCGCTTCCATGGCTCCCTCGATCAAATGATCGGTACTTCTCTCCATGATCAGGTCGAGCACGATCAAAAGCGCGAAGAACGGCAGGATCTTTCCGTATCTTCTGGCATAGAAAGTGTTCAGGTTGAGGGTACCGGCCTTACACTTCTCATAATAGCCGCAAAACATTCCGAAACCGCTGAGCATCAGAAAGAGAGGCACACAGTTCGTCCACGAAGCGATGACCGTCACCAAACCTTGCGGAAGGCTATAGGCTGCATTTGCCCTCACATGCATAGCGATGATGGCCATGCAGGCGATCGCCTTTAATCCATCCATATTGTCGAAACGCTCTTTAGTTCCGCTCACGGCTGTTTATCTCCTCAGTGTTTCTTCAGTCTTCTCTTCACATTGCGAGCTATAGGGTAGCCCCAAACATGTGCCACATGTATGATGCCGTAAGTCATGGGACGGGGCAATCCCCGGCTCACCTTCGTCATCATTTTCTTCGCACGAGGCGTCGTATCCGTCCACAGCGGCTCTTCTCTCCAGGCCGTCAGTTTCCGGTATTTCAGAAATTCCTTACGGTACGGGTGATGGTCCACCTTAAACCAGGGTCTCGTACCGGACAGGAAACAAGTCGTAAAATGCACGACCGTCGGGTCCGCGATGCCCTTCTCAAACTCTTCCCGGGTGTAAGCCCATACCGGTTTACGGCATGCCTGCAGGCCGTCGTAGCCGAGATCATAGCAGATCGTCTGGGCATTATACGAGATCGGCAGCAGTTTCACCTTCTTCAGAGGCTGGAAAACGCCATTCAGCACACCCTGATCCATATAAGTGATATCGCCATGATGCGCATTGATAAACTCGATAAATTTCGTCTCGACATCGTTCTCGCGCCATGCATCCAGATCGATGACCATCAAACCATTGTTTGTATAGATCGAATCCGTAGGGATCCCGATATCTTTTCTGTACATCTTTCCGCGGCAGTCATCAGCGCTCATGCACCAGGTGCCTTCCATATCCATCTCCCAGAGAGTTTTCAGGGAGTGTCGGATGATCATATCGCAGTCAATGTAGATCACTTTATGAACCTCCGGCGGAAGCACATGCAGCAGAAAGAGTCGTGAAAATGTGCTGATATGCCACCGGCCGACCTGAATCTTCGTTCCGGAGATCTCCTCAACATTCAGATCCTCCAAAAACTCCAAATGCCGGTGAAATTTCGCCGCCAGATCCAGCAGATCTTTTCTATGTTGTTCACTGATTCCGATATCGATCACGTAGATATTGATCTCGTCCACATCTTTGCTGTTCACCAGCAGTGAGGCGATCGAAGTAGCGGCCAGCTCGGAATACAGATCGCTGGTCGAATAGACAACATTCATCTGTCGCTCCTCCTACATTAGCCCTTCATCTTCTCGGTGTAATCCCGGAAGCTCATAAGGGTCAAGTCTTTCTCGCTGATGATCAGGTTTTCTTTTCCGCCGATCAGTTCAAACGGCCAATCGATGCCGATGTCGGGGTCATTATACATGATGCCTGAATCGCCCTCGCCGCAGAACACCTCAGCCGCCTTGTAACTCATGACCGAATCTTCAATCACCAGATATCCCTGACCGAAACCGGCCGGACACAAAACGCACGTAGGATCGTCACCGCTTAAGATCATGGAGCGATACTGACCATACGTCTCGGACTCCGGACGCAGATCCACGATCACGTAAAAAACCTTACCGCTGATGCAACGCATCAGTTTCGGCTGCGGTTTGATCAGCTGAAAATGCGTAGACCGGATCACACAACGCTTCGAGATCGTGTAGAACGTTTCCTTCAGCTCATAGTCGATCCCCGCCGCTTTATATGTATCAATGTTATAGTCCTTTATCAGGCCACCGCGGTCATCCGTTGCATAGAACGGCTTAATGATATAGGCGCCTTTTAAGTCCATCTCCTGAAAATCAAATTTCTGAACCATATCAATTCTCCTTAAGCCACTCCATCGTCATCCGTGTTCCTTCGACGAAGCTGACCTCCGGAACAAAACCGGTGTCACGTGTGGTGTCCTCGATGCTGAATGTCGAAAGAGGCATGTTCGTTCCGGTAAACGGGACATTTCCAAAGAGCGGAACGGCCTGCGGGGCCAGCGCCTGCTGCATCTCCAGGATAAACTCCTTCAGCGGGCGGGCATTGCCGCTGCCGATCATATACTCGCAGAACGGCTTGCCGTTTTTCGCTACGAGATAGAATGCTTTCGCAACATCGGTAACATATACAAAATCGTAATTCTGGGTAGCCGCCGTGAACTGCAGCGGTTCTTTGTTGATGATCTTCCGAAGGGTCGAATTTACAAATCTCGGGGACTTCTCACCCGCGCCGTAAGCATTCGTGATCATGGGCCACAATAGGTCGATTCCGATGTCCGCCGCCACGGATTTACACATGCAGTGGGCAATGTGTTTTCCCATACCGTAAATATATGCCATACCCGGATGACTGCCCTGGGAATGGATGGCAGCCTCAACTTCATACTCCATGATGCTGCCCGCGCAAACGAAGCGGGTGCATCCGATCTCTTTTGCGACCTTCAGGCACTCGACCGTCATCAGGGCGTTCTTCATCTGGAGATTGTAGTCCACGCGTGCAGGTCCGGCCGATCCGGCCCACGCAAAGTGAACGAATGTATCGTATTTGCCGACCGGAAGTTTGCTCTTCAGTTCTTCCGTGTTAAAAACATCACATTGCAGATAGGACAGGCCTTCTGCCTCAAAAGGTCCCTGATCCACCCGGTCGATAGCCAAAACCGTGCAGCCCTGATCCAGGAAATACCGGATCGTATTGCTTCCGACGAAACCGCTGCCACCGGTGATGATAACGTTTTTCATGTCAATACCTCGAATTATCTATTTACTCTGCGGAGAGGAATTCCCGAATCTGCCTGTCCATGATCGGACGGATATCCTCGCCGGTCACCCAGACTTTACTCCACTCAACGACTTTCGCGATGGCCATCTCCAGATCCCAATGCGGCTTCCAACCGAACGTGGTCTTCAGCTTGGAGCAGTCCAGTTTGAGGAAATTCGCCTCGTGCGGGCCTCCGTCATATTTATTTACCCATTTCAGATCCTGACCCCAGTGCTTGACAAAGAGGTCGACCAATGCTCCCGTCTGGAAGCAATCCCGGTCATCGGGTCCGACATTATACCAGGACTGGTATTTCTGATCCTGATACTGCATAGCCGCGATCATCAGGTAGGCGTAGACCGGCTCCAGGACATGCTGATAAGGGCGGGTCGAAAAAGGATTGCGGACCACGATGTCCTCTCCTTTAGTCGCCGCCCTGACACAGTCAGGTATGATTCTGTCATTTGCGAAATCCCCGCCGCCGATCACATTGCCGGCACGGGCTGTAGAGACAGCCACGCGGCCGTCCGTAAAAAATGAAGATTTATAACTATGTGTGACCAGTTCCGAACACGATTTGGAATTAGAATACGGGTCATAACCATCCAGCGGCTCGTTTTCACGATATCCCCACTCCCATTCTTTATTCTCGTAGACCTTATCCGTGGTCACATTCAGGAACGACCGAACGGAGGCCGTCTGTCTGACCGCCTCGCAGATATTCACCGTTCCCATCACATTTGTACTATAAGTTCCGACCGGGTCCTTATAACTGTCCCGCACGATCGGCTGTGCCGCCATATGAATGACGATCTCCGGCCGAAAGTCTGCAAACACCTCCAGCAGATGATCCAGATCCCGCACATCCCCCTTTACGTGCTTTATCTGATCCTTCACGCCGCACAGATCAAAGAGCCTCGTCTCTGTCTTCGAGCAGCTCGAATATCCTAAAACTTCTGCGCCGGCATTTACCAACATCACACTCATCCAGGATCCCTTAAACCCTGTATGACCGGTCAGAAGCACCTTCTTTCCATTATAAAAGCTCAAATCGAAACCCATCTTATCCTCTCGAGATCCCGCGATCATTCTTTCCAAAGTTTCCAGGGCGCCTCACCGGAGTCCCACAGTTTTTCCAGTTGCTGCTTCTCGCGAAGCGTATCCATGCACTGCCAGTATCCCTTGTGAACGTACCCTACCAACTCTTTTTTCTCCACGAGTGCAGTAAGTGGGCCTTTCTCGAAGACGGTCTCGTCGCCGTCAATGTAGTCGAACAATGCGGGCTCAAACACCATGAACCCAATGTTGATCAGATCCCCGTCCGTGTCGGATTTCTCGCGGAAAGCATCGATCACGCCGTCCTTTCCGACTTCCACCACGCCTTTATTCTGTCCGAAGTTGTACATGGACATGGTACCGATCTTCCCATGGGACTTATGGAACTCGACCAACTCGGCTATATTGATATCTCCCACCGCGTCACCGTAGGTGAGCATGAAGGGCTCATTGCCGATATAATCCCGGATCCTCTTTACACGACCGCCGGTCTGCGTATTCAGGCCGGTATCCACGATCGTGACCTTCCACGGCTCAACATGTTTATTATGGACGATCATCTCACTGTTTCCATTCGTATAATCGAACGTAATATCCGACGTATGAAGGAAGTAATCCGCGAACCACTCTTTGATCACATGCTGCTTATATCCAGCGCATATCACAAACTCATTAAACCCATAGTGCGAGTAGTTTTTCATGATATGCCACAAAATCGGCATTCCGCCGATCTCCAACATCGGCTTCGGTTTAAAAGCGGATTCCTCGGATATCCGAGTTCCAAATCCGCCGGCTAAGATAACGACTTTCATTCCATCGTCCTCCGGTTCAAATATTCGTGCATACCAAATGAGCGGAAAGACATCCTCCGCCATGTGTAAATATATCATAGAATAAAGGGAATGTCAAGGAAAGCGGAAGGCCTCCCTCTGTTTCAGAGGGAGGCCTTCCGTATAGCATGATCTGTTACTTGGTCAATCTCATCAAAACAAATCACTTGCCTACTTTTGGTGGCTGATCCAATATGTAACTTAGTACTGGACGATCTCAGCCAGCGTCGAATCGGGACTTAATGGTGTGAACGGAGTCACAATGTTTGCTTCCTGCCCGGGATACCACGCGATCCGCGTATGAAGAACAGCGCAGGACTCAAAAGGAGTCGCCAGTAGAACCGCATTTTACAGCCAGATAATTATTCCAACCGGTAAGATCCGTTTTCACAGATTGTGTTGGCGGCATAATTCACCGATTTTTGCTGCGGTTCTAAGCAAAAATGCAAGTTCATAAATGCCTGGTTTTTCGTTCTGCTTTGCTACACGCTATTAATTCTAACATACTTTCGGCGAGAGTTCAACGAAAATATTTTCGTGAATAGGATATAAAAACAGGTCCACGGGTGTACCAAAAAACCGGGGACCTGTTTCGATTATTTGAAGCCGATCAAACGGCTCGTAGATTAGTTTTTTATGTGTAGATCATCCGCAACCCACTTCATAAGTTATGAGCAAACCGCATGCAGAGGATCTCAACACAAATAATTAATTACTTCAATGCAAAGCCGCGGATGAAACGATTCTCCGAACTATTAGTATTAGAGCTATTCATGCCAAGAATACTCAACAGATCCTGATAGGTAAGACGAACCGCCGTTGCTGCTGCGTTATCATTGTTATATACAACGATATTATTAGCATTGGAACTGGATGTATAGAAGAAGCGATAATGTGCTCCACTGCCGATTCCATCTCCGTTCCATGAGCAGAGAATAAAGCCCTTGTTTTCGTGTCCCATAGCATCATAGACAGCATTTGCAAACTTACTTGAATCCGAATACTCGGTACAAGATACTCCAAAACCGGACAGTGCTTCCGCCATCTTATACGGATTAGTTCCAAAGGAACTGGATCCATTATAGTATTTTGCATTTGCATCTATTACTTTTTGGAGATTTGTTATTTCGTCTTCCAACCACGGATATGCGTACTGAAGATACCCGATAAATTCATTTAACTCATCTACTTCATCATCCGTTAACGGAATTGCCATTACGTAGCCTTTGTTTTCAAATCTGTAGATCACATCTGCCAGATTTCTTCTCTTTCCCTTGTATACCAAGGCATTATAGCAAGCCAACGGACCACAGCCAACCTCCCAGAAATCTTTCACGCCTACTTTAAATGATTTAAGGGCGTCTGTACCCTGGCCAGACAGATAACCGGTTCCCAAGTTTGTCTGGAGAGCTTTGTTATGAGAATAATTGATCGAAGGATCATAAACCTTACTCATCCAGTTGGCGATCTTCTTCTGAACCCAAGCGGGAACCTCCATCAATACTGCTCCATTGACAACCGCATACAGATTTACTTCAGGTTCCGTCAGATTGATAGGCAACTGATATGTGAAAGCATTACCGTTATCCGGATATGCGACTCCCATACGTGTAGACCAACCGGTGATGGCACTCTCTCCGCTATCGATGTTTCTGAACACCTTTGCAGGGATCGTGATCTCACAGCCCTCACATCCATAAACATAAATGTCTGAGGTCATAGTATCCGGGAAATAAACAGTAACTTTCCAGTGTGCAAACAATGTATGGTTAGTCGCCTTGATGATTCTGGTCGAAGCAGTAACCTTCTCGCCACCACGTGCCTCGGTATACCATCCATCGAATACAAAACCAGAACGTGTAGGTGCTGCAGGAAGAGTTCCGTAGGTGTCTCCGTAATGAACAATAATGTTTCTATAAGTTGATGATCCACCACTGTAGTTTGCAGAAAACGTTACAGTCGTATACGACGTGGATATCCACTGTGCATACAAAGTATGGTTAGCCGCAATCGATACCTTTGAGGCAGAAGTGATCTTAGTTCCGCCGTTGGGCTCAGTATACCAACCGCCGAAAGTGTAACCACTTCTGGAAGGGGACTTCAGTTCTCCATACTCGGTTCCGAATGTCACGATCTTCTGGCTTACAGCAGGTCCACCTTGTGTATCAAACTTAACGATGTAATCCTTCGGACTAAACTGTGCATACAAGGTCGTATCGGTCGATAAAACGGTAGAAGAATTAGCGATGCGATAACCGCCGCTTCTGGTTCTGAACCAACCGGCAAACCTATAGCCTGTAGGAGGTGTAGCTCCTGCAGGAAGACTGCCATACTGCTCACCGACTTCGTAAGTTCTGTTCGGAACAACACCATAGCCACCGTTCGTATCAAACTTGATGTTAATGGTAGGTCTCTTCCACTGTGCATACAGTTTGTGATCAACTGTCTTAGTGACCTTCGTAGACGCAGTTACCTTCGTTCCACCCGTTTCAGCCGTAAACCAGCCCTGGAAGATCCAGCCGGGTCTGGTCGGTGTGCTGAGCGTACCATAGGTGCTGTCATAAGTTACGGTCTTCTGAGTTACGCTTGTTCCGCCCTTGCTGTCGAACGTAACCTTAATGTTCTTCGGCGTGTACTGCGCATACAAAACTGTATCAGTCGCCTGAACGATCGAACTCTTTGCGATGCGATAACCGCCGCTCTTAGCGCGGAACCAGCCGGCAAATGTGTAGCCGGCAGGCGGCGTAGAGCCTGTCGGAAGACTGCCAAACTGCTCGCCGACCGTGTAGGTCTGGCTCGGTACGTTTCCGTAACCGCCGTTGTTGTCAAATTTGACTGTGATCGGCTTGCCCTTCCACTGTGCATACAGTGTCTGGTTTGCAGTGATCGTCACCTTTGTGGATGCTGTCACCTTCGTACCGCCACTGGCTGCCGTGTACCATCCCTGGAACGTGAAGCCGTTTCTGGTGGGACTGGTCAATGTACCATAGGTACTGTTGTAGGTAACCGTCTTAGAAGCGACTGTTGATCCACCATTGCTGTTGAAAGTAATTGTAAAGGTCTTCGGTGTCCAACGAGCATACAAAGTATGGTTGTTCGCAGTCGTTACCTTCGTGGAAGCAGTTACCCTAGTGCCGCCGCTCGCTGCCGTGTACCAGCCGGTAAATGTGTAACCGGTTCTGGTAGGGGTTGTGAGTGTTCCATAGTTACTGTCAAATGTAACGGTCTTCGATGTTACGGCTGAGCCGTTATTGCTGTTGAATGTTACCGTAAAGGTCTTCGGTGTATATTGTGCGTACAGGATCTTATCATCGGCCTTAACGATCGAGCTCTTTGCGATGCGATAACCGCCGCTCCTGGTACGGAACCATCCCGCGAAGGTGTAACCTGTGGGCGGTGTGGAACCTGCAGGCAGAGTACCGAATGCGTCACCCACGTTGTAAGTCTGACTTGGAACATTGCCGTAACCGCCGTTGTTGTCAAACTTCGTCGTTACGGTCATCCTCTTCCAATGTGCATACAGTATGTGGTCTGCAGCCGTGGTGACCTTGTCACCGTTTCCGATCTTGGTACCGCCGTTCTTCGCGGTGTACCAGCCCTGGAAGATATAAAACTCTCTCGTAGGTATGGTAAGGTTTCCGTAGGAACCATTGTAGGATACCGTCTTCGCAGTTACATCAGAACCGCCGCAACTGTCGAAAGTAACCTTATAGCTTCTGGCCTTATACTGCGCATAAAGCGTTGTGAAGGAAGGAGAAACAGTCGTAGTCTTAGTGATCTGAACGCCGCCGGACTTTGCTGTGTACCAGCCGACAAACGTATAACCGGTAGTCGGCGTAGAACCTGCCGGAAGACTTCCATACTGCTCGCCGACCGTGTAGGTCTGGCTCGGTACGTTTCCGTAACCGCCGTTGTTGTCAAACTTCACGGTGATGGCATTACCCTTCCAATGTGCGTAAAGCACCTGATCTGCTGTGATCGATACCGTCGAAGACGCTGTCACTTTCGTGCCTCCGCTCTTCGCGGTGTACCAGCCTTGGAACGTGTAACCGTTTCTGGTAGATGCGGGCAATGTACCATAGGTGCCGCCATAGGTGACTTCTACAGACGATACAGCGGAGCCTCCGTTACTGTCAAAAATAACAGAATATGTATTGGCCTTCCAATGTGCATATAAAGTCTGGTTAGCAGCCGTGGAGACCGTCGAAGTTGATGTTATCCTCGTGCCGCCGCTCTTTGCCGTATACCAGCCGGCAAATGAGTAACCCTTGCGGGAACTGGAAGGAAGGGTACCATAGGGTTTATCGAAGGTAACCGTGATCTCCGTTCCATCCGAACCGCCGTTTCCGTCAAAACTGATCTTATAAGTCTTAGGTGTGTAATGCGCATACAAAACCGTATACGAAGTACTTGCGATCGAACTGCCGATAATCTTGGTTCCGCCGGTCTTTGCCGTGTACCAGCCATCAAACGCATAGCCCGCTACCGGAGTAGGTCCGGCCGGAAGGCTGCTATATGCCACGCCGACATTATACGTCTGGCTCGGTACATTTCCCATGCCGCCGTTGTTATCGAACTTCACGGTTACAGTTATACGCTTCCAGTGCGCATACAGGGTATGGTCTGCTGCAGTAGTAACACTCGTAGTAGAAACCACTCTCGAACCGCCGTTCTTAGCTGTGTACCAACCCTCGAAGATATGATTTGTCTTCGCAGGATTCTTCAGGTCGCCATAGGTTCCCCCATAGATCACCGTCTTGGAATCCACGGCTGTTCCACCGTCGCTGTCGAAGCTTACCTTGAAGTTTCTGACCTTATACTGTGCATACAAAGTCGTGTGAGAAGGTGATACTGTTGTGGTCGTGGTGATCTGAGCGCCGCCGCTCTTCGCGGTGTACCAGCCGACGAAAGCATAACCCGTAGGCGGTGTAGGACCGACAGGCAGACTGCCATACGTGTTGCCAACCGTGTAACTCTGGCTCGGAACGTTTCCGTAACCGCCATTGTTATCGAACTTGACCGAAATAGAGTTGCCCTTCCAGTGCGCATACAGCAATGTGTCGCCGGCGTTGGTCACCTTTGTAGATGCGGTGACCTGTGTTCCGCCGCTCACTGTCGTGAACCAACCCAGGAATGTATAACCATTTCTGGTCGGTGTGGGCAGTGCGCCATAGGTGCTGTCATAAGTCACCGTCTTAGACGCAACATCGGAGCCTCCATTACTGTTGAACAGTACGGAAAATTTTTTGGGTGACCAGTGCGCATAAAGTGTAATATTTGCGTTAGTATTCATGGTGGAAGAAGAAGTTATCTTCGTTCCGCCGCTCGCCGCGGTGTACCAGCCGTCAAAATTATAGCCGGTACGGGTCGGTGTGGTTAACGATCCGAACGAAGTGCCAAAAGTAATACTTCTGGCCGATACAGACGAACCGCCATTGCTGTTAAAACTTACCGTATACGTATTCGGCGTATAATGCGCATAATACGTCTTATTTCCGTAAGATACCGTCGTGCCTGTAGTGATCTGGCTGCCGCCGCTTGCAGCTGTGTACCAACCGGCAAATGAATAACCTGCGGGCGGAGTAGGTCCGGCCGGAAGACTGCCGTACGAAGCACCAACATCGTACGACTTACTCGGAACATTTCCGTAACCGCCGTTACTATTGAATGACACCGTAATGGTGTCTCTGCTCCAGTGTGCATACAACGTATGATCCGCAGCCGTGTTCATGGTCGTAGATGATGTTACCCTTGAACCGCCGCTGGACGCCGTATACCAACCCTGGAATGTGTAATAGGATCTGCTCGGTGTAGAAAGAGAGCCATAGGAACTTCCATAGTATATATTCTTAGAAGAAACAGAAGAACCGCCGTTGCTGTTAAAATACACCGTATAAGATTTCGTGTAATAGTGCGCGTAAAGCGTAGTTACCGATGATGATACCGTTGTTCCTGTGCTGACTCTGCTACCGCCTGATGTATACCATCCGTCAAAGCCTTTGCCTGTCGGAGGGGTAGGTCCGGACGGCAGAGAACCATATGTGCTGCCGACCGTGTAAGTCTGGCTCGGAACATTTCCGTAACCCCCATTGCTGTTGAAACTTACCGTCACTCTTTGAACCGGCTTGCCGCTTTGCGAGATACGCAATGTCCACAATTTGGACCCATCACGAAATACGACATCGCCGCTTCTGGAGGAAGTATTCGGGTTCGATGATACAGTCAGGGTGAATTTTGAACCACTCTTAGAACTGGATACCCAAGAAGGCTTTCCTTGGCAGTTCACGCTGGTGTAGGCACCAGTCAGAGTGACTGTAATGGTCTCTCCGCCATATCCAACGGAATATGGTTTTGTTGCTCCCTGTGCGATCGTTACGCTACCTGCTTCTGCAACTGTCGGAGTGATCAGTAACACCGCCATGAATAGCGTGCATAGAAAACAAACGAGACTTCGTCTTTTTACTAAACCTTTCATTTTCAACTCCTTTGTTATTAAATTTTGATTGTACTGGTGGCAAAATGAACATGTTTATGCTGCGGCTCTTTGCATAAACATGTTCATAAATGCCTGGTTTTCCGTTCTGCTTTGGTACACGCTTTTAATTGTATCATAGTTTCAGCGCAAGTTCAACGAAAAGATTTTCGTGAATATGATCATATTATTTCCCCGATTGAAAATACAAAAAACCGGCGGGCATCGTTTTCGATGCCCGCCGGTTTTTTTCATATTCAGTCCGCCTTCTGTTTATACTATCAGTCGGACAATGTATTCTATTATCTTACTGTTACGGTTACTGCGTTGCTGATAGCGGTCTGGCCGTAAGCATCCTTTACGACGCAACGGAACTGCCAGCCATTCAGCCCTGCGGTAGTAGATACAGAGAGAGTAGCGGTTTTAGCGCCGCTCTGACCGGAATTCGACCAGCTGGAAGATGAATCCTTGCGGGACTGCCACTGGTAGGAAAGTGTTCCGGTACCGCTCGCTGCTACAGTGAACTTCGCAACGGAGCCAGCTGAAACAGTCTTATTCGAAGGCTGTGTGGTGATTCTCGGAGCTGCGCCCAAGTTTACAGTAACGGTCGCCGTGCTGGAAACCACGCGGCTACCATGTGTATCCTTAACGATGCAGCGGAACTGCCAACCGTTAAGGCCCGGGGTTGTAGCTACAGAGAGAGTAGCGGTTTTAGCGCCGCTCTGGCCGGAATTCGTCCACTCGGAAGAAGAATTCTTACGGGACTGCCACTGGTAGGAAAGTGTTCCGGTACCGTTTGCTACTACGGTAAACTTCGCTGTAGAGCCTGCAGTCACAGTCTTATTCGAAGGCTGTGTGGTGATCTTGATCGGAACGACCGAAAGAGTCGCTGCATTAGAATTCAAAGTATTTCCATTTCCATCCTTTATGATGCAACGGAACTGCCAGCCGTTAAGGCCTGCGGTGGTAGCTACAGAAAGCGTAGCGGTCTTAGCGCCGCTCTGGGCGGAATTCGACCAGGACGAAGAAGAGTTTCTGCGAGACTGCCACTGATAAGTAAGTGGTGCCTTACCGGATGCTGCTACAGTAAACTTCGCTGTAGAACCGGCTGCAACTTCCGTATTCTTCGGCTGTGTTGTGATCGACGTCTTCACGGACAATGTTACTACGTTTGAAACTGTCGTTTGGCCGTTTCCGTTTCTGACAACGCAACGGAACTGCCAGCCATCCAGACCCGCTGTCGTGTTCACCGAAAGGGTCGGTGTCTTAGCGCCTGTCTGTCCGGACTTCGCCCACTCGGAAGAAGAATCCTTACGGGACTGCCACTGATAGTTGATCGTACCTTCACCGGTTGCTCTTACGCTGAAGTTTGCTGTCGCGCCAACCTTTGCACTCGCGTCCTGAGGCTGCGAGGTGATCGTGGGCGCCGTCGTTTTGAGCGAGGGCTTAGATATCTCAAAGGGGGCCGATGCATAGTCGGTCTCATGTTCACCGTTTACATCCTCAGCGAACATATAGATGAAATAGGTTCTGTTCCACTGGTCATAGTTTAAGTCTGCCGGTAACTGGAAGGACGCTGTACCTCTTTCGCTCAGAGTCGAAGATGAACCTGTGTCCGCCTTTCCATAGTACAGAATCTTAGCGTCGTTCTCGTTGGTTGCAGTCCATCTCTTATCAAGGATCAAATAGGAGATCTGCGTAGCATCTGCGCCATGATCACCGTAGACGTTATATTTAAAGCTGATCTTTCCGTCGTCCAGCATCGTATTGCTCTCAGGATGCGCTTTCAGATTCCCTCTATCAAGCAATGTAAGCTTATACTCGGATCCAACGGCTCCGGCAGTTCCCTTAACGACCGATGTAAACAGAATCTGGCCGGTGTTCACGTTAAATGCAGGGCTGATTCCGTATTCTGCCCGAACACTTCCTTCCATGAATTGGCCATCTGTAAAGACGTAACCGATCTCTCCTGTGTTTACGCTATCCTTATGTACGGATGCCGAACGAAGCACCCAATCTTCCGCTGCACCGTTATACTTCTTAACACGCGCCGGATGTCCGACAAAACTGGTGGGATATCCAAATGCCGTATTAGAGGCTTCCTCAGCATCCAGCAGAAAAATGGATTCGAGCTCTAGTGCGACATAGTTCGAGAATGCCTGTTTCGTCCATGAGTTGACCTGATAATCATTGACTCCCACAACCAACGGATGACTCGCTCTTTTGCTGATGATCACCGCACTTTTCTCTGCGGGTGTAAAGTTATTCGTATCCGAGAGAAAATAATCACCGCTCAGTTTTGCTCTAAGATCACTGTAAGACCATCCATTCGGCTGAGTTGAAGTGTTGTTTGGCTCTCCATCTCTATCATATTGATCCGTAAACAGAATGGAATCACAATCCAGAAACAGCGCTTTCACACCATAATCAAAACTATACGGTTGCAATACACGATATTTGACCGGCTTGCCGTCATACTTGCCGTACCAGACATAGCTGCCCTTCCAACCGGTGTCACCTGCCTGCGGTGCTACCGGAAAACCGATCGCGTCCGTCTGAAGGCTCGCGACCTTCTTCGTAGCGGCTGCCTCGACCTGTGTGCCGTTTCCCCCAAACGGAAGCAACGTCACCGACATAACTGCGGACAGCGCAGCTGCCAACAGTCTTTTAGCTACATTGTTTCTTTTCATTAAATCTCCCTCACTTTGAGTTATTTACACCCATTTCTCAACGCTTCCCCAAACGTCTTGTCGTAAGCACGACTGCCGTATTATAGCATAAAGAAAACGAAAAGTGCAACATAAAATATGCGAACGTCGGAAAAAATATGTGATATTACAACAGCAGGATAAGATAATCCAATCAAAAATAGCATGATTTGCAACGAAATCCGCATAAAATCGATTGTGTCAGCCTTGGAATCAATCTATTCTATAAGTAAGGGGGAGCGTGCGCCCGCGTACGCGGGGCATGATCCGGATTTTTCATATATATCCATTAGGAGGCATTACACTTATGAAGAAGGTCAAATTAGCACGACCGAACGAGAGAACCCCTCTGGTTCGCAACATTTACACCGCGGATCCTTCCGCCCACGTGTTTAATGGTAAGATCTATATCTACCCTTCACACGATTTCGCACATGATTGCCCGGATGATGACAACGGCGATCAGTACATCATGAAAGACTACCACGTTCTGTCCATGGACAGCCTGGACTCTGAGTGCGTGGACAATGGTCTCGCACTTTCCGAAGACGACATCCCCTGGGTAAAGAATCAGATGTGGGCACCGGACTGCGTATGCAAGAACGGAAAATACTACCTGGTATTCCCGGCAAAAGACTACAACGGCCAGTTCCATATCGGCGTTGCTGTTTCGGACTCTCCGGTTGGCCCGTTTACGCCGCAGGAGAAGTGCATCGAAGGCAGCTACAGCATTGACCCCGCCGTTCTGGTGGACGATGATGACCGTACCTACTGCTACTACGGCGGCCTGTGGGGCGGNNGCCAGCTGGAAATGTGGCAGAGCGGCTCCTTTAATCCGCAGGAACACCGGCCGGAAGGGAAGGAGCCCGCGATCGGGCCGATGTTTGCCGAGCTGGACGCGGACATGAAGCATTTCAAGACCGAGCCGAGGCACCTGCAGATCCTCGATGAGAACGGCGAGCCGCTGAAGGCAGGCGATGAAGACCGTCGTTACTTCGAAGGTCCCTGGATGCACAAATTCAACGGAAAGTACTACCTGTCCTACTCCACCGGCACCACCCACTATCTCTGCTATGCAGAAGGCGAGAAGCCGGACGGCCCCTTCACCTATAAGGGACGCATCATGGAGCCGGTCCAGGGTTGGACGACCCACCACTCCATCGTTCAGATCGATGGCGAATGGTATCTGTTCTACCACGACTGTGAACTCTCCGGCGGCGTAACACACGAGCGTTGCGTAAAGTACACGAAGCTCAATATCGCCGAAGACGGAACGATCGAGACGATCCTTCCTTACGAGTTCGAGCGCTGATAACGAACGAAACCGATCGATATAGAATCCAAAAAGCAACCAAACCTGCGGATACTCCCGCATTTGGCTGCTTTTTTGTATGTTTCAAAGCTCCTGTCACTTAGCAAATTTGTTATCATTATCCTCGCGGCTTTCGGTCTCCACCCAGGCCGGTACGAAACCGCTTCCCAGCGCCGTCTTCCACGATCCGTAATTTGAAAGGCTGGTCCCGTAATACGGGATCGCACCGCGCCGGAATACTTCGTCCCGAAGCAATGTGACCAGCGTCGTCGCGATGCCGCGGCCGCGATACTCCGGAAGCACATCGATTCCGATCTGCCACAGTAGCGGCGTATCGGCGGAACACCCTGCCATGCCCATGATCTTCTCGCCGTCGAGCGCGACCACTGCCAGCACGTCCGGACGGTCCGGGCGGAAATGATCGCAGATCGCGTTCGAGAACTCCTCGCGGCCGTAGAACTCCATGATGTCCGCCGTCTCCAGCCACCGGATCTTAAGATCCGTTTGAATATCCATAAATTCCGGCGTCGGTACAAACATATGATGGGTCAATGCCATCTTATACCCGTACTTTCGCAGCTCAGTCTCCAGTTCGTAGAAATTGTGCTGCTCTAACGTCCAGAAACCCCGCTTTCCCTCCAGCCATGTTTTAAGCCACGGATGGATCCGCTCATCCGCCGAAATAACGACATTCGCCCCGAAAGTCGCCATCTGCAGGAAGAACGGTTTCTCGGAAAACATTCTTCTTTTTTCATGAAGGACCGGAGTCGTGATCACATTTTCCTCCCCCGAAAAATCCTCCGGCCGGCAGTTGAACTCATACGACAACTGCAGTTTTATCGCCTGATCGATCTCTTGTTTATTCATCATTCACCTTCCGAATACATTGATCTGCTCCCCAAAACAGGGGCGAAATTCGTATTCCTATTTTAGTCATTTTCATGAGATCTGTCAATCAGTCGGTCTTGTTTATTGAACTCCGATATCTAGTAAGGATTACATCTGCCGCAGGGTTTATACCCTCGGTTCTCCAGTTCCTGAACCGTGCCTTCAAAGAACTCTTTGTTCTTCTCTTTCATGTCGTTAACTGAGGGACAGTCCGGCAGATGTGCCCGTTTGGTATTCTTGTTCAGTACGAGATGTACGATCTCAGCTTCGGGTTCCATGGGCTTTGCCAGAGTCCAACTGTTTCCGGTTGCATAGTCGATCTCGACCCCGGGCTGAACATTGTAGCACCACACACAGAAATGCATGGTCGCATCCTCGACTCCTTCGGCCTCGATCAGAACGCCCCGCGCCACGAGTTCGTCCCGGAAGAAGAACGGCGTCACACGGTACAATACGTGATTTCCGGTACGCTTCACATAATCACTCACGAGGTTTTCATAAGGCAACATCCCCGACATATTCAGGTATCGGGTTCCCGTGATCAGGTTCGACTCGTTCGCATTTTCCCCGCCCAGCTGCCAGCCGATCAGGTGGCACCGGTTGTACAGGTACAGGTCTTCGATCAGCTCCGGATACTTCACCGTCTGCCATCCGGAAGGCTTCACCATTCCGATGGCTCCGCGTACCATTCCTGCGCCCGGCATGCTCTCAGGTCCCACGCATGCGTACACGGGCCGACACCTGTCCAGCGCATCGAGATCCGGGTACACCTCGGTTCCCGGCCCCCATGCCTGACGTTCCGCGTCTGTGAAGAATGGCACGTTTTTATGCACCGTCACCGACGCTTCCCCGGCATATTCGGGTACCATCGCGTAGTCAAATATAGCTTCCGCCATCTCCTTGAACGGGATGGATTTCTCTGCTTTGGTCGCTGTATTTTGGGCTTCGTTCGTTGTCTCGGATAATGCTTGTGTGACCGGTTCAGTAGCCCTGTCAGGATAGGTTTCCATCTCGGCAACTCCCGCCGTAGCGATCCTCGAGTCAGTCGGAGCACGAAGTAATTGCATCAGCACGGAGCATCCGGTCAGGAAGAAGCAACACATGCATACGGCCAATATAAGCCCCAGTCGGGATCTTAACGACCTCCGGGAGTAGCGGGTACGGAGGGTAAGATCCGGCGAAGGGTTATTCAATTTTTCAGAAATAGGCTTTACCATGGCTTAACCTCCTGTTTCAATTGTTATCGTGGATTACAATGCCCACAAGGCGAATAACCTTGTTGCTTAAGGGAAGCCAAAGTTTCATTAGAAGTAGCATAATTCTCTGGGCTGATTTTTTTTACATCATTACATGTAGGATGATGTATCTTCATACGTTTAGGGTTTGTATTTAAAACCCACTTGGCGCTGGTCTGCTGCTGTTTCGGATTATTATATGTGTTGAAATTGTTATTACCATCTCCAGAACCGCCTATTTTTTCTTTTGATAATTGCGCATCTGTAGCAGCCTTCTCTGCCGCCTCTCTGCTAGCTTGAATTGCTGCCTGTTCAGCCGCCTGTCTGCTGGCATCCGCTGCCGCCTGCTCTGCCGCCGCTATGCTCGCCTGAATTGCAGCCTGCTCCGCTGCCTGTCTGCTCGCTTCCGCAGCCTTCTCTGCCGCCTCTCTGCTAGCTTGAATTGCAGCCTGTTCTGCTGCCTGTCTGCTTGCTTCCGCTGCCTTCTCTGCAGCTGCTATACTCGCCTGAATTGCAGCCTGCTCCGCTGCCTTCTCCGCGGCTGCCTTCTCCGCGGCTGCCTTCTCTGCAGCTGCCTTCTCTGCAGCTTCTACACTCACACGGATCGCGGCCTGCTCCGCAGCCGCCAAACTCGCTTCGATCGCAGCCTGCTCCGCTGCATCTGGTTCCTCATCTTCCGCTTTATTCGGCATACCGCGAACCAATTCCTTCTGAGCTTCGGTCACCTGCAACTCGACTACATTATTTTGCGCCGCCTGCTTCTCTGCATTGGTCACTGCCTCGGTCTGCCCCTGATGAGCTACGGCCACCGGTTGCTGTGTATCCGCAACATTGGGATCCGAAGAACCCGATGCAGCGCCCGCTAAGGCGATCAAAAAGAAGCCCCATGCAGCACCGAGTACACCATATTTCACGCCGTTATTCATACTCTTCTTTCTCATCAAAAGCAGCGTCAACGGCAACGGGAAGATAAAAATCCACCCCAGCACCCACAACCAGGTCTTACTCTTTCCCGACGTCGCTTTAGAACCACAACACAAACATGTCTTAGTCTCTGTATCTATATTCGCCCCACATTTTTTACATGTCATAATCGTCACCTCCCACGATAAATCGGACTCTTCTGTGATTTTAAAAAATTAAACAAAAAAAGCATCGCCATACGGGCAATGCTTATCGCATCAACGGTTGCAGCTGACTGCCATTTTACAGGCTCTAGAGCTTTGCGTCGCAGCCTTTCGACTGTTTTGCCCTTTATTTATTTAAAATTATAAAATGCAGCCGTCAATTTGTCAATCAGTTTATAGAAATTTTATATATTGTCAGTTCATTTTTGGAAATCCACCCGTATACGAAGAGGCTGCCGTTTCCGGCAGCCTCTTCTGCTTCTTATCGACTCATTTCAGGCTGATACCCTACCTGGTCGATCACTTTTTAAATACAAATCTTACGGTCATTTCCGTTGTTTCAAAGGTATCTGTGAACTTCGGAATGAAGGTGAAGACAACATCCACACTGTTTCCGGTGTAGTCGGCAACCTTTGAGTTTGCAAGCTTTGTGTCTTTGAACTTGAAGGTGCCTTCTAGCTCATACTGCATCAACGCACCTCGCAGAATCTCCATCTCCTCGTTCTGGTTATCCCACCAGCGGTACCATCCACGGGTCGCCTCGGTGTAAGGCACTACCTGCGTCCAATGCTCTACGACCTGACCGAACGTAGACAGATTATCCGAGAAATACTGCGCTGCCGTATAACCCTCCGAGCCTCCATAATGCTTCAGAACCAAAGGAATATCGACAACGAGCAATGTCTCTCCGATCATATCGGCTTCTTCCTCACCGGCCGCATTTCCGACAGCGAGCGAAACCTTAATAACCTCATTCTTCGTTTCATGGCAACGGGAACACTCATAATGGTTATTTCCCACCTTCCAGTCGGTACATACATCTTCTCCGTTAATTACCGGCTCTGCGGACACGGTGCTCTTCAGTTTCCAGTCGTGTCCAAGTGCAGGTGTCGTGACCTTCTTCGTCTGCTTTGTAAACGCAGGGTTCGTGAACGTCGCGGTAAATGTTGTCTCACCGTCGGTCGTGCATGTTACCTGAGTTGTAGCAGAAGCCTCGGAATTCACCGTTTCGGTTTCGGATACGGAAGTATCCGTGCGGCTGGTACGCGTTGCGGTTACCTTTGTGTTATCCGCGGACCAGGTGTAGGTCGGCTCGGACCAGTTCGGGTTCAGTTTCTCGATGTTCGTGAGCGTCTTCGTCTGCGCTGTAAATGCCGCATTCGTAAACGTCGCGGTGTAGGTCGTCTGGCCCATCTCATTCAGCGTCGGGTTCTTCGTGACTGCCGAAGTCGTCTTCACGGTCTCGGTCTCCACATGAGAACTGTCGTTCTTACAGATACGTTTTGCCGTTACGCTGCTGTTGTCAGCGGACCATGTGTAGGTCGGCTCGCCGTAAGCATGTCCGATCGGCGCCAGATCTTCATAGAAGTACTGCTTACAATCTAAGCACTGGCGTCTCTGTCTGCCGCGGGTCTCACATCCGGGCTTCGTCACAACTTCGAATTCTGAGTAATGCAAATGATTATTCGGGTCCTTCTCGGTCTCGACTTCCTTCGTCTCTCCGCATACGGAGCAGGTATAGGTGCGAATGCCGGGCTTCGTACAGGTGCCTGCCTGTGTCAGCTCCCACTTCTGCCAGTCATGCGATCCGGCAGCCTTTACCACTTCTTCCTTCGTCTGTCCGCAAACAGAACACTTGTAAATATCTAAGCCATCCGTCTCACAACCGGGTTTCTTTTCATGATGATCGAATTCGAAATCGTGCGAACCGATCGCTTTTTCGACATTTTCAAAATACTTGCCGCATTCCTTACAGGTGAAGCGTACAACACCGTCCGTTACGCAATCTCTCTTCGAGATGACCTTTCCTTCATCCCAGGTGTGACGATCCTCGATGGTTCCCAGATCTACTTCCCAGGAATAGTCGCAATTCTCGCACTTCCATACGACTTTACCGTGCGTGGTGCAGGTCGCCTTTACTTCCCGTGAAGGATCCAGAACACCTACATGAGGCAGCCTTGCGATCGTAGAACCGTATTTTACACGTCGGCCACAAACATCGCAGATCTCGTCGCCGCTGTATCCATATTCCGTACAGGTGGAAGCTTTCACTCCCTCCAGATGTGTGGTTCCGTGCTTACCGCTCGGTTTGAGGTCGTGTCCGGTCTCCAACAGGGCGCCGCAATCCTTACAGTGTACATCGCCGGAGTATCCACCGACACAGTTCGGTTCTACGACACCGCGCAGTTCCGTGTTACCAGTATGGTTATCGGGATCCAGATCCAGTTTTCTCTCAAATGTCTCATCGACCTTACCACAGTAATCGCAACGTTTTTTAACGATACCATGGGTCGCGCAGGTGGATTCCGAGTCAACGAATTCAACCCACTTATGTGCATTCGGATCAATCGGTATCTCGGTTCCGTTGTCGATCAGTCCGCAAACGGTACATACCTTACCCTGGCGGCCCGGTGTCGAACAGGTCGGTTCCGATCTTCCGGCATCCGCAGCCCACTTGTGTTCATGCCACCACTCATCCGCTCTGACATTGCTGCGAGGCATGATGAAATCTTCCTGCATGACCGTACCGTCTTCCAGTTTCCATACCAGATCCAGGCCTTCCTTCGCCGGAAGTTCCGGACGTACGGGCTTGGTACCGATCTCACAGTAAACAGCATGTTCTTTACCGCCATAATACCAGCTCATGGTAGAGAAACCGAGCGTCTTTCTGCCGTAAAGCGTCAGACCGTCCTTATTCTCCATCAATGCATTTATACCCAGTTCGGTCTTAAGATCATCCTTCGAAGTACGCCAAGCCAGCGTATATCCTTCTTCGGCTAATCCTTCGGGAACATTCTGGTAAATGCTTTCGTTGACGCGGATCGTGCTCTCGGCCCGCTTTCCTGCATCCGTGATCCAGATGACCTTACGCTCCTGACCTTCATAGGTCGCATGGATATAGATCTCGCCCGGAACGCGGACATCGCCGTTTAATTCACTTCCGTCCTCCAGAACCCAACCGGTAAATGTACATCCGTCCTTCGACGGTGTCTTCTTCGTGATCTCGATCTTCTCCGAAATGTGCTGCGTCGTCGTGTCGATCTCGTTCGCACCGTCCATCCAGTGGAGTTTGACTTCCTTACCGGTCAGAACACCGATCACGAGCACATCCGAGTCGATCTTCGTATCCGCCTTCACAGGTGTCAGGCCGCTGCGATCCCCGTTACGAAGTTTCGATACGGTGTCATAAGCCAGACGGCACAAGTTCTCGTTATGCGAATGTTTGTAATAAATCGGATCCGTGCTGTTGACATAATACCACTCGAGGGTGTAATCGTCCGTGCGATAGTTCTTTATCGCGTCGGGAATGTAATCCACCATGTTCTGGTTCTTCAACATGTAGGTGAATCTCGATGTGCTGAAATTGCCCCACCGGGTCGCCACATTAAAGTACTTATCGACCTCTCCGTCACAACGGATCACCTGATCCGTGGCGGGGTCGAGAGCGATCCAGAGCGAAGGCACATCGATCTTCAGGTAATGAATCTGAATTACGGTATCATTGCCACGAAGCGTGAAGTAAGTCTTACCTTTCTGCTCCGCGATCGCTTTCTCATTGTTTTTATAGTAGTCCCAATACAGCGAACTGTAATAGGTTAGTTTTGTATCGGCCAGTTTAAAAGCCTTAAACGCTTCATCCTCTTTCTTTTTATTCTCAGGGGAAGGATTTACCCTGTTTTCATTCGATCTGGCAGAGAATTTCAAATCGGCGGCAGTATATTCATCGATTGCCTCCGTGTACAGTCTGCTCAGTTCCGCCTCATCCGGGAAGCCGAGGTGAATGAGCCGGTAGCCCGGGAAGAGCTGCTCGCAGAACTCAGGGGTGATGTCTACGTAACACTTGGTGCCTTCGAAACCGCTGACAGAACCGGTTCCCATCAGTTCCCAGTCACGGATATCTTCGCCGTTGTTGTAGTTTTTCTGCACGTAGTACTCCACATGTGCAGTTCTCTTCGTGCCTTTCCAGTGAACGTATACGGTACGCTCCATCGGATCGGTTTTGAAACCGAACGCATGGTTCTTATAGGTGAATACGACCTTACCATAGAGTTCGTTCTTAGTGGAGTCCAGCGGGCAAACGACGATCTCGTTTGAGCCCGGCAGATACTGGAACGAAGATGCACCGGTAACGACGTCGCCGTTTTTACCGGTCAGGTCGAAACATTCGACCGTGAAGTTTTCCTCATGGTTCTGCTGCCATGAACGCTCCTTCGCCAGAATCAGACCATTGGTCTTATCTCCGTCATTCCCCGTGATGATGGTTGCCGTATAGGACTGTGCGCCCTCTGTGCATACCTTCTTGGAATCCATGTTTTTCTCGGAAACCTTACCACTATTGAGCGCCATCAGCTTCATCTTAAAGATCGAGTCATCGATCTTCACGACACTCTCGCCGTCCGGAATCTCATACGAAAGCTTCGGGTCGTTCCGTGAGATCACGTAATCCAGCGGGAAATGCTCACACCCCAGCTTCAGCAGAGGTGTCTTCGAGTTGTACAAACTCCAGCTCTTCGAAGCCGCTCCGAACGCTACCTGTACTTTCACACTGATGTCGGTGTAGATACCCATCTCGAAGTAAAGGGAGCCGCTCGCATCAAACAGTGCGGGCTCATTGCCCTTCTTTACGTAAGACACATACAGGAAACCGTAAAGTTCGGCATAAGCGCCGGCCGAAGCAACTACGCCGACCGAATCAAGATCGGTACTGAAGATACCGACACGCAGATCCAGGCTGACACCGGCACGCAGGCCGATCATACCGAATGCATAGAAATCGGCACGGAATTCATTGGCCAGTTCCTTTACATCCGAACCCAGAGGGTCGGAACCTACCTGGTTGCCGTTCAGTTCGGGACCGCCGCCCCAGATCTTCGCCAGGAATGCATAGGAATAATGTTTCGCGTTTTCATAGCTGACGCCGGCTCCGATCATCGCATTGATCTTCATGGAAACGTTGAAATTGATCTTCATGCCGACGTGGATGATACCGGCCGGATCGATCGGGATATCAAAGCTTCCCAGATCGACATCCACGAGCTTGATATACTTCGCGTCGTTGGAAAGCATGCTCGAATACTTTGTGGGCAGATCGCCGCCGATGCCCGGGGAAGTAAATTCCTGGCTCTGAGGCTTCTTACTGCCATCGCCATTGTTATCGCCATCGCCGGTCATGGGAATGGTCCAGCCGTGGCCGTTCTCTTTATTCTTCTCTTTATCGGCAGCCTTCTTCAGGATGTCGCCGCCTTTGATCAGAACTTGCGCCGCCTTCGTACGCGCTTCCAGGGAACTCATGTCGCCGTTGTCCAGGAAGTTGCCGACCATCTCGTTCCAGTCCTCGCCCGCCTTCGGGTTCGGAGCGTTTTTCGTCTTAGCGGTAACGACAACGCCGAAACCGGTATAGGTGCCGGCATCCAGACCTGCCTCGATATACAGGCTGGAAGTACGCCCTCTGTATACATTTCTCTTAACTCTTACAGAAGGTGTCAGCAGGACTTCCTGCTCCAGGGCGATCGCAGGCTGGATCTCCAGCGATCCGGCGTCGCCGATCTTGACAGAGATGGTCAGGGTCACCGCTGCCTCCGCGCGCAGGCCCTTCTTATCCTTGAAGTGGGACAGTTTATAATCGAGTGTGCAGTTAAAAGCGATGTCGCTGACCGTCACCACGCTCGCATCGTCCGCCAACAGACGGATGTCTTCGAGGGTCATGTCCTGACCGTTCGTGCGGATGATCATGTTCTTCAGTTCGTCGCCATGCTCCAGCGAAGCAAAATCCAGCTCATTGCCGGTCAGGAGAGACATGAACAGTTCGGTCGTCTCATCAACGATACCGCTCTCCTCGATCTGATGCTTCATCTGCTCTTCGATCCGCTTGCTGTCGAGCTCGTTCACGACCATGTCCACTTCGGGAAGCTTCGTCTCGAGCATGACTTCGGTTCCGCTCAGTTTATCCTCGGAAACCGTTTCATAGGTAAAGGTCGTATGATGCTTCGCGTCGTTTGCCGCAAGTTCGTCCTCAGCGATGCCCGTGATCTTTCCGTATCCGGTCACCTTATAGTCCGCACCGCCGAAGGTTCCTGTATAGAACTCAATGAGGTCTCCGACCTTGATGATCGTAGTCGCATCGAGGCCATACTCGCGATATACGTTATTAGCAAAATTCAGTTGGGAATTCTCGACCGTAACGGTTCCGTTTTTGGAGCCGTTGTCACGGATCGGGATCACATTTTCCGTAGCCAGAATGTTTTCCAGGCCGGCATATTCGTACGCAAAGGTCTTATCGTCCTTTACCTCCAGGATCTTAACATAGGCAACATCACCTTCACCGAACTTCAGGCCGGTCTTCGCGTCGTAGCTGCCTTTATGGACCGCAACTACGCTACCCACGCCGAGCTTCTCTGCGCCCTTATAGGTCATAACACCCTTACCGGTGTTCTCATTGGCCTTCACATTCCCGTTCTCGTCGGTCTCTACATTCAGGACACCACGGAACTCAACGCCCTCGACATCGGTCGCAGGCACATGGATCACACGGCTGTCGATGGTGATATTGTTAACTTCCTTTACCGGAGTGGTAAAGTTATATTCAATAACCTCGGCTGCAGTGGGCTGGCCATCAAACATGAAACGCAGTTTTGATGTATCATTGATGCCCACCGAATACAGAGAACCGGTTTCCCAGGCACCCTCTGCGGGTGTCAGGATCCAGTGATCGCCACGGATCTCTTTCTTACCGTACAGCAGGTCCTCCAGGAACAGTACCTGGTCCACTGATAATTTAAACTCCTCACGCCATACGCGCTCCAGGCTGTCGTCTGCCGACAGGCCATAACGCTCCAGAAGCTCCTCTTCCGTCGTGGTCGTAAAATCGATATCCATGGTACGAAGCAATTCATACGTCGCTTCGTCCATCTCCAGGAATTGCTGCGTGTCCTTATCGATGTAAGTTTCCAGACCGAAATGGTTCAGGATGATATTTATCGCATCCTCCGGAAGGTCGATATAAGACTTGCTCTTATCCTTTGACAGCTCGGTCAGGAGCGCCTTCAGTGACTTCGCTTCGCCGTTCTCGTCAGCTTCGGAGGAAGTCTTTTTGGAGTCACTCTCGCTCTGCTCTGCCAGGGCCCAGACCGCCTTTGCAGTCTCTTCATTCAGGCCCAGTTCCTGCAGCCACTTAAGCTCTTCTTCCTCACGCAGAGAACGCAAGTTGTATTCGACGACCTGGCCCGCCATACTCGAATTCACCAGGGAGAGCCTCTTCATGACCTCTTCCTTCGTCAATCCGTAAGAAACCAGCTCAATCGAAAAATCCGAAGGAACGTCCTGCTTCGTTACATAGGTATTTGCCTTCACGCCATTCATATCGTTGGTCGCGGCAAATGCCGGATAGAGGGTGAGATCCTTCGTGATCACATCCTCTGAATTCGCACGCTGTGTTCCTGCGGCATCATAGGTCCAGGACAGGAACATCGCTCTGTCGCGGCTCGCGGGCGTCAAATCTCCGATCTTCGTGCCCTCCGCTACCTTCACCTGCTCCGGCAGGGAAGTGTTCTTCCGATCCGGCTCGGTCGCCGACTCGGGCAATGCGAAACTAACGACATACGCGCCTTCTTCGCCCCCGGGGCCCTCCGGCTTCGTCGCCTCTGTTGCATTTGCCACATCGGATGAACCAGACGGGTTCGCAGGATCCGTCGGATCCACAGACGGTTTCTGTTTGCCCAAAACGACGAACAGGATGATACCGATCACTGCCGCCACCGTCACTGCCGAAGCAATAATAATTCGTGTGCGCATCGATTTCATTCTTCATTAACCTCCATTTCACTTTCTAGCAATTTATATACCCTATCGATTGGAACTGCTATATTCAAATTCTGTCCGCCGTCATAGGTTCCGCTGATCACGCCGATGACAAATCCATACTCTCCGAACAAAGGACCGCCGCTGCTGCCGCTTGCGACCGGGGCTGTAAACAGGATCCGCTCATTCTCTCCGGTTACCCAGTATCCACTCAGCATACCCGTTGTGATCATGTTTGTTATGCCGAACTGGCTGCCGATCGCTGCGACTTTGTTGCCTCTCATCGGTTTGCCATCCACAGGCTTAAGCGGTTTAATCTCCACTTCCTCGGGAAGCTGCGTGATCCGCAGAACGGCGATGTCCAGTTCCTGATCCACGGCGATCACATCACGTACTTCAAATGTGTCGCCCCAATCCATGGTCGCTATCAGGTGGTCCATATTCACCACCACATGGTAAGCCGTAACCAGATACTGCTGATCATAAATAACAAATCCGCTGCCCGTGCAGATCCGCTCGCCCTGCGCATCATAGGTATCGAGCTTCAAAACCGACGCTGCTGCCGCCTCGAGTTCCCAGCCTTTGTCGATCCAATCCTTCTCTCCCGGCTGCGGCATCGAAGGAGGAAGCGCAGGATTGCCGCCGACGATCGGCTCACCGCCCGGAAGCTGTGCATCCTCCGTGCCCGGCACTTCTTCGGTGCCTTCCGCCAACTCTACCGGAGGTAAGGTGCTTTCCTCCACCGGCGTCTTCGTCGCCTCCTCGCCCGGGCTCGCCTGCGTCGTACTAACCACGGCGATATCCCCGGAGCCTGCATTGCCCCCCATCCGAACTCCTATTCCGGTCAAAAGCACGAAGATCAGTGCCACCGCAAGCCCGACGGATAAACCGCCCAGCGCGCACATCCTCCCGTACATCCTTCGATCCCGGACGCTTCGCCCTCTCTGGACGATCTCGCGAATCGCTTCGTCATCCGAATATTTCATGGTCAGACCTCCTATATCTATCTTCAGTATCCCTGCCTCAAATCGGCAGAAAAACTACTTATCTGTCCTTTAGTTGCAGGTTGGACGCATTTTACCCACCGAAATTTTAAAAAATCCGATAAAAAAAGGATGCAACCTCGGAATACTCTTCCCGGGTCGCATCCTTAAGCAGTTTTAAGTTTTATTGTTTTTGAACTTCCAGTCCCTCTTTCACTCCGGTCAATGTAATCGGCGGATCTACACGTAATTCCTCCAGTGCTGTATTGGTGCTCAGATCCAGTTTGCTGAACGCGCATCTATACAGGTGGAACGTTTTAAGGGCTGTACACTTAGTGATATCGAGTGTGTCGAGATTCTCCTCCATTACATACAATTCTTCCAACTTCGGATTATTCGAAAAATCCAACTTCTCAATGCCATTAGTGTATGATGTGAAATTCTTGAGCAGTGGATTTTGACTCACATCGATCGTTCCGACCTTATCCGACATAACGAAAAGGGTTTCCAAAAGCCGGTTCTGCGAAACATCCAGTGCATGTGGGCCACTATTATTTAACGTAAGCGACGTTAATGCAGGGTTGTTTCTGAGATTCAGCGTGCCTATATACGCATGTTCGATGGTCAGTTTCTCCAATTCAAGATTCACACTTGTATCCAGGCTGGTCAAATAGCCGTCCCCCCAAAGTGTGAGTTCCTTCAGCGCAGGGTTCATACTTATATCCAGTTTTTTCACCCCGGTATACCAGAGAGACAGACTCTCCAAAGCCGGATTCGCGCTTACATTCAGTTTTTCTATACCGGAACCGTTAACAACTAAAGACTTCAGCGCCGGATTATGGCTTACATCCAGTCCCTGCAGTCCATCGCTCATGCCGTTTTCGCCCATCTGCATAGCATCTAAGATCTCCAGGTTCGGGAAATATTCTACTCCTTTCACACTGAGAACCACATGGATGTTGTCATTTACCACATCACTAAGATCGATCTCTCTTACCGCCTGACGCTCCGATGCACTCAGCACTCCGTCATGATTCGAGTCGAACTGACTCTTCACATATTCACGGAAATACGAATCCGGGAATGTCTCTCCGGTGATCGCTACCGACTTTGTGATGTCTGTTACTGCTTCATCAACCGGAAGCGGCTCCTTCGTAGGTTCTTCAACAGCTTCCCGAATGATCGTTACGCCCTCATCCGCCATCACTTCGATCTGAGGCGGACACTCGCTTACATCGATGGTCGTCAGTGGATTGATCGTACAATACAGTTCCGTCAAATTTCTGTTCTTTGTAACATTCAATTCGGTCAAGGAATTCGCATCGCAATGCAGAATAACCAGATCAGGCAACATTGAGACATCTAACGCTGTCAATCGGTTACCACAGCAAGATATATTGACCACTTTGGGACTATTAGAAAAAACCAGCTGTTCGATTTGATTACCGTCACACCCAAACCAGATCAGTTCCGAGTTCTTTGACAGGTCCAGACTCTTGATCTGATTATAATCGAGAGATAAAGAACAAATATTCGGGTTCTTCGAAACATCCAGACTCGTCAGCTGATTTCCGGAACAATCCAGATAATCCAGTTTTCTGTTTGCGGGCAGTTTTAGTTTGGTCAACCGGTTGTCGACAATACTAATCGTGCCCAGTTCGAGGTTTTTGGATAAATCGAGCTCTGTCAAATAATTATAGCTGGCCCATAATCCACTCAAAAGCGGATTTCCGGAAAGATCCAGTTTCGTGATCGCATTGTTATTGCACGTCAAACCTTCCAGTTCACTGAAATAACCTATGCCGGTCAGGTCCTGGATCTCCTTATCAGTTACATCGATCTCTTTTACGCTTTTGATCTCCTGTTCGGAAAGAGTTCCGTTCTTATCCTTATCGATATTCGCAGAAACGTAGTTTCGGAAATTCGCATCCGGAAAATTCGTTTTATCGATTGCAACCCCGCTTGTGATAACAGGTGCCGTTTCCTCTTCGCTCTCTTTTGTAGCGGCTACTTCTGTAGTAGCTTCCTGTGTAGTCGCTGCCTCTGTAGTGGGTTCCTGTGTGGTAGCTTCCTGTGTAGTAGCTTCCTGTGTGGTCGCTTCCTCTGTGGGAGTTTCCTCTACAGTAGTCTCCTCTCCGGTGGTTTCCTCTGTAGTAGTTTCTTCTGACGGATCTTTGGTATCTGTTTCCTCAGACGAGGTATCGACCGAAGTATCCTCTTCAGTAATATCACCTGAAATTACCGTCTCAACTTCCTGTGTTTGTTCGGCCAATGAGGCTGCCTGTGTGGTTTCTGCCGCCTCTGCCGTCGAAATGTCCGCTTCGGTCGTGGAAGCGTCAGCTTCCGTAGTTGAAATGACATCCGACTTTCGATTCGGGTTCCACAATAAAACAAACAGCAGAATGGCGGCTGCCACCAGCGTCACCGCCGAAGCGATGCCGATGATCGTCACTGTTTTACTTTTCTTCGCAGCCGGGACTACTTCTTTTATATCCTCGTTATTCTGCTTCGGATATAATTGATTATTCATATCCATCTTCTCCTTTTCATTCATCTCCGGGACTGTTTGCGCCCAGGCCTCTGCCGCAGCGGACGCTTTCAGACTCTCCAGTTCTTTTTTCGTATATTCAGCCTCCTGGATGAACTTTTCGTCGATCTCCCCGGCCACCCGAAGCAAACGTTTACTTTTATCGCGTTTACTCATAATACTACACCTGCTTTCTCTAAAGCTTCCTTCAGTTTTCCTCTGATGCGTAAAAGGGTTGTCGCAACATTGGCCTCTGACATGCCCATAGCTGCCGCGATCTCCTTCATCGAACTGCAGTACCAGTAGCGTCTGACGAAGAGCCGTCGGTTTTGCGCGGATAGTCCGGCCAGGAACGTATTCATAACGTCCCGGATCACCATATCATCTTCGATCTGCTCCGCCGAAGGGGCGATAGGATCTGCCACACATTCTTCCAGTTCTCCCAGGGCCAGATCGATCTCGCCGCCTCCCCGCTTGATTGCCATTTTACTATTCAGACGATTCAGCGAAAGATTGCGTATGATCTTCCCTACAAAGAGTTTCAGGCTGTTCGGCCGTGTAGGCGGAATCTTATTCCAGCTCTGAAGCAGCGTATCGTTAAAGCACTCATCAGCCGTTTCTCTGTCATACAGTATATTCCAGGCTATAGTCCTGCAATAATTGCCGTATTTATCCGACGTCTCTACCAGTGCGATCTCGTTTCGCGCAAAGTACAATTCAATGATCTGTTCATCTTTCATTTTGTTGATCAACCTTTCCCGGGAAAGCATGATGCCTCATGCCTTCACCTATATAGTTTGGTTTTATCCGGTTATATTACACACGAATTACAAAAATAGATGCAACCTCGGGAAATCTCTTTCCAGGTTGCATCCTTAATCAGCATCCTATGAAATTCATCCTGCGATATCGGCGCCGAAGCCTTCCTGCTCGAGAGTCTCGCGCAGGGCTCTCTTCCCACGCTCTACCAAATGATAGATTTGTTTCTTACTTTTTCCCATGACTCGCGCGGCTTCATCATGCGACATCTCTTCAAAATAGATCAGGGTCAATACGCGGCTGTAGTCGGCCGGTATCTTCTTCAGTCCATGATACAGCTGCCTCTTTTGCTCCTCCTGCAGGATCTGCAGCTCTGGCAGTTCCTGCTCCGCCCCCGGCGTCTCCTCATCGATCGGCGCTGCTTCGTATTTCCGCATCTTACGCAGATGCATCAGCGCCTGCTTCTTCCCGATGGAAAACAGCCAAGTCTTAAACGCGCTGCGTCTGGAGAACAACGTTCTGCCCGCAGCGACCTGCGCAAAAGAGTCGATCATCAGCTCCTCCGCGTCATCCAGGTTATGAACGAACCCGTTAATAAACAGGAGCAGCCCCTCCTTATGCCGCTCGAAGAGCACACGGATATCGGCCTCATCCTGCCGCTTCAAATAGCGATCATATAATTCTTCATCCGTCATGCTCATCGTCAACAGTCCTCTATACTACTTACTCAAACACACTATCCATTATACTACGAATTCGCAGAAAAATTATAAACAAAAAGCCGAAACATGGAAATTTCTCACTTCAGTTCAAATGTAAGATCTATTTCGAGATCCATCATCCCCGTAACTATTGTCGCGCTCTCGCCGATCTTGATCTCGAGGCTTTCCACTTGTCTCATCGATGGCCGCAAATAAAAACGCGTACTCTGGATCTTCAGCAGAACACTATCCTCATTTACCTGGTCTACCTTCACGACTCCGAATAGCGTTTTCATTTCCGTAACTTCATTCCCGTTTTCATCGGTAGAACGCGATATATAGGTATCATCATACAGAACCAATCCTTCTTTCAGGTCTTTATACTCAGTCACCACAGGATCCGCCTGTTTCTCCGCAAATCCTGACCACGTTTGTTGTGTAACCGTTAACACCAGTCCATCCTTAGATTTTCCGGAGAAAAAGACTATAAACACGACCAGCCCTATGGCAGAAGCCAGTATGATTCCGAAAAGAATAATTAATATTATCTTCAAGCCTCTACCCGAAGATGAATTCTCTTTTTCCATAATCGCTCCTCCCGCAGGGGCCAACACACCCCCGTCTACTTCACCTTTCTCTCATTCTTCGCGTAAGCCCTAATACCCTACACTTCCGACCTCGCTGTATATCATCCCGTTTTTTCCGCGATCCGACCGCATGAGCGACACCTCCGTCGCGATCATGCTGCTCTCCGGCGGTTTCGGGATCGCTGCGCTTCTGCCGCCGGCAGAAGCATACTTTCGGGTCAATGTAATATGCGGCGAGAACTTCTTTCGGTCGAACGGAATGCCCCGCTCCGCCAGTTGATGCCGCAGCCTCTTAACATAATCCAGCAGCTGCGGATTATCTTTCAGCCCGATCCAAAACAGGTCGTCAAACCAGCCGACCCCGTCGAAGCGGATCTTCACCTGCTTAAACTCCACCTGCTCCATGGCCTCCAGCACCGCATCCGGATCATTATACTCTCCGATAAATGCCAGCGTGAGGTGCATGTTCTCCCGCGGGGTAAACCGCCCCGTCACGCCCAGCTTCTTCAGCTCCTCCCGGTAACGCGTCAAAGCATCCAGGATCTTGTTATCAAATCGTATCGCTATAAACAGTCTCATTTTTCTTCTTTTGTCTTTTAAAAATGTAATTGAGGACCATCATCGCCATTCCTGATGCGATCACCAAGCACGCCCCACACAAAAAGACGTTGAAGCCGGGGCCCGGGGCGATGCGCCCACCCTCTTCTCTCATTTGTTTCTCGAAAACCAGCTCGACCTTTCCTTTATCGTGAAGATAAACGACCAGTCCGGCCGCAAGAAGCAGAACACCTACTACGATCTGTCGTATACCGCTGCTGTTTTTCTCAAAGAAGATCAACACCGCGCCCAGAAAGCATATGGTCAGTATAACGATCAAATCGACCATCAAATCTGCTTCAGTCAACGTAACCAGTCGATCCACCTTCGGCATGGTGGTAAAAATCCCGTCATTGCGGTTTGCTTTTATCGTGAAAAACGATATAAACAACGAGACAGCAACCAAAAACAGTCCTTCAGCAGAACACAGTAGCAGCATCCAGCGATACATCTTCTGCCTGAACTCCGTTAACTTCTGCTGCTTCAGTGACACGCTATCCAACGGCTCCCCGCACTTCGGGCAATGCGTTAAATCTACTGAGGGCAACTCAGCTCCACATGTTTTACAATTCATGGGGCACCTCCTGTTACTTTAATTCGATTCCCTTAGAACTTGAAGAATCCGAAAATAGCTTCGACGGGATTTTTGTCGTCGACAACCTTCATGGTCGGATCCGTTCTAAGCGACTGAATCAATTCAATCATAGCCGACATATTAATTCTATCGTTTTCATAATCCGAACTGATCTGCAAACCGGCGTTATTCTTCAAAAGTTTGATCTCATCATACGGGCGCGGCTCCTTCATCTTCCCCTTAACAATCTGAACCAAGCCTTCTGTGGTGAACAAAAGATCACTATCCGACTCTGCCCCATCATCCAGAATAGCAACCGTCTTACGCTGTAAAGTATGCTTATCCGGCACATTCTTAAGGTCAATGAAATACCGATCAAACTTCGGCTGGTTTCTCATCAAAAGTGTAACTCCAGCCTCCTCGTTTGTAATCTTCTCTTTATACTGAAGGATATTACTTGCTATCTCATCATATCGGGTATCTGTTTCAATGGTAGTCTTTCCATCGTCAATCAGTTCCACACCCAAATACTGCTTCTTCAGTTCAGGAACATCCACCATGTCATCCGATGAATCGTAGAGAACCTCGGGAGACTCAAAGCCTTCCTTGATGCAGAAATCCCGAAGATTTCCTTCAGCTTCATTCATGGATACGATATCTGTCTTCTGAGCGATGTACTCAGCAGATGCAGCTACTATCTTCTCAAAGAAACTGTCCGTATACGATCCGAATGAGATATCCAAAAGCTTATAATAATCCTCTTCTTCAAAATCATCTTTCGAGATCCTCGTTGCAATCTTCTTCAGTTTTTCATGATCTGCGATCACCGCATTACTGATAACCATCAACAATGCATTCTCCTGCCCCTGAACGCAATTCAACAAATAGGATGCGTTCAACATGTCATTAAGAACCGGCAAATAGTTATACGGATAGTCTGTTTCCTTCAGGTCATCAATATACGCATTCATGGTTCTCTTGTTTTTCAATTCAGCGCCATCAGCCTTTCGGTTCGCGTAGGCCGTCACTGATCCATTGAAATAATTATCCGAATACTGTTTCCTTTCCGGCACTGGGATACACTTATTAAAGAGGATCTCATATTTCCTGCGGAACTGTTCGATCACGATACCGAACTTTCGGGTCAATATCTTCTTCTGGTTATCGATAAACGAACTTTCGATCTCCGCAATTGCCGTTTCGCTACCACCCTCTAACAACTTCTGGTTCGGAAACGGATAGAGATACTTTTCATCCATTCTCTTCTCCAGATACTGATATCCTGCAACCGAAGTATTATCACCGTTCAAATAAGCACTGACATAATAGCGGCTCAACAACTGTGCATTCACAACTGCGTTGTAATTCTCGTTCACCAGACGACGGAACAACTGTGCTGCACTCTTCGCGTCACCGATCTTCAGATAGGAAAATGCGCACAACTGAAGAACATCATTTGCATTTCCGGAGTAATCCAAGGCAAACTTGATCAGTTCATCTATCTTCTGTCTTTCCTCCGGAATATCAGTCCGAAGCAGGTCAATATACTCCAACGCACACGAAGAAGCCACTTGATTTTCGCGTAACAGGTCACATGCCTTAAATGACCGAATAAATACTTCAAAGCACATCTTCGCAGCCTGGAAATAGAAATCCGACAGTTCACCTTCTGTCACCTTCCAAAGTTCATTGGCCGTGTTTCCAAAGAAATACCAGAACGGCGGATAAGCGATGAACTTATCCTTAATCGAGTCGAGCCTCTCGTAACGGCGGAATGCGTCAGCATCCATCAGGATCTCGTTATACTGAGTCACTTGGCGCTCGGTTAATCGATATTCGTCCGGGATATCATATGCATCTACGAGCCGCCATGCAGTATCAAAAAGTTCACGGCGCAAACCGTTGAACTGCTCGATGGCTGCTCGATGCAACTGCCACATCTCCTTTTCATAAGCGAACTGATTTTCCGCTTTCGTCTTACGATAATTCATGTAGCCTACACCGACTTGAGAAGCCAAGGACATGGCTAATGTGATTGGATTACCACCAGCCAAAATAAAACCAATATTTGGAATAGCGCTCCAAATGGCGTTTTTCATCTTGTTTTGATACTCACGGTCAATGAACTTCTTATCACCTTCCTGCATGCGGAAAAACGTAATCGTATCAAGCAGTTGCTTTAATACTTTCAACAACGCTTCGTCTTTCGGCATTTGTTCTAAATTCAGGTTATTAAGAATTGTATCATACTCCTGCTCTAGGATTACAATATCATTATAATCAACGATCTGTGATACTGATACCGTACATAAATTCAATGCATATGCAGTTTTAACTTTAGCATCGGCGAAATTAAAAACTCCTTTTTGGATTTGTTCGCTTAAACTGTTTTTTATTTCCATAGCTTTATCCCCTTTTCTTACTTCTATGATTTCATCAATTAGTTTCCTTTAAAATCAATGTAAATCTTGATAGGAACATGGTCTGATACTTCCTGTCTATATGTAGCCAGATCATTATTATAATAATCGCCAACGGCGTCAACTCTCTGAGTTCGAATCCCAATACCATCAAATCGTACAACATCATAAGAAAAATGGTCATAATCTTTTGAATACAAATCCGAATCGAATTCCTGCGACTCTTCAGCATTGGACTCCTCATCAACATCATATTTTTCCGTTGAATCCAGGTCATCTTTAGGTCGTTTTAAGGAAGTCAATTCACTCTGAACAGTTCTGACAAGTTTAATTTTCTGAGCAAATAACCTGGTCAAAAGCCCGTTGGGTAACGCTGCTTCAAAAAAGCCACTATCCCCCATTTCACTGTATAGTTTAGGGCTTTTTGTAATGCACATGTTATAATCTCCCATAAGAATGGTATATGCAGGGCGAAAATTCCCAAATCTATCATCTGCTATATCCGGATAGATTTCCTCAGTTAATACTTTTAATTTTCTTCTTCTATACTCGGAAGCAGAAAGCTCTACCGACTTAGGTTTTGCAAACGCCATATGGGTTGTAATTAATCTCAACTCAAAAAATCCATTGTCAGATTCTTTGACGGGAACAAACCTTGCAACTAAAGGCGGTCGAACCAATTTATTCTTCGCCTTGTTTCGTTTATACAGTTCTCCGTCTTCTTCACCCACAAGTTTAAACTTTTCTTTTTTCCATATAAATGCATAGCCTTCTTTATATGTTTCCTCTTTTCCAGAAGACGCTTGCCAAATATAGTCGTATTTATCTTTTAAATGAGGCATAAGGAGGTTTTTAAGCGAAGAATCCGAGAACACTTCCTGTAGCGCTATAATATCAAATCTTTCATTTTTAATAATGTGAGCTATTTGTTTGTAGTTTTTCTTGGATTTGTCGTTACTTTCTCCCCTGAATTTATAAAGATTAAACGAACCTATAATTATACTAATATCTCTCACCCCCGTTAGTTTTCAGGTTCCTATAATCACTCATGTTTATGACCCTATTCCTAGTTCTATAATTATCGGAACATGATTAGATACGCTCGCTCTATATTCTTCGAAATTCCCATTACAATAGTCTTTTACAGCATCTACACGCTCAACAGCCCAAGTTATACCATCTTTCCGAAGACTCTTTATATCGACTGTAAAATGATCATAATTCTGACTGTACGCATCGCTTTTGCTCTTTAAAGTAGTAAGTTCCTCTTGTAATGTTCTTATTTCTTGTTGCTCGCTAATATACTGTTCATTAAGATATGTATTAGGATCAATCTTGAGATTTTTTTCCTCTAAAGGGGATCTTCTGATATTCAGATTATAATCACCCATCGCAATAGTATATGCAGGGCGGAAATTACCATATTTTCTTAACATACTTATGTCTGGATATATTTCTTTTATCAAGCATTCGTATTCTTTTTTGCGCTTATCATATTCGGTTTTATTATCTTTACCGCAGTGAATATGTACATTCAAAAGTCTAAACTCAAAATATCCACCATTTTTCGGTATTAGTCTCGCATACATTGGAACACGCGAAAAAAACCTGTACTTTCCATCTTCCAGTGATGTTGGTTCAAATTCTTTTGAACCTAATGGGTCTCCACCTTCTGCCATTTCAAACATTCGGCTATTCCATATAATGGCATAGCCCTCACCACGATTATCCTTATTTTTTGTAGGATCTTTTGAATCCTTAGGTTGTACCCATTTCTTTTCCCAACCATTAAGATAATTATTTACTAAATCATTAATCGGCTTTCCTTCGCTTAATATCTCTTGAAAGCACACGATATCGAGTTTTTCTTGCCTAATGAGATCTGAAATTACTTCGAACCCTTTATATCTTTGATTATTCTGGCTAAAATGATGATTCGAAAGATTATTCCAGTTAAACGAACCAATTCTATATACATGCTGCATAATATCCCCCCTTTCTATAAATGTCCCTTAATCATCCACCCGCGGCTCACTTCAGCATTGCTTCTGTATTCTTCCACACCTCAGCGCGGTCCGCAT